>CAUZKZ010000007.1:0-32906 GCA_963580345.1 Verrucomicrobiia bacterium | reverse complement strand
AATGCCAGGCCTCCAGTCGACCTGCGGCCTCATTACGCCCAGGCATTGACTTCCTCTACAACTTGAAACATACCGTCAACACGCCCAGACTAACACTAGCTCTGGCCTAGTTCGGGTAACTCGACCAAGCTCGACTCGCGTCTGGTCGGCGACGGTATTGAGGAAATCGTCTTGCGTCTGCCGCCCGGTCTCGATCACTTCTTCGTCCGCTTCCGTGCCCAGGACTGATCGTCCGAGATTGCGTGGCACGACCGTCCCGGTCGTGATTTGTGCCATCCTTTCGCTTTGGTTCGCTCTTGCCGCCCACGCCGCCACTCTCGAACTTCTGCCCGCCGCGGACAACACCATCTACGAGCCCGCCCCGCCATTCGATCCATCCAGTTCCGAGCTCAACCCGAGCAACGGCGCAGGTGATTTCATCTTCGCGGGCCGGGTGGCCGATATGAACGAGGGGCTTCGCCGCCGCGCCTTGGTGGGCTTCGATCTCGCCGCGCAGATTCCAGCCGGCTCGATCATCACGGAGGTCACCCTTCGCTTGTATCTCTCCCAAACCATCACCGCTCCGGTCGTCACCACCGACGTTTCGCTCCATCGCCTCACCTCGACCTGGGGAGAGGCCGCCTCGGACGCCTCCGGACAGGAAGGCGGGGGCGCCAATGCCATCCTGGGTGACGCCACCTGGTTTCATGCCGAGTTCGACACCACGCTCTGGCAGTTGCCGGGAGGAGATTTCCTGCCGCAGGCCAGCGCCACCACCGCGATCGGGGATCGCAATCTATTCTACACCTGGAGCGAACCCCGAATGATTGCGGACGCGCAATGCTGGCTGGACGATCCGGGGCAGAACTTCGGGTGGATCCTCCTCGGCGACGAATCGGTCTCAGCCACTGCCAAGCGATTCGACAGCCGTGACAGCTTCTCATTCGACCTTACCACCAACCGCCGGACCTTGCCGGTGCTGACCGTCACTTATGTTCCCGAGCCGGATTCGGCGGGGCTCATGATGGCAGCGCTTCTGGCGAGCCTCGGAACGCGGCGGCGCGCCGTTGCGCTCGGAAACGCTCACGCCAGGACGCCCTTCACGACTTCCCCATAGACATCCGTGAGCCGGTAGTCGCGACCGCTGTGGCGGTAGGTGAGCTTCTCGTGGTCGAGGCCCATGAGGTGAAGGATGGTGGCGTGAAAGTCGTGGACGTGGACAGGATCCTGCTCGGCCCGCATGCCGTATTCGTCGGTCGACCCGTGAACGATGCCGGGCTTGACGCCCGCGCCGGCCAGCCAGGAGCTGAAGGCCCAGGGGTGGTGCTCACGGCCGGTCGCGTCCGCTTTGTTGTTGAAGGGCGTGCGTCCGAACTCCGTGGTCCAGACCACCAGGGTGTCCTGCAGGAGGCCGCGCGACTTCAGATCCTTGAGCAGGCCGGCGATGGGCTGGTCGACGTTCTTGGCCAGCCCGACGTGATCCATCATGTTGCCATGCGAATCCCAGTTTCCCGACGAGCCGGTATCGATGAGTTCCACGAAGCGCACCCCGCGCTCCACCAGGCGGCGAGCGGCCAGGCACTGCCAGGCAAATCCCGCCGTGCTCCCGCGCTGCAAGCCGTACAGCTTGTGCGTGGCATCGCTCTCCCTGGAAAAGTCAAAGGCATCCGGGGCCTCCATCTGCATGCCAAACGCGGTCTCGAAGCTCTTGATTCGGGCCTCCGCGAGGGTGTGCCCCGTCCGCGCCGCGAGGTGTTGCCGATTGAGCTTCTGCAGAGCCTCCAGTTCGAGCTGCTGCCGTGCGGTGCCGACGCGGGGCTTGATGTTCGCGATGGGCTCCGGCCCGGGGACAACGAACGTCCCCTGGTGCGCGCCCGGCAGGAAATCGCTGGCGTACACCTGCGTTCCCGCGTAGGTCTGCTTCGGGGCGATGGTGATGAAGGACGGCAGGTTCTGGTTCACGCTCCCGAGTCCGTAACTCACCCACGCTCCAAGACTCGGCCGCGCAAACGCGTACGACCCGGTATGCATGCCGAGGGTGGCATTGTAGTGATTGGAGTGGTCGGTGTGCATCGACCGAATCAGAGCGATGTCATCGACGCAGGTGCCCAGGTGCGGAAAAAGAGTGCTCACTTCCGTCCCGCACTGACCCTGGGGAGAAAACTCCCACTGCGGGGCCTTGAGAAAGATGCGCTCGTAGCCGGGGCGATCCTTGATTTCGGGGTGATCGAGTTTCACCTCCTTGCCCACATCGGCCTTGAGCTTCGGTTTCGGGTCGAAGGTATCGACGTGCGAGACCCCGCCCGTCATGTACAGAAAGATGACATTCTTGGCTCGCGCCGGAAAATGCGGCGGCTTGGGCGCGAGGGGGTCGATCGCGGTGCCATTCGCTGCGGCCAGTTCCTTCAGCAGCCCCGGCATGAGGGCCGAGCCCGCCACGAAGGAGCGCAGGAAGCCGCGACGGCTGGAAGGTTCAAGCGGATAGTCCATCTCAATCGATGTGCAGCAATTCGTTGCTCCCCAGGAGCACTCTCGCGTACGTATTCCAAACCTCCACATCTTTCGCCTCCGCGTCCCCGGTCAGAGTCGCTCCGAGCGCCCCGGCGAACTCCTCGAAGGCCGCGACCTCCCCTTTCGTGACCGGCCGGGCAAACAACTGGCGGCACGCGAAATCGAGCCGGCCCTCCGGATCGGGCGCCGCCTTGCGGATTCGCTCCGCAAACTTCGCCCCGCACTCGTGAAAGAAGGGGTCGTTCATGAAATAGAGCGCCTGGGTGGGCGCGGTCGTGACATCCCTCCCGGCGGTGCTGGCGTTGGGATCGGCCCCGTTGAACAGGGCGAAAAACCGGCTGTTGCGGTTGCGCTTGCGCATCACGTAGACGCTTCGCTTGTCGGTCGGGTATTCGGCTGCAAAGGGGCCGTGCTGGGTGAAACCCCAGCCGGCTTCCGGTGGAAAAGGATGGGCTTCCCCCGGCGTGAGGTCGAGTTTCCCGGATGCCACCAGGAGGGTATCGCGCAACTCCTCGGCGGAGATCCGGCGGCGGACGAACGACGCGAAGCGTTCCGGCGGGCCGCCGTCCCGCGCCTCCTGCTGGTAGGTGGCGCTCGCCATGATAAGACGGTGCATGGCTTTCACACTCCACCGGTGCTCGATAAAGTGGCGCGCCAGGAAATCCAGCAACTCGGGGTGACTCGGTGGCGTCCCGTGGTTGCCAAAGTCGTTCGGAGTCGCCACCAGGCCGCGGCCGAAATGCCAGGCCCAGATGCGGTTGACCATCACGCGCGCCACCAGCGGGTTGTCCCGGCTCGCAATTTTTTCCGCCAGGGCGAGCCGTCCGCTGGACTTGGCGTCCCCCAGCGGGCCGCCGCCCAGCACGGAAAGGAATTCCCGGGGGACCTCATCACCGGGAATCTCGGGATCACCTCGTTCCTGGAGCCGGGCCGGCTTGGGATCGCCCTCCGCAACCGCATAGGCGAACTGGACTTTCGGCTCTTTGGCGGTGTGTTCGGCGATCGCCTTCTCAAGTTCGGGCCGCGGCATGCTCACAGCGCCCAACGCCTGGTAGGCGTCCGCCATGCCCGCATCGGCGAAGTGCTCCAGCCGCCACGAGACCCCGTCGGAGCCCGGATGCCCGTCGCTCACCTTGAGATGGAGCGTGACCTTTCCCTCGACCGGGCTCAGCCACGCGATGGCGACCGGTCCCTTCGCACTGGGATGGCAGAAGAAGGTGCGTGGGGGAAGGGTGTACCACACCTTCACCGGCGCCCCGGAGGTATTGACCAGGACGGAAGGCAGCCCGCTGCTCGGAGTCCAGGATTTCAGCTCCTTCTTTCCGTCCACGCCGTCGTTTCGCTTCGTCAGGAAGCGCGGATCCCCGGCCGTATCGAGAAAGCACCACGCCGCGCCCTTTCTCGCCGGGTGCGGATTGGAGATAATCAGGTCGTCCAGCAGATCCGTTACCGACCAGCTGGTGGTTTCCCCGCCGGCGGAGTGCGTGATGGTGTAGTCGAGGATGGTGGTGTCCGCGCCGTGGCTGCCACCGGGCAGGATCGAGAGCTGGATCGCCTCGCCCTTCCTGATGTCAAGGTGGATGGGCTCCTTGCTGACATGCACCGATCCGCCATCCGGAACATCGCCGCTGGAGGTGAGCTTGACGCACTTGCCCGCGATCTCCTTGAGCTGTTTCGATTTGGCCGGCATCTCCGCCGCGCCCGACTGCGCCTGCAACTCATCCCGGCGTTTCTCCCACGCTTTCCTCCCGGCATCCAGGTCGCCAGTGGAAAGCGGGATCAGATCGCGCGGCTTCTGCTTGGGTTCGCAACCCGGAAAAGAGAACCGCGTGCTGTCGAGCACCGCGTAGAGCGCGTAATAGTCGCGCATCCTGATCGGATCGTGCTTGTGATCGTGGCAGCGGGCACACGCGATCGTGAGGCCGAGGAAGGCCTTCCCGAGATTGTCGATGGCGTCCTCGTACATGAGGAATTTGCGCTTGTCGATGTCGTGCCCGAAGCGCCGCGCGATGGCGAGGTAGCCGGTGGCCACGATGCCGGCGCTTCGTTCTTCCGGCGGCCGGTTTTTCGCCAGGAGGTCGCCCGCCAGTTGTTCGCGAACGAACTGGTCGTAAGGCTTGTCGTTGTTGAAAGCATCGATCACCCAGTTGCGATACCGCCATGCGTGCGGGAGCGGGTGATCGCTGTTTTCGCCCGCGGTGTCGGCATAGCGCACCACATCGAGCCAGTGCCGCCCCCAGCGCTCGCCGTAATGACCGGAGGCCAGCAACTTCTCCACGAGGTCGGCGAAGGCTTCCGTGTCCGGCCGCGGATCGGCCACGAAGGCCTCGACCTGTTTCGGCGCCGGGGGAAGCCCGGTGAGATCGTAGCTGGCCCGTCGAACCAGGGCACGGCGATCTGCGGCTGGGGCGGGGGCCACGCCACTCTCCACGTGACTTGCCGCCATGAAGGCATCGACGGCATTGTTCCCCCACCCTGATTTCGCGCGCGGCGGGGGTTCAGGATTCCCTACCGGGCGGACCGACCACAGGCTGGCATTGCCCTCGGGGAACGAGGTCCCGGAGCCAAGGATCGATAACGCCAGCGAAAGGACTCCGCGGCGCAGCACACCGGTGCGGTTTGAGTTGGGCATTGGGGTCACTGTCGATATTTGCCGGAACAGGTAATTCTCGGGCTTCCCACCCCATTCTCAAGGGAAAACGGGGGATCGAAGGAGCGAGGAACTCCACCTTGCACGGCGCGGGAGGGCAGGGGCTCGAACTTGACCGCCACACCCCGCGGCAGGGGCGCTCCGGCGTATTGCCCCTTGTGCGATGGGAGTTCCGGGCGGAAGATCGGGAACTCCCGGAAACCGAGGACAGACATGCTGACTCCGGAACAAATTCAACGCTTCACCCGGACCGGACACCTCACCGTCGAGGGGGTCTTTCCTCCGGACCGGATGGAGCTTGCCATCGAGGTGGCGCACCGGTGGGGGGAGGAATTCCTGGGCAAGATCAACGAGGACCAGCGCCACTGGTACCTGGAAGGGAAGTCCTCCGAGGTGGGCCGCCTGCGCAAGATGGACAATCCGGTTTACCACCAAGAGGTCTTCCGGGACCTGGCTTGCGACCCGCGACTGGTCGAAATGGTGGAGCAACTGATCGGCCGCGGCGTCCGGGTCTTCTTCAGCCAGGTCTTTTTCAAGCCGCCGGAAGGCGGGGGCCCCAAGCCCATCCACCAGGACAACTACTACTTCGGTCCCGATCAGCGCGACGCGATGGTCACGGCCTGGATAGCCCTCGACGAGGCCACGGTCGAAAACGGATGCCTGTTCTACGGGGACGGCAGCAACGCGGAGCCGATCCTCGAGCACACCGCCCCGCCGGATCAGCCCTTCAACCTCCACGTCCCCGGGGAGATCGCGGCACGCTATGCCATGACCCCCGCCCCGGTGCGGCAGGGAGGCGTCTCCTTTCATCACGGTCACACCCTGCACCAGTCGTCCAGCAATACCTCCCGGAAGTTTCGACGGGCCGCGGCGCTCCATTTTCTCCGCAATGACGCCCGGTTGGTGAACCCACGACTCGATTTCGATCCCTCCCTGGAGGTGGTCGTCGGTGAAGCCTCGGGAGAGCCTCGCGTTTGAGGTCTCAAGCCAGGATCTGCTCGATCACCCGCGCCTCGCGCCCGGCGGTGAGAACCTGTTCCTGGCCGTTGTGGTGGTAGATGAGCTGGCGATGATCGATGCCAAAGAGCTTCAGAATGGTGGCCTGAATGTCGTTGGGGGTCACTTTGTCGACCACCGCGCGGTGACCGACCTCGTCGGTTTCACCGTAGGTCATGCCGCCGCGGAGGCCGCCCCCGGCCAGCCAGCAGCTGAATCCCTGACCGTTGTGGTCGCGGCCGGCCTTTTCCGGTGCGCCGTTGTCTTCCGTGACCGGCAAACGGCCGATCTCGCCGCCCCAGTGCACAATGGTGCTGTCGAGAAGGCCGCGCTGCTTGAGGTCCCTGACCAGGGCCGCGCACGGCTTGTCGGTCCGGCCGCAAACGCCCGGGAGGTTGGAGCGGATGACGGAGTGATTGTCCCACGGTTGGCCGTTCAGGAAGAGCTGCACGAACCGCACTCCGCGCTCAACCAGGCGGCGGGCGATGAGACAACGCGTACCGTATTCTTTGGTTTCCTTCTGGTCGATGCCGTAAAGCATCCTGGTGGCCTCGGACTCCGAGGAAATGTCGAGGGCTTCCGTGGCGGCGGTCTGCATCTGAGCAGCCAGTTCGTAGCCCGCGATGCGTGCCTCGAGATCGGCCTCGCCGGGGTGGTTGGCGAGGTGGGCCTGATTCAACTCCTTGAGAAACTCAAGATAGTACTGCTGCGGCTTGCCTCGAAGATTCGCGGGAGGATTGAGGTTGAAGATCCGTGGTTCCTTGGCCCGAACGACGGTGCCCTGGTAGAGAGGCGGCAGCCAACCATTGCTCCAGTTCTTCACGCCGTCCACCGGGTGGCCACCCGGATCGGTCATTACCACGTAGGCGGGTAGATTGTCGGACTGCGAACCAAGGCCGTAGGTGAGCCACGAACCCAGGGTGGGCCGCCCTGTGACGCCGGGGATGCCGGCGTGCCAGTAGCGGATCGAGACCTCGTGCCCGTTGTGTCCGGTGTGCATGGACCGGATCAAGGTAATGTCGTCGACGATCCCGGCCGTCTCGGGCAGGAGCTCCGAGATCTCGGTTCCGCACTGCCCGTGTTTCTGGAACTTCCACGGGCTGCCCAGCAGCGTCTTGCTGGCGCGGTTGACAAAGCTGAACTGGACATGGTCGCTGTACTCCTTGCCGTTCAGGCGTGTGAGTTCCGGCTTGGGATCCGTCAAGTCCACGTGGGACGGACCTCCGTGCATGAAGAGCGAGATCATGGCACGCGCCTTCGGTGCGAGCGCAGTCTCCTTCGGCTTAAGGTCGAAACTCTCCAGACCGCGTGGTTTCCCCACCGGGGTAGCCAGCAGCTTCTCGCTCTGCAATAGGGTAGCGACCGCCATTCCACCCACTCCCAGCGCGTTGCGCGTGAGGAACTCACGACGAGAATGATTCGCAGAAGGAACTGGATCGCTAGTCGACATAGAGGAATTCGTTGGAGCTCAGCAGGGCGTGGCAAAGGCGGGCCATCGCCACGGCCTGGGCGTCCTGCGCTTTGGGCTTCGGGGTGCTGGTCAATTGATGGGAGACCTGGTGGTCGAGGAAGGTGAGCGAGGAGCGGATCTCTTTCTCACTCGC
Organism: Verrucomicrobiia bacterium; assembly: GCA_963580345.1. Lineage (GTDB taxonomy): Bacteria > Verrucomicrobiota > Verrucomicrobiia > Verrucomicrobiales > Akkermansiaceae > Roseibacillus_B. The sequence continues at coordinate 25,166 of CAUZKZ010000007.1, read as the reverse complement.
GGGCCGCCCGTAGGCCAAATCAAAAGCGACCGCGATCTGATCCGCCAGGGCCGGACCCATCCCGGGATGAAGATGTTCCGGAAGCTCGAGGCCGTCAATCTTGGGGGCGGATACGCCCGCTTCGGAGCCGGCCTCGCGATGGGCGCGTTCCGCGAACACCTTCGCACTGCTGACGTGAAACTCGCCATTCATGACCATCAAAGCCTGGGTGGCGGCGTTGGAGGAATCGCGCCGGATGCAATTAGTTTCCATCAACGGCGCATCGAAGATCTGCAAGAGTGTCACCGGCTGGCTGCGTCGCGTCCTGGCGTAGAGGCTGCGGCGAGGCGCACCGACCCTGAACTGGCCGGCATCGTTCTCTCCCACCGCAACCGGTGCCCCGAACATGGTCCGGTCCAGCTTGCCACACACAGCCAGGGTGCGGTCCCGGATCGTCTCCGCATCGAGGCGCTGCACCGGCCACTTCGAGTATTTGGGCACGGAGGCCAGCGGGTGAGGCGAGACAGATCCCTGCCGGTAGACTGTGGAGCGCATGATGAGACGATGGAGATGCTTGAGGCTCCAACCGTTGCGCATGAATTCATGGGCCAGAAAGTCGAGGACCGCGGGGTGGGTGGGACGTTCCCCGAGGACACCGAAGTCGCCGGCAGTACCCACCAAGCCGCGTCCGAAATGGTGCATCCAAACCCGATTCACAACCACCCGCGCCACGAGGGGATGCTCGCCACTGGTGAGCCACTTGGCAAAGGCCAGGCGGCGGCCAGTGGATTCGCGTCCCGGGTCTTCGGACCGGATTTTGAATCGCTGGCCTGGTTGAGCTGTAATCCTCAGTCCGGCCGGCGGGAGAGCTTCGCCTCTCGGCTGACGGGGATCGCCGCGATGGAAAAGCCGCGTTTCGACCTTGGCATTGGCTGGTTCGGTGAGGGCTCGCAGATAACCGTGAAACGGCTTTTTTTCGCGGACCTTGGCAGCCCGGGCATCGAACTCCTTCAACTCGTCGGCCGCCTTCTTGTTGTACTGATAAAGGTTGCCTCCGGTGATGTTGACGCTCGGGTTTTTCTTGAGGAGCTCCACTTGTTCCGGGGAGCGCTGTTCCTTCACGGTCATGTTGGCAGCGTAGAGTTGCTCTCGAAGTTCGGAGGGGAAGTGAGCTTCGAGTTCCTTTCGCAGCGCTACCTCGATGTGTTTCTCTTGTAGCTTCTTCTTCTCTTCCAGGATCGCGAGCGCTTCCGCCTCCACCTCGGCCGCCTTCTTGTGGTCTTCCTCGGAATAGAGCGAAATCAATCTCTCACCAGGTTTCCTCCACTGCTTTGGATTGAGCGCCGGCTCGAAAATCGCCCGAATCTGGTAGTAGTCGCGTTGCGGGATCGGATCGTAACGGTGGTCGTGGCACTGCGCGCATTCGAGCGTCAGGCCGAGAAAGGCATCGGAAACTATCTTGAGCGTGTCGGCCATGGTCTGATTGCGCGACGCCTCGCTGTCGGACCCACTGCCGGTTCCATCGCCCGCCATGCGCAGAAATCCAGTCGCGGTGAGCAGTTCGATCTGCTCCGGCGTCAATTCCTTGTGGGGGCGGGGAACCAATTCATCGCCCGCGAGCTGCTCGAGAATGAAGCGGTCAAAGGGCTTATCGGCGTTGAAGGAGCGGATAACGTAATCGCGGAATTTCCAGGCCCACTCGCGCGGCGCGTCGGCATTGGTCACGCCCTCCGAGTCGGCGTATCCGGCAACATCAAGCCAATGGCGAGCCCAGCGTTCGCCGTAGTGCGGGGAATCGAGGAGGCGGTCGATCAGATTCTCGTAGGCGTGGTCCGAAGCGTCGTTGAGGAAAGCGTCAACCTCCTCCCTGGTCGGCGGCAGCCCCGTCAGGTCGAGCGCGGCGCGACGGATCAGGGTGCGGCGGCCGGCATCCGGCGCAAACCGGAATGACTCCTCGCTATCGTGCCCGGCCGTCGTCACCAGGGCATCGATCGGAGTTCGAACCCGCCAGGCATCGTCTACCCCGATCACCGCGACCTCCGGCCGGACGACGGGCTGAAAGGACCAGAAAGCGCGTTCCTCGGCAGTGATATTGACCTGGCCCGGCGCCAGCGACTCGGGTTCGGCCCGAGCGGTGGAGGCACCCCCATCAATCCATCGCGCGATGCGGTCAATCAACTCCGGCGGCACCTTCTTCCCCCTGGGTGGCATCTCCCCTTCTCTCAGTTTATGCAGGATCAGGCTTTCATCTGACGTGCCTGGGATGATCGCCGGTCCGTGTTCTCCGCCCTGGGCGATGGAGCGACGCAAGCGCAAGTCGAGTTCGCCTTTCAGTTTCTCCGCCGCCCCATGACAATCGAAGCAGTACTCTTTCAGGACGGGGCGAATATCATGCTCGAAGGTGAGACGAGACTCAGAGTCACCCAGACAAGAGCCTCCAAAAAAGCCGGTCACGAGGGTGAGGGCCCCCAGGAGATGTCCGGGACGTGGTTCAGTGCTCACTCCGGGGACAGAAACGTTCGAGGATGAGAGAGCCTGACAAAAGTCTGGTAAAATCGCAAGACGCCACTGGTCGCCGGGGCGTGATCGGGATGGCGGTCACCGGGAAGTCCGACGCCGTCGGACCGCACCCCGCTCGTGGCCGCCACGTCACGCCCATGACCGCCCTGGTCCGGCCCAACCCAAACCGGCTCACCGTCGTCGAGCTGCAGCGCATCGGTCCGGAGCCAAAGTTGCAGGGCCGGAGCGAGCTCGTGGTTGAGCGGCGGCGGTTCCGGGGCTGCCCTGATCCCGCTCACTTCCACGAGTGATAACAAAGCACCGAACCACGGCACGGTGCGACGGGTGAGCAACTTCATTCCCTCTCTCATCCAAAAATCGCATTCACCGGCTTGCCGCTTTCCACGATCGGAACCGGCCGCCCCTCGCGGTCGGGAATCATGAGATCCGGATTGATGCCGAGGGCCCAGTAAATCGTCTTGGCGAGGTCCTCGGGCGAGACCGCGTTTTCCTCCGGATAGGCGGCGTGGCGGTCGGTCTTGCCGTAGACGATTCCTCCACGCACTCCGGCGCCGGCGATGAGACACGGGAAACAGGTGCTCCAGTGGCCCCGTCCCCAGTTGCCGGTTGCTTTCGGGGTACGTCCCATCTCCCCCACTGCCACCACCAGGGTTTCATCCAGCAGTCCGCGCTCGTCGAGATCGGTCAGCAGCGCGGCACAAGCCTGGTCGAAGGTGGGCAGGAGATGCTTCCGGACATCCTCGCTGTCACGGTGCGAGTCCCAGCTGTAACCGTCCACTGTATCGTAGTGCACGGTCGCGAAACGGACCCCGGCCTCGATCAAGCGCCGCGCCATGAGGCACGACTGCCCGAAGAGGTGCCGTCCATAGCGGTCGCGCAGAGCGTCGGGTTCGCGCCGGATATCGAGGGCCCGCGCCGCTTCGCCGGAAGCCACGAGGGAGAGCGCGCGCCGACGGTGCTGGTCGAGCGCCCGGGTAGCCCCGGTGTCGAGGCGTTTCTGCAGGCGCTCGAATTGCTCCAGGAGGGTAGCCCGCTCCTGGATGCGCCCGACTTCCAGGTCGGGGGCGAGGCCTTCAATCTGGAAGGTGAGTTCCTCATCGAGGCAGTCCCGCCAGTACGGGTTGTCGGCGTCGCTGCGCTTGTTGATGGTGGTGGTGAGAGGATCGAATCCCTTGCCCAGCCAGCCGCCGTATTGACCCGGCCGGCGGTACTGGCCTTTCTCCTGCAATCGTCCCAACCAGTTCGGCACCGCGGCGTAGGCCGGTACGGGGCGATCCAGTCCTCTTTGCGATTTTTCGCCGAGGTACTGCACGACCGAGCCCATCGACGGCCAGTCCAGGGGCGTCGGGGAAAATCCCCCTCCGATGGGCACGTGCCAACGCCTGCCGGTCTGGAGGTAGTGGGCCGCCCCGCTGTGGTCGTTGAAGTCGTGGCTCATGGTGCGGATCACGGCGAACTTGTCGGAAATCTTCGCCAGCCGCCCGAGATGCTCGCTGATGAGAAGGTCCGGAGTGCGCGACCGGATCGGCACGTAGGGCCCGCGAATCTCCTTCGGCGCGCCCGGCTTGAGGTCGAAGGTCTCCAGCTGGCTCGGTCCGCCAAAGAGGAACAGAAAGATGACGGACTTGGCCCGGCCCGCGGTGAAATCAAAGGGCCCGGCCGCCTCCTCGGCGGCGAATACGCGCGGCAGGCTCAATCCCAGCAGCCCTGCACCTCCGACCTGGAGAAGTTCGCGGCGCGTGAGCCCCGCGCAGCTGCGCTTGGGTAGACCATTGAGCGTCAACATGATTCCGCCCGTACCTTGTCAGTTCCAGGTCCAAAGTCAAACGAAGGCGGGGACCCTGCCCTCCCGCCAGCAGAAAAAGGCACATTATTCTTATGCAACAAGATCGAGCTTTGCCGGTCATTCCGCGATGTTGCGCTGGCCCTCCCTCCTGTGGTAGCGCTTTAGCATGCCCCGATGGTTCCCCCTGTCGCCGCTGTTGCTCGTCCTGGCAGCTCCCGCTGCGTCCCGGGCAGGTGATCTCGTTGTGGGCAGCATCCAGGACGGCACGCCGGGTTCGCTGCGGGAGGTGATCGCGGCGTCCGAGGATGGCGATCGCATCTTCTTCGCGCCAACCCTGGCCGGGGAGACCCTCGTGCTGGTCGAAGGACCAATTTTCATCGAACACGACCTGACGGTGGACGGCTCCGGGCTGGCGCAAGCCGTGGTCCTCTCCGGCGGAGGCGGATCTCCCATCCTCTATGTCAATAGCTTCCTCTCGGTCACCCTCAAGTCCCTCGTCCTCACCGCGGGAAGCGACACCCGGTTCGGCGGGGGCGCCATCATTTCATCGGGAGAGCTGGTGATCAACGATTGCACCTTCCACGGCAACACCGGCCTGCTGGGTGGCGCGATCTTCCAGACCGGGTTCTCGCAATCTCTCACCGTCGAGAATTCTACATTTACGGACAACACCGCCCTCCGCGACGGTGGAGCCATCTACTGCGAATCCGACGCCGTGATTCGCAATTGCACGATCCTCAACAACGTGGCCTCCAGCCGGGGCGGAGGGATTTACGGCACGCGGCTCCTCCGGCTTGAAAATTCGATCGTGGCAGCCAACGCGGCACTTGCCTCGCCGGACGTTTTTGGAATCGTCAACGCTCCCGAGGGGGTGAATTTCATCGGGGGAGATCCGGTCCTGGCGCACCTCGGTGACTACGGGGGCCCGCTGCCCACCGCCGTCCCCCTCGCCGGCTCCCCGATCATCGATCCCGCCGGCGGATCCACTCTCACCACGCTCCCCATCGATCAGCGGGGCGGCCCGCGGCCTCTCGGAGCCACCGTCGATAGCGGGGCGGTCGAACACAACCCGGCCCAGGGCCTCGTGTGGCCGCCGGACGGGACGACCTCCGCCCCGATCGGCGACCAGGAAGTGCTCTGGTCGATCGAGGCCGACGCCGACCAGTTCGAAATTTTCGTCGGCGCCACCAGCGGAGCGCTCGAGCTGGTGGGAACCACTGCGATCGGTCGCTTCGGCATGCGGTTCCCGGAAGCCGAGACGACCTATTACTGGCGCATTGACGCGATCCGCGACGGGGCGAGAACGGTCGGGGCGGAGTTCTCGTTGACGACCCGGGGTCCGCTCCTGGTCACGACCCTGCTCGACGAAGATGACGGCACTCTCGATCCGCTGGCCGGGACCGGCACCTCGCTGCGGGAAGCGATCGAAGCCGGCAACTCCGCGTTCGGCGGAGACTTGATCCGCTTCGCCCCGGGACTGGCAGGCGGCACCATCACCCTCGCGGGAAGCGAATTGAGAATCAGCGGTGACCTCCGGATCGTTGCGGACGATCTTGCCGGCGGCATCCAGGTTTCCGCGAACCGGCTCTCGCGGGTCCTGTCGATCGCCCCGGACGCCACGGTGGAATTGACGTCACTTGCCATCATGGACGGCATGGTGGACGGCAGCGGTGGCGGCATCGAAAGCGAGGGAAAGCTCACCCTCCGCTCGTGCCGCGTGACGGATAACAGCGCCACCGAAACCGCCGGAATCGCCGCCGGGACTCTCGAACTCATCGATTCGACCATCTCCCGAAACATCAGCGCCGGCAATGGCACCGGCGGCATCTCGGCGAGTGTGATCATGATGCGTAATTCGACCGTCGCGGAAAATACGGGAGCCAGTACCTCCGCGGGAGGAATCAAGAGCACTGGTGCCGGGCCAGTGGCGTTGATCAATTGCACCGTTGCCTTGAACAATGGAAAAGGAATCCGTCACTCCAGCGGCGACCTGATCCTGCGAAACTGTACCGTCGCCGGAAACCGGGTCTCGAGCGGAGTGGGAGCCGGTGTCACCAGGCACTCCGGCACCTTCCATCTCGAGAACACCATCATCGCCGGCAATTATTCATCCGGCGATGTCTCCAATGATCTGTTCGGCATCGTATCGACCTCCCTCGGGGTGAACCTCATCGGCGGCGATCCGCTGCTTGCCCCGCTCGGCGATTACGGGGGACCGACTGACACGATGCCCCCTGTGATCGGCTCGCCGGCCATCGATCCTGCCGGGGGGGACGCCGACTCGATACTTGCCGGCGACCAGCGCGGCTTCAGCCGATTGGTGAACGGGATTCTCGATGTCGGCGCCGTCGAGTTCGGTCCCGGGTTCGAGCTGGCACCCGCGCCGGGTGCGACCGGTGTCGCGGGCCATCGCGCCTCCCTGATTTGGACCATCGAGCCGAACGCCGACTCCTACGAGGTCTTCCTCGGAAGCGAGCCCGGCAACCTCTCCTCGGCCGGGACCACCACCATCGGGCTCTGGAAGAGCGAGACGCTCGTTCCGGATACCACCTACTACTGGCGCATCGATGCGGTGGGTCCGGGGGGTACCATCGGGGGATCCGAGCAGCAGTTCACGACCCGCCCGGCGATCCAGGTCACGACCGTGGAGGACGAGGACGACGGCAGCGTCGATCCGGCCGCCGGGGCGGGCACCTCGCTGCGCGAAGCCATTGCGAACGCCGAAAAATCCCGGGGCGGCGACGTGGTGGGCTTCGCTCCCGACCTGGACGGAACGGTCATCGTCCTCGACGGCCGCGAGATCGTCCTCACCAGTTCGCTCCGCCTTGACGCCTCGGCTCTTCCCAACGGGCTGGCGATTTCCGCGAACCGACTTTCGCGGGTTCTGCGGGTCGAACCGGACCGCATTGCCTTGGTGCGGGGGTTGACCTTGCGGGACGGGGTGAGCGATGAAATCGGTGGCGGTGTTCTGAATGAGGGCTCGCTCGCGATGGTCGAGTGCACCGTAACCGGCAATGAGGGAGGCGGCATCGTGGCCTGGGGTCCGCTCACCCTGGAAAGCTGCAACGTCCTGGCCAACCGAAAAAACCACGGGGGGGCCGGTTTGGATTGCCAGGCAGAGACCATCCTCCGCGGCACGACCGTCGCCGGCAATTCGAACACCACCGGAGCGGCAGGCATCAACATTTCCGGCCATCCCCTGGTCCTCGAACAGTGCACGGTAACCGGAAACCGCTCCGAGTTTTCCAGTGGAGGGATCGGGAGCAACAGTGGAGATGTGACGCTCCGCCAGTGCACCGTGGTGGGAAACAGTCACCCGTCGAGTTCCACCATCAGTGTCAGCGTCTCGTTCGCTCAACTCCGGATCGAGAACTCCATCGTGGTCGTGGGCGACGGATCAGCGAACTCGACGATCAGTGCCAGCGACCTTGTGGAGGCCGGCGTCAACCTTCTGTCCGGAGACCCCGGGCTCGCCCCACTCGGCAACTATGGAGGGCCCACCTTCACCATGCCGCCGGTGAGCGGCTCCCCCACCATCGATCCGGCCGGTGCCGCCAACGACAGCCCGTTTGCGGCGGACCAGCGAGGGCTTGCGCGGGTGCTCGGGAGCCGAGTCGATACCGGCGCCACCGAGTTCGGTCCCGCTCCCGCGACTGCACCCGCGGACGGAGCGGTGGACGTTCCGAGTTTCCAACTCCCGCTTTACTGGGCGATCGAACCGGGCGCCGATTCCCACGAGGTCTTTCTTGGAACCCAACCGGACCGCCTCGATTCGATTGGTTCCAGCGACGGGGGGCTCCTTGTCGTCGAGCAACTTCCCCCTGGGACGACGCACTTCTGGCGCATCGATTCCTCGGTGGGAGGCGCCACGGTCTCTAGCGACGTTTTCAGCTTCACGACCCGGCCGGCCTTCCTGGTCACAACGGTTCTCGATGAGAACGACCCCGGCCCGGCATCCGGCGCCGATCTCTCTCTGCGGGAAGCCCTCGCGCTGGCCGAAACAATCTTCGGGGGCGATTCGATTCGCTTCGATCCCGCCCTCGAGGGAAAGACCATCAGCCTGGACGGAGATCCGCTTCCAATCCGGTCCGATCTCAACATCGACGGATCCGGCCTGCAGCAGGGCGTGACGATCTCCGGGGCCGGCCGCTCCGGGGTCTTCGAGGTCGAGCCGGGCGTCGAGGCGCTCATCAGGGCTTGCACCATCCGCGACGCAGGGTTTGAAACCAATAGCAGTGGAATCCCTCTCGCCAGCGGGACGGGCATCATCAATCGCGGTCGCTTGACCTTGTCCCGCTCCAGTATTGTCGAGAACCGGGCCGCAGCCCGGGGTGGTGGGATTCACAATCAGAAAGCGGCCACCCTGATTGCCCTGAATTGCACCCTGGCCCGGAACCGCGCCCCGGTGCGTGGCGGCGGCATTTATAATGAAGGCACCATGGTCCTGCGAAACTCGACCGTGTCGCAAAACCGATCCTCGAGCGGCGGCGGGGTGTCGGCCGAATCCGCCGACAACCATCTCGTCAACACCATCGTGGCGGGCAACTTGGCAGACCCCTCGCCGGATTTCAAAGGCGTGATCGACGTTTTGGAGGGCGTCAACCTGGTGGGGGGGGATGCCCTCCTCGCACCCCTCGGCGCCTACGGCGGCCCCACCCCGACCATGCCGCCGGCGAGGGGATCCGCCGCCATCAACCCGGCCGGCAGCCCGTCGGAGAGTCTGCTTGCGACCGATCAGCGCGGCACGTCACGCCTCGTCAACGGGGTCCTCGATGTCGGCTCGGTGGAACACAACCTTCAGCCCATGATCTTTCCCGCCGATGGATCCGCCGGGCATTCGCCGCGGGAGATCGGCCTCTATTGGAACCTCGAATCCGATGCCGATTCCTACGAAGTCTACTTCGGAAAGTCGCCCGCTGCGCTCGAATCGCGCGGGACAACCGCTTCCGGCCTGTTCCTGCTCGACTTCCTCGATCCCGCCACGTCCTACTTTTGGCGAATCGATTCCACGGTTGGTGGCCAGGTCGTGACGGGAGCAGTCTCCCGGTTCGACACCCGGGACGCGATCCAGGTGACGACCGTGGTCGATGAAGACGACGGCACGGCCGACCCGGATTCAGGAGCAGGCACCGCGCTGCGTGAGGCGGTGGCAGCGGCCCGCTCTGCGCCTGGGATCGACCTGCTCCGTTTCCTGCCGACCCTGGACGGCCGGTCCATCACCCTGGATGGCGAGCCGATCCGAATCGACGACGATACCTGGATCGATGCCGGTTCTCTCGAATCCGGCCTCACGATTTCAGGAAACGGCCTCTCCCGGGTTCTCACCATCCTGCCCTTCAACTCGGTCGTGCTGGAGAATTTCACCATCGCGGATGGAATGGCCGGATCTTCATCGCAGGATGAGGGTGGCGGTATCTTCAATGACCAAAGTGACCTCCTTCTGCGGGACATGACGCTGCGGGACAATGGCGCCACCGACTGCGGCGGAGCGATCTATTGCAAAGAAGGATCGCTGCGGCTTGAAAACTCGACTCTCAGCGGCAATCACAGCGGAGACTGCGGAGGCGGCCTTTATCTCGGCCGCAGCGAGTGCCGGATCTCCAATTCCACCTTCGCCCACAATTCCGCCGACCGGTGGGGAGGCGCCATCCACCGGGAATTCGGGACGGTGGTGATCGAGCACACCACCGTGACCGGAAACTCAGCCGACGCGGGGGGTGGCCTGTACGATTTCGGCGGCGGAGGCCATCTCTTGCTGCGCTCGATTGTGGCCGGCAATTCCGCCCCCTCCGACGCCAATCTTCGAGGCACCCCCGCCCCCGAGTCGCTGGGCTCTATCACCGCAGGCGACCCCCGGCTCGCGCCCCTCGCCAACTACGGCGGCCGCACCGCGACCATGCCGCCGCTCCCCGGCTCCCTCGCGATCGATTTTGGACCGCCGGGAGCAAACGGGCCGCCACGGGACCAACGCGGCGCTCCCCGACCCACCGACGCAGCTCCGGATTGCGGCGCAGTCGAAGCCTTCCCGTTCATCCTGCTCACCCACCTCGACACCGACCTCGACGGCATCGACGACCGCCTCGAGCCGGCATTCGGATTCGTGGTGGGCGACGACAACGGCTCCGTCGACTCCGACCGCGACGGTGATTCGGATGCGGTCGAACTCGACAACATGACGGACCCCCTGGATCGGGGTGACTTCCTGCGCCTCCTCGCGTTCTCGGAGACCAACGACCCGGGGCCCGGCATCGGGTTCGAGGCCGTCTTCACTTCCTTCCCGGGGCTCACCTACCGGCTCACCTACTCGACCGATCTCGTCAATTTCATGCCGCTCGAAGAGACCGACACGATTGCCGCTGACTTTGTCACAACCCTCCGTGGGCGGCTCCCGGAGCCCTCCGCCTTCGTGCGGGTCGAACGAACCAATCGCCCGCTCGTCGAGGCCACGATCCGCGACCTCTCTCTCGCCGGAGTCACTCCCTCGGGCGATCTTCTCCTCGAGGTGACCTTCACCAGCGTCCCGGAGGTGTCCTATCTCCTGGAATTCTCTTCCACTCTGCAGGGCTTCGAGCCCTTTCCGGCCTCCGAGACGGTCGCAAACGCAAGCACCACCACGATCCGTGTTACGCTCCCCGCCGGCACCGGGTTCCTGCGGGTGAAGAGTTTGTAGCAAGGACGGCCGCCCCGGCAGCCAACCGGGGAGGAACCTCCCCTCTGTCGCGGCGAGCCGAGGGCCGGCTCGACTGACTGAACCTGAACAGCTTAGGTTCTCCGCCCTCCCCGGAACGGGAATCCGGATCCAGTTGCTCACGAAAATCGGGCTGCGGGACCAGATTGACTGTGATAGGCAGCCCCCATCATGAAAGTGAAAGCGGGATTCCTTGCATCCATTGTGGCAGTCATTCTCCTCGCGGCACTGGTGGTCTGGGGAACGGGGCGCATCGCGGACCTCGAACGCGAGGTCGCCTCGCTGAAGAAGGCCGCCACCGCGAAGAGCGGTCCTGGTGCAACCACGACGCGCGCGAGGCCCCTCTCGCCCTCCCCGAGGCTCGCCGGGAAGACCGAGGGCGGACGCCGCACCGTCAAGACCGATCCGGCCGGCGGGGAGGCTGCGGACGAGAAACCGGAGCGGAGCCGCGAGGAGGAGATCGGCGACTTGATTCGCGCCTTTAGCGAAAGTGAAGCGGGCACCGCTCTTCAGAATTGGGGGAACAAGGCCCGGGCCGAGCGCTTCTTCGGGCCGCTGATCGCAGAGTTCGGCTTTGCGGAGGAGGAGAAAGGGTACTTTCTCGATATCGTCGGGCCCACCGTCGGGGCGGAAGAGGCCTTGTGGACGAAGATGATGGCCAACAAGAACAAGGAGGACCGCTACGCCATCCTCGAGGAGTACGAAGCAGCTACAAAGAAACGAGACACTGAGTTGCAAGAGTTTCTCAACGACGAACAGGACTACCGCAGGTACACGGAATTCGAAGCACGGCGCGAAGAGTACGAGCAGATGCCCGCAATCAAAGCCGCCCTGTCGGAGGCCGGGGCACCCCTGACCGAGCAACAGGAAGCCGATCTGGTCGAAGCGATGCACGAGAGCCGGTCCGAAAGTGGAATCGGCCAGAACTGGGAGGGCCGCGGAGTGATGAATCAACTCGAACAACCCGGCATGGTGGAACGTCTCCAGACCGACTGGGCGACTCTTCAGTCCTCGATGGGCGGAAATGTCGACCGCGTCCTCGATCCCCCCCAGCGGGAGGCCTTCGACAAGCAACAGGCCGCCTCGCTGCAGGGGTTGACGATGGGCATCCGGTTCGCCGAAGCGGCCAGCGGCGGAGCGAGCGAGTAATACCAGTTCCAGGAAAAGACGGGACTCGCGCGCGCCGGACTTTTGGCCCGTGTCCGGCCGGCCCCCTTGCGGAGGCGGGAAGCGCCTTGCTTTGTCCGGGCGGCGCGGTCAGCCTTCCGCCCTCTCATGGAGCTTTCGTTTCCGATCACGCAAATCGCGCTCGACTATCCGACCAGCGGCGAGGCCCTTGAGATGGCCGCCATCGCGGTGGAAGCGGGCTTCGACTGGCTCGAGATCGGGACCCCCCTGATCACCCACCAGGGGCTCGCACCCATTGGGGAGATGGTCCGATCCTTCCCCGGGAAGACCGTCATCGCCGACTACAAGACGATGGATTCCGGCTCCAAGAACGTGCAGCGCACGAAGGACCAGGGAGGCCACCTGATGACGGTGTGCGCCAACGCCTCCGACGAAACCGTGCGTTCCGCGATCGACGAAGGCGGGAAGCTGAAGATCGGCGTGGTGGTCGATACGATCGGCGCCAAGGACCAGCCCGGCCGGGCCCGGCAATGCCACAATTGGGGGGCGGACTTGATCATGCTGCACTACAGCGCCGACGAGTGGCGGTCCGACGACACGCGCGACTCGACGCAATGGCTGCCGGGGGTGCTGGAAGTCGTGCCCGGACCCGTCGGAGTTGCGACTTTCGGCGTGGAAGACGCGGTGCGTGCCGCGAAAATGGGAGCGGCGTATTTCGTGATCGGTCATCCCCTCACCGACGGCGACGATCCGCTCGGCGAATTGACGCGTTACGTCGACGAGGTGAAATGTAACTACCATCCGAGAAACTAGCGATGTCTGACCTGGCGGTCGTCAATTTCGCTGCGGAACCCGGCAGCGTCGAACTGCGCGAAATCCCGGAACCGGCCATCGGCCCGGACGAGGTCCTGCTCGAGGTCGAAGCAGTCGGGGTGTGCGGCAGCGACTTGCACATGTGGCAGGGCGGCATCAGCTGGACCATGAACTATCCCATGGTGCTGGGACACGAATTTTGCGGCGTGATCCGCGAGGTCGGGTCCCATGTCACCGGCTGGAAGGTGGGCGACCGCGCCGTGAGCGAAACCTCGGCTGTCATCGACCCCAACAGCCCCCTGAGCCGGCGTGGACTCTACAACCTCGACCCATCCCGGCAGGGCTACGGAGCGATGGTGGATGGCGCCATGCGGCGTCACGTGCCGGTCCCGCAGCGTATCCTGCATCGCCTTCCCGACCAGGTCCCTTTCGCCCACGCCGCACTGACCGAGCCGTGTTGCGTGGCCTACAATGCGGTCATCAACAACGGACAGGTGAAGCCCGGCGACCGGGTGTTGGTGATCGGCCCCGGACCGATCGGAATCTACTCCGGCCTCATGGCAAAGTTCGCCGGTGCCGAAGTGGCGGTGGCCGGCTTGCCGGGCGACGCGGCCCGCCTCGACATCGCGAAGGACTACGGCTGCACCCCCCTCACCGATGGCGTGAAAGAATGGGCCCAGGAACGCGACGGCCTGGGCTGCGACGGCGTCGTCGATGCCGCCGGCGCCTCCGCCGCCTTGAAATTGGCCGTCGAGGTGGTGCGCCCCGCCGGCTGGATCAGCAAAGTCGGCTGGGGACCGCAGCCCCTCGGCTTCAGCCTCGACCCGCTAGTGCAGAAAAACGTCACCCTGCAGGGAAGTTTCAGCCACAACTGGCCCATCTGGGAAGCGGTCATCGCCATGATGGCGAGCGGGCAACTGGATGTCGGCCCCACCATCGGCGGCACCTGGGGACTGCCCGACTGGCACGAGGCCTTCGAAACGATGCACTCCTGCAAGATCGTGAAGGCCGTGCTGACGCCCTAGGAAAGTTCAACGTTCAAGGTTCAAGGTTCAAAGTTGATTCCACACGCCCTCACGCCAACTTTGAACCTTGCCCTTGAAATTCGAAACTGCCCGTAGTCACTGGTTCAACATCTCATCGTGCTTCATCCCGCTGGGCGGGAGGTCACAGGCCCGCACCGCCTGCAGGGCGGCCGCCGCCCCGGCGAAGCGCTCCACGTCATTGTCCTCCCACTCTATGTTGAGGGCGCCGTCATAGCCGATGCGGTTCAGTTCGATGATGATTTCCTCGGTCTTGACGGCATCGCGCGCGCTGCCCGCAGTCGTGAAATTCCACCCGTTCTCGGGGTGTCCCATCGGCCGGTGTCCACCGAGCCGTCCGGCGCGGGTGTAGCCGTCCGCAACCCACACGCCCTTGAGATGCACGGAGTGGATGCGCTCCGCGAACTCGCGGATAAAGGCAGTCCCCGAGACGCCCTGCCACTCGAGGTGCGAGCAATCGAGGTTGAAGCCGATGACATCGGCATAGCCTGCGGCGTCGAGAAACTCGAGATAGTCACGCGCGGACTCCAGATCGCCCATGGCCCGCTCGCCCGGGTGACACTCGAGATCGAAGGTAACCTCCGCGGCGCGACAAGCCTCGAGAAAGGGGCCGAATCGCTCCGCGAGCAACTCGAGGCTTACCCGCCTCACATCGGGAATCTTATGGCCGCCGATCTCGGCCGGCAGCGGGGGAAACCCGAACCAGTGACTCCAGCAGTGCGCCGGAGAACCGACGAAGCCGGTGAGGGGCACCTTGCGTTCCTGCCGTTCGCCCAGCGCTCTTGCCAAGCGGACCGCTGCCAACATTTGAGCTTCGGCCCCCTCGTGCAGGAGTTGTCCCACCTCCTCCGGAACGTGGTAGGGATCGGTGTGCGGCGGGTCGTGGCCCGCAGCCCGCCAGGAAACGTAAGCTTCCTGCGCCTCGCCACCGACGAAGGGAATCGTCTTCGCGCTCGGCTCGTCGCCGAGGGCCTGCCCCTGCAGGTGCACCGAGAGCGCAAAGATTTCCAACCCGGCCGCGCGCACCTTGTGCAACCACTCGTCCGCGAGGGTCCCGGCGCCTGCTTCATCACTGCAGCGCGCCAGGTCGATCAACCAACTGCCTTCCTCGTAACCGTCAAAACCCGTCTCCGAAAGAAACTTGATCCAATCGTCATGCGGAACGTCCCCGAACTGGCCCCGCACCAGCCCAATCTGGTGGTGCGAGTCCTTCCCGCGGCGGTGCCCGGCTGTCTGGCAGTGACCCATGCCGAACCTCTAGCAGCTTTTTCACGTCTTGCGAAGGCGCCAGAATCGGGCCGGATCGGCCGCCCGGGCGAAGAGGATCCAGTCAATGCCTCATCGGAGAGCTCCGAAAAACGGCTTGGTTCCAGTCACCGACATCCTAGCCTACCCAGTCGAATCCCACATGAGTAGAAATCCCAAGAAAAATTCGAAAGGAAAACGGTATACCGAAGCGGAGAGGAACAAGATCCTGAACCATGTCGAGCGAGTTAACAAATCACGCGGACGCGGCGGGATCGCCTCCGCCTCGAATAAATTTGGTGTCACCGCCCTGACGATCAGCAATTGGCTCCGGTCCAATGAACCCCTCGCACTTTCGATGCGTCCTGCGAACCGGAACTCGACCTCCATCGAAACCCTTCGTCGCCTTGCCGAAATTCACAACGAAATCGCCAAGCGGGAACGCGAATTGATCCCGCTTCGAAAGGAGTTCGAGAAGTTGAAGAGGAGCCTCTGAGGGGCAAGTGGGCCCCCGGGAACTGGGCGTTCAGGACACTAGCACCGCCTTCCCGCCACCCACCGCCTGGCAGCGGCGTTGACCCGGCGGCAAGCAGGCCTCTCTTCCGCTCCGGTGAGATGACAACCGACACACCCGGGGTTCGCGAGTGACCCCCGTAACACGCTCCGGTACCAGCCGGCATCCACGGAGCAGACCTCCGCACCGCGGCGCCGCGGCGCAAGGCGGGCCGTATCGGCGAGCAGGACCGGCTTGCCGGTCAATTCGTACCACGCTCGAAGATTACCGACCGGGTCTTGAAAGTCCTGGAACGAGAGGACATCAACCCGTGCCAGGGCTTCCTCATAGATCTCACGAGGAAGGGGCGAACTCGCCACGTAGCGGTCACCCAGGATCAAGTGGTGGCCGTCGTATCGCCGAATCGCCTCGGCGGTCGCTTGATAATACCGGCGCGCCAGCGAGCGCAACTCCCGCCGGCCTGCTTTCGACCTCAACCTCGCACCGTCGAAGAGGGGCCCGCGCCACTCGGAAACTGGCTCATCATGAATCCAGCACGGACCGTCGTTGTAGTGGTAGCCGATGAGATCCCGCTCTCCCGCGAGCGGCCGGCAGTGCTCCCTCGCGACGTGGTCGCACCACTCTTCGAAATCCGTTTTCAGATAGTCGCACTGCACCTCGCGATCGTTCCAACGCCCGGCACCCGAAAAGGGCACCACATAACAAAAAGGGCGTCCCTCGCCTGCCCGGCCGGTCCCGCAGGAATTGAACCCGCCGCCTTCCAGGGAGTCCCGGTCTTGCGCGTCGATCCACTCCCGGGCATCGCGTCCGTAATGCCGCTGCCAGTGCCGAATCTCCAGCTCGGACACCTCTTCAGGTCCCGAGGTGTTCAGGCCCAGGGAGAAAAACCGCGGGTGTTGCGGGGAAGTGAGCCACCAGTGACCGGATTCCCGGCGGAGCGAGAAGAAGCCTTCGTGGTGCGACTCGGATCGTCCCAATCCCGCAGCCGAGACCGCCGTCGCGGTGGATAGCAGAGTGAATTTTCGTCGATTCATGATATCAGTAACAGGTTCGCGCGTTGCTCCCTCCACCGCTGTTCGTGTGTTCAGAATCAAAGGAAATCGAAGCCGCGGGGGCAAGCCGCCATTATCTGACCAACCTATGTGGTTAGGTAATGAATTGAGCCTCAAGCCCCTCATCGGGCCGGATTCAGGCCGATTCCCGGGCGAGATAGGGGTTGAATTTTTTTCCCTGCGCCCCGCCTCGGCGAAACGCGATCCGCACGCCCCCTCGCTGGGCACTGGCGGACGACGGTTGTCCCCGTCTGCGACGATGAACCAGGCCGCCCTTCCGGATCAGGCGATCAGGTCGTGCCAAACGTGGCCGTGCACATCGGTGAGGCGAATATTGCGGCCGGCGTGCAGGTAGGTGAGGTATTCGTGATCGATCCCGAGCAGGTGCAGCACCGTGGCCCACAGGTCGTAGACGCCAGTGACCTTGTCGACGGCGTGGTAACCCAACTCGTCGGTGGCGCCGTAGACGCTCCCGCCATTCACCCCGCCCCCGGCCATCCAGATCGAGAACCCGAACGGATTGTGATCGCGCCCGTTGGATCCCTGCGAAAAGGGCGTGCGCCCAAACTCGCCGGACCACACGATGATGGTCTCGTCGAGCAAACCCCGTTGCTTGAGATCCACGATGAGGGCCGCCATGCCCTGGTCGACCTGGTGCGCCATGGTGCGGTGACCGCGCTCGAGGTCGCTGTGCTGGTCCCACGGATTGGGGCCGTTGCCCGCCCCGATGCCCTCGTTCAGACAACTCAACTCCACGAAGCGCACTCCCCGCTCCACCAGGCGGCGCGCAATGAGGCACTGCATGCCATACTTGGCCTTGGTTTTCTTCCCGTCATCCAACCCGTAAAGTTTCCTGGTTGCCGCACTTTCGCCGGAGATATCGACGAGTTCGGGCATGGCAGCCTGCATGCGGTAGGCGGTCTCGTAATTGCGCACCGCGGCCTCCACCTGCTCGTCGCCTCCGGTCTGCGCCGAGAACTGGCGATCGAGCGAATTGATGAAGCTCAGGCGTTGCCGCTGCAGGGAATCGCGTTCCTTCGGAACGATGTTTGCGACCGGCTCCTGCTGATCGACCCTGGCGATCGAGGCCTGGTGGTGAGCGGGAAGAAACCCGTTGCTGAAGAGGCCCACCCCTCCGTGCGGGATGGACGCCCCGCCGCTCTGCAGCACCATGAAGCCTGGCAGATCCCGGTTCTCGCTGCCCAGGCCGTAACTCATCCACGCCCCGGCGCTGGGATGACCAATGAAGGGAAAGCCGGTGTGAAAAAAGTAGTTCCCCTGCGCGTGCTCGTTCACCGGGCTGGTCATGGAGCGCACCACCGCCAGTTCGTCCGGGCACCACTCACGCAGTTTCGGGAACATGGAGCTGATCTCAATCCCGCTCTCCCCGCACTTCTTGAAATCGAAGGGACTCGCCAAAATGTTGCCGTTGTTGTTGAACTGGGTGCGCTCCACCTTCACCGGCATGGGCTTGCCGTGCAGCTCCTTGAGCTTCGGCTTCGGATCGAAGCAATCGACCTGGGAGACCCCGCCCGACATGTAGCAGAAGATGACGTTCTTGGCTTTGGGCACAAAATGGGGCGTCGGGCGGGAAGACGCCGCGGGCGCGCCGTAAGCCTTGTCCGCCATCAGGACCGAGAGCGCCAGCAGCCCGAAACCGTTCGAGCAGGTGCTCAACATTTGGCGGCGCGTGATGAAACGGAAGTTTTCAGTAGTTGGTTGTCCCAGCATCGTTGGTGAGGGGTCTGGTGTCGCGGCCGGTCGGACTCGTCTGACAGGTCCGCAACAAGATTATCGAATATAAATAAATTCCTTCAAGTTGAAGAGAGCGTGCGCGTAGTCCGCCCACTCGTTGTTGGGCCGGTCCGGCTTCTTGGGGCCTTCCAGCTTCTTCTTGAGTTTCTCCCGCTCTGCCAGGAGGTCAGCACGTTCTTTCCGTTCCGCTTCGCTCATGGCAGCGAGGAGATCCTGCTCCGAAATGAAATTCGCATTTTTGGACGCTGAGGCCATGATTTCCTCCGCGCTCAGGGCGCGGTCGTAGAGACGGGCTTCGAAGATCCTGCCGTTCAGCCCCAGGTTCCCGCCCGGCTCGCCGTGACGGCACCCGAACAACACATTCGCGTCCCCCGCCGCGAATCCCTTGGAGACGGACTTGTAGGGCTTTCCGTAGGGCTGCCCCTGCCGGTAGGCCGTCACGGTTCCGTCCGCAGCATAGGTGATGGCGAGGTGGATCTGTGCGCTCTGCGCTGTGTCTTCTTCCTTGCCCTCGAAGGGCTTGGTTCGCTTGTGGCCCTCGCTGCCGGCCATCCAGCGGCGCTTCTGCACTTCGGCGTAAACGATGGAATCGAATTGGACCCCTCGGGGAGTCTGCACCGTCATCACTCCTCCCCCTCCCTGCTCGAGCGAGTCGAGCTGGACCCAGGCCTCGAGGGTCTTGGCCCGCAGCGGTTGCCGTAGCTTTGGGGTGGAGCCGAAGCCCGTCTTGCCATCCACCACGAGGGCGCCATCCGCGACCCCGGCGCCGCCGTGCAGTTTTACATGCAACACCCCGACGCGGTCTTCACCGTTTCCCTCGAAATCCCAGAGCGCGATCGGGGCTGGTCCCGCCTTCTTCTCGCCCGGCTTGATCCCGCGCACCGCCAACACGCGCTCCCGGGCCTCCTCCTCAAGTTCGGCCAGCTTGGCCCGGCTCTCCTTGAGCTCATCTTCAAAGGCTCCGCGCTCCCCGCCCCTCGAGCTTCGCAGCTCCGCCATGGCCTTCACAAATTCCAGGGCACGCCCCACTTCCTCGGAGGTGGGCGGACGCCCCATCGCCTGCGTGAACATGCGCGCGGCCTTCGCCTCGTCGATGCCTTTCACCCGGCCTGCCCAGCGCTCCGCCAGACCGATCACGAAATCCGAGTTCAGCATGGTCAGCGACTGCGCCGGCACGTTCGTGACTTCGCGCCGCCCCACCGTGCTGGCAGGAACCGGCGCGTCGAAGGCCGTGAGAAAGGGGTCGAGGTCGTTGCGCTTGACACGCATGTAGACGCTGCGGCGGGGGGCCGCCCCCTTGATGGGTCCGCCGAACATCTTGTCCTCCAACTCCCCGGTCACGGCCAGGAGGCTGTCTCGAATGGCCTCCGCCTCGAGACGCTGCACCCGGAAGTGCGAAAGCAGTTTGTTCCCCGGATCTTTCTCCTTCGCGCCCGCCGAGGGCACGCTGGAGCGCTTCCAGGTCTCCGAGGTGACGAGGTGACGAATCGCTTTCTTGATCGACCAGCCGTTCTCGGCCATGCGCACCGCGAGATCATCCAGCAATTCGGGGTGGCTCGGCTTCTCGCCCAGGCGGCCGAAGTTGTCGGTGGTGGACACGATCCCGCGTCCGAAGAGGTGGTGCCAAAGACGATTCGCGATGACGCGGGCCGTGAAGGGGTTGTCGGGCCGCAGAAGATCTTCCGCCAGTTCGCGCCGCCCGCTACCGGTCGTGCGGTAGGGTTTGCCGTCGATGGCCTCGAGAAAGCGCCGCGGAACTTTCTCCCCGGGCTTCTTGTGGTTCCCGCGTTCGAAGAGGGGCTGGTCGAAGCTGTCCGCTTCCCAGACGCCGGGGACCCGCGTGGGAACCACAATCTCAGCTTCCAGCTTCCGGTATTCGTCGAGCAGGGGCTTCACCCCGGGGATTTCGTCCGCCTTGTTCGGGAGGAGGCCCTTCACCATCAGCTCCTGCAACAACATGGCCTGGCCGTCGCTGGCCTCATCCTTCCGCCAACTCGCAACCGCTTCCTGCGTGGCGGTTCCGTAGACCTTCGCCAGCGATTCGGAATCGGCCGGCGTGCCGCGGCCCACGACATCCAGCAGCGGTTCGACCCAATCCAGCAGCCCTCCCGGGGGGCCGGGTTCGCCGCGCTTCACGATCACGACCTCGCGAATGCCGAACCACGAGCGATCCTTGTTCGTGGCGAGGGTAGCCTGCTCCGGACCGGTGGTCACTTCGAGGTGAATGTGATCGCCCTCCCAGTAGTCGAGCGACCACTTTTGCCATTTCCAATCTTTTTCCTTCAATCGCCCGACCGGATAGACGGTCCCGTTGCGGGGGTAGTTCTGCACCGCGTAGCGGATCATGGCGTCTTCACCGCCCATCACCCGCGCCCAGAGTTCGGATTTCACATCCAGCATCGAGCGCGGCGAGAGGGCCACTCCGGGGTCCTTCGGTGAAATCAGGTGCGAGTAAACCCCGGCCGGATAGATCCCCTGGATGACCCCGTCTCCGCCGAGCGAAATCGCAAAGGCGCCCGCCCGCGCCCTCTTGCCCGCGCTCGGGCCGTAGGTGGTGCCCCCGCTGTCGTCATCGGCCAGGTTCCAATCGTGCCGGTATTTTCGTTCGCGATGCGCCCGCAGTTCGCCCTGCTTCGCTTCCCAGGCTTCGAGGGCCTTCTTCAATTCTTCCGGTTTCCCGGGATGCTTCGCCGCCACGTGCACGGGGTAGAGGACGTTTTCGGGTTTGCCCGCCTTCTCGATCCGCTCCCCTTCCGGCTTGCTCAGGTCTTTCGTCAGGCTCTCCGCCGACTTCAGCCACTGCGCGGCCACCGCCGCCCTGATCTGTTCCTTCAGCTCCTGCAGGCGGGCCCGGCGCTTTTCGTCCTCCTCGCCCGGGGCATTGACCGTCACTGTCCCCGGCTTGGTCGAGGCCAGAATACCGTAGAGTGCGTAGTAGTCCTTCTGGCTGATGGCATCGAACTTGTGATCGTGACAACGCGCGCACGAGACGGTCAGCGCCATGAAGGCTTTGGTCAGAACGCTGATCTGGTCGTCGGTGAAGCGCACCTGTTCATCGAGGGCGTCGGTGGGCGCGAATCCGTGAAACACCATGCGCAGGTGCGCAGTCCCGAACATCGATTCGTTGATCCCCTCGCTGATGCGGGGCCTTTCCAGCAAGTCCCCCGCCACGTGCTCGCGGACCAGCTGGTCGTAGGGAACATCCGCGTTGAGGGCACGGATCAGGTAGTCGCGATACCGCCAGGACTTCGGGATGTCGGGATCGCCTTCGCTGCCGTGCGAGTCCGCGTAGCGCAACCAGTCCATCCAGTGCCGGGCCCAGCGCTCGCCAAACTGCGGCGAAACAAGGTAGCGGTCCACCAGCCTCTCGTAGGCCTCCGCGCCGGGATCCTTCACGAAGGCCTCGCTCTCTTCTGGGGTCGGGGGCAATCCCCGCAGGGCAAAACTGAGCCGCCGGATCAGGGTTCGCCGGTCCGCGGTTCCCGCCGCCTGCAAACCCCCTTTCGCCAATCCGGCCTCGATGAAGCGGTCCACCGGGTGGGGCGACTTCCCGGCCGGAACCTCCGGTTTCTTGACGGGTTGAAAACTCCACCACGACTTGCGTCTTTCCATCACGGCCGCCCAGTCGGTGTCCTTCGCGATCTCTTCCTCACTCGACGGTTTGTCGCGCGGATCGGCTGCACCCATCTCAATCCACTTCGCGAAGTCCGCGATAATCCGGTCCTCCAGCTTGGCGCGGGCCTTCGGCATCTTGAGGTCTTCATCGTGATGGCGAATCGCCGCCATGAGCAGGCTCTTGCCCGGGTTGCCGGGCACGATGACCGGGCCCGATTCGCCACCCTTCAACATGGCCGCCCGATGATCGAGGGCCAGCCCCCTCTTCGTCTTGCCGCCGGTGCGGTGGCACTCGTAGCAATCCTGCGCCAAGACGGGCCGGATCCTGGACTCAAAATACTCGACCGCTTCCGGAGAGAGGACCGCCCCTCCGGCCCCGGCCGGGCAGAGCAATCCGAAAATCAGAGAGGCGGCGCAGAACCGTTTTTGTTTCACAACTCGATCAGGGTGCTGCCGTTTTGCGCGGAGTTCAGACATGCATCAAGAATACGCTGAGTTTTCAGGGAAGCTTCCGGCCAGAATGGATCGGGTTTCCCGCCCAGGGCGAGGTCCGCGAAGTTCCGGAAGAGCTTGGTTTCCTGCGCGTTAGGATCGTTCCCGCCGGCCTCCGTCACGAAATGCCGCATGAAGTGCTTCTCCATCGTGAATTTGCACCCCTCGATCGAGAACCTGGGATTCGCAACTTGAAATTCCAGCTCGCCGTCCGGGTAAGGCAGCACCAGGTCGTCGAGCTCGAGGTACCCGTTGTCGCCGCTCACGTGCAACCACTGCTGGTGATTGGTCAGGAAGGAATTGTAGAAAGTCGCCGAGATCCCATTGTCGAAGAAGAGCTCCGCGCTCAGCTCGGTCGGCACCTGGCTCGGGCTGTCCTCGCGCGAAGCGCTCGAGAGCATCGTGGCACGCAAGGAATTGGGCATTTCGTAGTTCATCACGAAGAGGGTGGCTCGGATCGTGTACCAGCCCAGATCACCCAGGGCCCCGGCCGGCTCCAGGTCACTGTTGAGCCGGATGTTGGCCGCCAGAAACTCCGGCGGGGCACAGAAGCTGAAGGCCGAGGCGATCCGGGTGATTCTCCCGACGTTCTTCGGATCGTCCAGGGCCTGGCGCAGGAGCGGCAAGCGATCGCTGTGCACGTACATGATGCCGTCCATGAACTGCACGTTGTTGGCGGCGCAGGCCTCCGTCATCTCCTCCAGGTCCCCCGCTGTCGGCGCGCAGGGTTTCTCGCACATCACGTGCTTGCCCGCCTTGGCAGCTGCAATCACCCACTCCTTGCGAACCCCGGTCGGCAGCGGAATGTAAACGGCATCGACATCGTCCGCCACGATGATCTCCTCGTAGCTCCCCATCGCACGCGGCGCCTCGTCGAAGGGAACCTCGCCCTGGCACCCGTCGATAAACTGCTGCGCCTTGGCCACATCGCGACTCGCCACCGCCGTGACCACCCCGTTTCCGGAGTTCTTGATCGCCTCCCAATTCTTCCGCGCAATGCCCGCGGTACTGAGGATCCCCCACCGGAGTGTGACTGCCATGCGCGGCATTTAGAGGCGGTGGTGGCGCATTTCAAGCGCCATGCCCAGGAAATGCCTACGCGGGCCCGGCGCTTCCGTCTTCGCCCCGCATCGCTGTGACGGTTGAAAGGCGCGGCCACGGTCACGTCAGCGGGAAGCCGCTGGTCTCCTCCCCGCCCATGACCCACTTTCCAATTCGTCCTGTCTTGTAGCCCGCGCCTTTCAACAACTCGGGCCCCGTCACATCCTCCGGCTTGAAGCGGTAATCTGCATTCGACCAGATCGGGGTGTGCCCAATGTGATTTCCCGCCTGCCAGGGGGTCTGCCTCGCGGCCACGGCCGGATGCGCTCTCAAGCTCGTCAACCAACCTCGCTTGATCAGGGTGGCAGGATGGGCTAGAAGCCATCTGCTCATGTTTGTCCCGCGATGGCCGACCTTCTTCCTGGTGTTTCTCCTGGGCGTGAACCGAATTCCCGCTGCTGAGGATTCAATTGCAGTGACCGTGCTCGGAACCCTGCGCACCGGCCTCGTCGCCATCGGCGGCGAGACCACCGGCACCACCATCACCGCGAAGGGAATCACCTGGGAACTGGACTTCGGCAAAAATAAGGCGCTGCGCAGCGCCGCGCAAAAGCTCCATGCCAGCAAGGTCAGGGTGAAGGGAACGCTGGCACGACGAAAGGGCGTTGAAATCAAGGAACGATGGATTGTCACCGTCTCTCACCTGCAACCCGCCAACGAGGCCGGCGCAGGCGGAAAGGAGAACCCCGGCCTGCGCGCAACCGGGGGCCGCCCCGACTCTCGCATCAGGATAAGCGGAACGGCGGTGCGGAAGGTGGTCACAATCACCAGCAATACGGGCATCGGCTCCGCTACCCTCACCAGGGCGTCGGAACCGTGGCCTGAGACAATGTTGGTCCGCCTGCACCTGCGGGGGCTGGAATCGTTCCGGGTCAGCGCCAATGAACTGGTCGTCGAGTGGGCAGTATCGAGCACTCGAAAAAAAGAATGCACGGTCTCGCTGCGAAAGGACGGCATCGAAACCGCATTGGGAAAGGACAGTCCTTTTTTCGCCGAGGTGCGGGTCGCGGGCGGCGGCGGGAAGATCCCGCTCGAAGAGGGCCACTTCGAGATCGCATTGCCCGAAAAATTGTTCGAGGCGAATCCGGATCACATCACGATGAAGTGGATCGACTTCTACCGCGATTGAGGAAGGCGCCCGCGGCCGGCCGATCAGCGGCTACTTCATCGGCGAGTAGTCGATCGGCCTCAAGAGCTCGGACTTCACGCCGCCCTTCACGAGAATGGGGCCTTTTTCCTCGGAGGCCTTGCGGGCGGCCTGCCAGGCGGGGTCCTTGCGGAAGGCTGCCCAGGAAGCGTTGCGCGCCTCCCCATCCTTATGGGCAATCACGTAAGTCAGGACAGCGCCGGCGCCTTTCTGGTCCTTCATCAGGTCAAGGTAGAGAATGTTCGTCATGCCCTGCTTGGCAAAGAGGCTGCAGGTATGATCGCGGAA
>CAUZKZ010000006.1:0-34325 GCA_963580345.1 Verrucomicrobiia bacterium | reverse complement strand
CTCACTCCACGGGTCTATTCCGTGGCTTGACGCATGCTCGCCGCAATCGCTTCGCCCGCGATGCGCCCCGTGGTCCACGCCGACTGGAAATTGAATCCGCCCGTGATGCCATCGATGTCGAGGACCTCCCCAGCGAAGTAGAGACCCGGCACCAGCTTGCTCTCCATCGTCTTGAGATTCACATCCCGCAAGTGCACCCCCCCGCACGTCACGAACTCCTCCTTGTTAAGGCTTTTTCCGCGCACTGCAAAGCGCCCGTCGAGCAATTGCGCCGCCACGCTGCGGGACTGCCCACGGTTCAGGGTCGCCCAAGTCGTGTCCTCCGCAACGCCCGCGGCCTCGCAAAGACGCTCCCACAGTCGCCGTGGAAACGATTCCAGCGGACTGCGCGTGATGACTTTGCGGGCGCCGTGTTTCCGGCGTTGCTGCGCGATGGCCTCCATCAGCGCCGCTTCCCCCACGCCCCCCGTCCAGTCCAGCCGCAGCTCGAACCGGTAGTTTTGCCCGGCCAAGTCCCGGGCGCCCAGGGCCGAAAGCTTCAGGATGGCGGGTCCGCTCAGGCCCCAGTGGGTGACCAGCACGGGCCCGCCGGCCTCCAGTTCGCCCGCGCGCACCGTGGCATTTCCCACCGACACTCCCGGCAAGCCCTCGATCCGCCGGTCCGCGACGTGGAAGGTAAAGAGCGATGGCACCGGCGGCATCAGGCCGTGTCCCAGGTCCTCGGCCGGCTTTCGGGCCGCCGCGCTCCGGATCCCTTCCGTGGCCACCAGGAGGCGCTCCGCCAGCAAGGCCTCGCCCCGCCCTGTTTCCAGCCGAAATCCGCCTCCCGGCTGCACGTGCACTGCCGTAACTCCGCATTTCGTGCGCCACTCCACTCCCCGCGCGCGGGCCTCCCTGGTCAGGCACTCGATCACGGTCCGCGAGTCGTCCGAAACGGGAAAAATGCGCCCGTCCGCTTCGGTCTTGAGCTTCTCTCCACGGCTCTCGAACCACGCCACGGTTTCCTTTGCCTGCCAGCGGTGAAACGGTCCGAGGAGGCTCTTCTTCCCCCGCGGGTAGCCCTTCGCCAATTCCGACGGCTCAAAGCAGGCATGGGTCACATTGCATCGCCCTCCGCCCGATATCCTGACTTTGCCCAGCACCTCCGGTCCTTTTTCCAGGATCCGCACCTCCGGCCCTCCCGCTTCCGCACACGCGATCGCCCCGAAAAAACCCGCTGCCCCGCCGCCAATCACGATCACTCTGCCCATCGGAATCAGGGTGGAAGAATCGATGCCGTTCGACAATCAGAAGCTGTGCAGCCCACGCCCCTCCGGTCCGAAGACCGAACCCTCGAAACCGAACACTTTCTCCGCTCTTGCCACTTGAGTCTTTTCGCTCCCTTCTTCAATCTCTCCTCCGTGCACCCCCTCCCCGGTCAGCGCTGGATCAGCGGTTCCCAACCCGAACTCGGCTTGGGTCTCGTCGTTTCCACCGAGGGCGACCGGGTTGAAATCTGTTTCCCGGCCGCAGAGGAAATGCGGCAATACGTCTTCTCTTCCGCACCCCTCATCCGGGTCCACTTCAGGCCCGGCGACCGCATCAAGGACCAGTCTCACGCCGACTTCACCGTCGACCGCATCGAGGAGCGCGAAGGCCTCCTGGTCTACCATTGCGGCGAAACCGAAGTGCCCGAAGAGGAGCTCTTCGACTCCCTCAGCTTCATCAAGCCCGAGGAGCGCCTCCTCGCCGGGCAGTGCGACGACCTCCTCAGCTTCGACCTGCGCACCCAGGGCCTCCGCTACAACACACGGCTGCGCCAGTCTCCCTCACGCGGCTTCACCGGGGCCCGCATCGACCTCATCCCCCACCAGATCGCGATCGCCTCCGAGGCCGCCGGCCGCCTCGCCCCACGGGTCCTGCTGGCGGACGAAGTGGGCCTCGGCAAAACGATTGAAGCCTGCCTCATCCTGCACCGCCTCCACTTCACCGGCCGGGCCGACCGCGTCCTCATCCTGGTGCCCGAGCCCCTCGTCCACCAATGGTTCGTGGAACTCCTGCGCCGCTTCAATTTCCTCTTCGCCCTCTTTGACGAAGAGCGCTGCTCCGCAATCGAGGCGAACGAAGAAAGCGGAAACCCCTTTCTCGACAGTCAGCTCATCATTTGCGCCACCGAATTCCTCACCGGGCACCCCCGGCGCGCCGAGCAGGCGGCGGCCGCCGGCTTCGACCTCCTCATCGTGGACGAAGCCCACCACCTCGAGTGGCATCCCGACGATCCCAGCCTGGCCTATTCCACCGTGGAATCTCTCGCCCAGCGGACCGAGGCCGTCCTCCTGCTCACCGCCACTCCCCAACAGCTCGGTCCCGAAGGACATTTCGCCCGCCTGCGCCTTCTCGATCCCGATCGCTACTCCGATCTTGCCGGGTTCCAGGCCGAGGCCAAGGGCTACGAACCGCTCGCCGAACTGGTGGCGCGGCTCGTCGCCGGCGAGGCGCCTACCGCGGAGGACCTCGCCTTCATCGCCGGCCGTTCCCCCCGCGCTGAACACGCCGCCGATGCCCTCGCCGGTCATGACGAGGACGCCCGCGAAGAACTCATCAGCGATCTCATCGATTCCTTCGGGACCGGCCGCGTCATGTTCCGCAACACCCGCGCCCAACTCACCGGCTTCCCGGAGAGACGTTTGCACCTCGCACCGCTCAGCATCCCGGAGAAGGGCGACGATCTCGAAGCCCGCATCAAGTGGCTGACGGACTTCCTCCTCGAGGAACCCAATCGCAAAGTCGTGCTGATCTGCCATGCCCTCGAGATGGCGGAAACCATTCGCGAACTCCTCCGGGACCAGGTGCAGATCGAAGCGGCTCTCTTCCACGAGGGCCTCACCCTCCTCCAACGCGATCGCAATGCGGCCTGGTTCGCCGAGCCGGACGGGGCCCGCATCCTGATCTGTTCGGAGATCGGTAGCGAAGGCCGAAACTTCCAGTTCGCCCATCACCTCGTCCTCTTCGACCTCCCCCACGACCCCGAACTGCTCGAGCAACGCATCGGCCGCCTCGACCGCATCGGGCAGACCGAAACCATCAACATCCACGTCCCCTTCGCGAAGGGCAGCCCCACCGAACTGCTGGCGCGTTGGTATGCGGAAGGCCTCGACGCCTTCGAGCATTCCCTGAAAGGCGCTGCCACCCTTTCCGCCGCCCTCCGCCCGGAGTTGGAGGCCATGCAAAAAGACCCCGACCCGGACTCCTTCGAGTCCTTCCTCGCGCGCACCCGGGCCCTGCGGCAAGAGGTCGCCCGGGAACTCTCCAGCGGGCACGACCGGCTCCTCGAACTCCGTGCTCCCTCCCCGCGCAAGACCGCGGAACTCATCCAGCACATCAGTGACACCGACCACGATCCGGCCTTCGAGCAGTTCGCCATCCGCCTCTTCGACCACCTCGGACTCACCATCGAGGACCTTGCGCTGCGCAGTTACGTGTTCAAGCCGGGGGAACGGCTCAGCGAGGCCTTCGCCGACTTTCCGGAAGACGGCCTCTCCACCACCTTCGACCGCGAGCGCGCCCTCGCCCGCGAGGATGTCGCCTTCATGACCCCCGATCACCCCATCTTTTGCGACGCCCTCGGGCTCCTCCTGGGCAGGGAACAAGGCAACTGCAGCTTCGGCCACTGGAAGACCGCCCGAGGCAAGACCATGTTGCTGGAGTGCCACTACGTCCTGGAGTGCCTCGCTCCGGTTCGGCTCCACGCCGACCGCTTCCTCCCCCCCACCTCCCTGCGTGTCGTGGTCGATCACAAGGGGGCCGACCACAGCGGCGACCCCGCCCTCCTCACTGCCACAATCGAACCGGGGAGCCCGCGCAAGCTCGTCTCCCAACTGGTCTTCCGAAAGGAAATCCTTCCCAACCTGCTGAAAACCGCGGAAGGCCTCGCCGACGCGCAGGCCCAGGTCCAAATTCGGAAAGCCCGCCGGAACGCGAAGCACTGCCTCTCCGCCGAACTCGAGCGTCTCGAGGACCTCGCCCAACGCAACGACCACATCCCTCCCTCCGAAATCGAGGAACTCACCAAGCTCCGCGACGAACTCGACAACCACATCGGCCAGTCCCGCCTCCGCCTCGACGCCATCCGGCTCATCTGGCGGGCCCCCGCATAAACCGGTGGCCGCCGGAGATCGGCCCGGCCCTCGGGCACTCGTTTCCCAGGCGATTCCCGACCCGCCCGGCTCACCCCCTTTCGGATTCGCCGCAAGAATGGCGCTGATGGATGGACATCGGTCGGGGTCCTCACGGTGGCTTGGCCGTCCCGGCATGCCATCCCAATGCCTCGGCGGCGGCACGTCGTGCCGAGAAGCACCGCTGCAAAGGGCCCTTGCGTGTCCCGGCAGGGACGGGCCGTGATTCCTTCGGAGCGCGGCTTGATTCGGGAATCTTAATCTTCTGGACAACCGAAAATCCTCCCCGGTGATCCCCGAGGTCGCAGTAGAAATCCTCTTGGGCTCTCTCTTCGAATTCACAGATTTTTCACAAATCCTGAAAACTCGTATATGATGTCGGTCAAGTTCACCCCCTACCATGAAAGTCCACCCTCTGCAGGCGCTCTGCGTGCTGCCCCTTGTCGTATCCCTGTCGCCCGGCGTGCGGGCCCAGTCCGAATTCCGTGACGTCATCGCGCCGGCTCTCGTCGCCACCCTGCCGCCCGGTGTGCAGGTCCTGCCCGCACCTCGTGACGATCTTTCGGCCCTCGTTGAACAATTGCTCGAGGTCGACTCATCCGAAACGTTCTACGCCGGTTCCTTCCGATTCACCGAGTTTCCTCCCCTCGACAAGGCCCCCCTCGCCCCCTATCCGCTTTCCGGGAAGGCAAAACCCGGTGATGCTTCCTTCCGTGCCCTGATCCGCCTGGTGGAACTGGGACCGCGAGCGCTTCCCATCCTGCTTCAGCACCTCGATGACGACCGCCAAACCAAGACGATCGTGCCGGACGAACTCGCAAAGTCGTTGGGACCCTCTGCATTTGTGCCGTTCCGTCCGGGCAGTCGCCGCGAAGAATCCGCCATCCGGAACGCCGGTCTTCCCGAAGACAATCCCGGACCGGATTTCGACGCCACCGTCGAAGATTACACCCTCACGGTGGGCGACATGTGCTTTGTGTTGATCGGCATGATCACGAACCGTTCCTACTACGTGGTGGTGGACGAATTTGACGCGCAACTCAACAGCCCGACCCGCTCGGAGCAGATGGTGACCGCCGTTCGGGGGAAGTGGGGGCCCCAACCGGAAGCGGTCGAACTCTACGAACAACTCAAGATGGACCTCGAAATCGGCGGGAGGCTCTACTCCGACTCCGCGGCCATCCGCCTGCTTTACTATTTCCCCGGTCACTCCGACAATCTGGTGATCGCCCAGCTCGGAAAGCTGATCAACGAGCACCAACCGGGAAACGAGAACCTCGCTGATTTTCTCCAAGCCATCTCGTGGAGCTCCGATCCACGGATCATGAGCACGCTGCGCCGCTTCCTTCGAACCGCCTCCGATGCCACCCAGATCGCGGCCGCAGCCCGGGTCTACGGAACCATTCCCGATCCTCGTGGACACGAGCAACTTCTCGAACTCGCCGACAAGCTGAAGCCCCGCCGGGATCCCGGGCACGTGGAGGCCAGCCGCTCCATCCTGAAGCTCAATCTGCTCACCTTTCCCGACCGGAAGGAGGAGACCCTGCGCCGCTTCCTGGAGGGCGCCGGGGCTTACGCCCAGACCAGCGCGTGCGTGGTGAGCGAGGAAATCGACAGGGCGCCGGTCGGCACGCTGGCCCCCCTCCTCGCTGTAGAGAGTGCCAGCACCGGAGACCGCTACCTCATCAAAGGTGAGGGAGCCGAAAGATGGCCGGAAGCCGACGATTACCTGCCTTACCGCATCTGTGACCGCGCCTACGAGACCATCTCCCGCCACCTGGGCGACAAAGAAACCCAGGCGACCGGGACTTACGCGGAAATGGACACCAAGATTGAAGCCCTCAACAGGCGCCTGGCGCGGAGGCCCGCCTCGAGGCCCTTTACCAAGTCGGAGATTGCGGCTCGGCAGAGGGCGCAAAACAGGCACCGCCGAGACAACTAGCAACGCTGGTAGCCAATCTCGGCCCGGTCTGTTAAAGGGAAGCATGTATCGGTGCCTCCTCTTGACCTCTTTGGCGTCGGCGGCCCTCTTTGCGCAGTCACTCAACTACCCGCGCACCCGGCGCGAAGCGGTCACCGAAACCCAGCACGGGATCGAGGTGGCCGATCCGTACCGGTGGCTGGAGGACACCGATTCCCGGAAGGCCTCCTGGTGGGTGTGGTTCCAGAACCGCGTCACCCGCCGCTACCTGAAGACCATCCCGGCGCGGGACAAGATCAAGGCACGCCTCACGGAACTCTACGACAACGAGCGATTCAACGTGCCGTTCAGGATGGGCGGACGGTACTTTTACACCAAGAACGACGGCCTGCAGAACCAGAGCGTCCTCTACACCACCGAGTCGCTCAACAAGGAAGCGCGGATTCTCCTCGATCCAAACCAGTTCTCAACTGACGGGACGGTGGCTCTCTCCGGTTACGAGGTCTCCGACGACGGCAACCTGCTGGCGTACGGCATCTCCCGGTCCGGGTCGGATTGGAAGGAATGGAAGGTCCGCGACATAAATACCGGCCAGGACCTCCCCGATCACCTCAAGTGGTCCAAGTTCTCGGGAGCGGCGTGGTCGAAAGACCACAAGGGATTCTACTACTCCCGATACGATGAACCGAAGGATGGGGAAGAATTCAAGGCCGCCAACTTCAACCAAAAGGTCTTTTACCATCGCCTCGGGACGGCCCAGGCGGACGACGAGCTGGTCTACGAGCGCCCCGACGAACCCAGGTGGAGCTTCAGGGCCTGGCCCAGCGAGGACGAAAAATTCCTCCTCCTCGAGATCCGCCGCGGTTCGGCCGACAAGAACGCCCTCTATTACAGGGAGTTGTCCAGGGAGGAGGCTCCTTTCGTCGAGCTGCTCAAGGACTTCGACGCCCGCTACGAGTTCGTCGGAAGCGAAGGGAACAGGTTCTGGATCCGGACCGACCTCGAGGCCCCGCGGGGCCGCCTCGTCGAAATCAATCTCGCCAATCCGGAGAGCAAGCACTGGAAGACGATCCTTCCCCAATCCCTCGATACCCTGCGCTCGGTCAGCCTGGTCGGGAACGAATTTGTGGCCTCCTACATGCACGACGCCCACAGCCTGGTCCGCCGATACAACATCAAGGGCATCGGGCTCGCCGAACTGGCGATGCCCGGCCTCGGATCGGCGCGCGGATTCTACGGTAAGCGCAAGCATCGCGAGACGTTCTATTCCTTCACCTCCTTCACCGAACCACCCACCATCTTCCGCTTCGATTTCGATACCGGCACAAGCGCCGTGCATCGAAAGCCCACCATGAAGTTCGATCCGGCTCTGTTCGAAACGCGGCAGGTTTTCTACAAGAGCAAGGACGGCACCCAGGTCCCGATGTTTATCGTTTCCCGCAAGGGCCTCCCGCGCCACGGAAACATTCCCACCCTCCTCTACGGATACGGGGGCTTTAATATCAGCCTCCTCCCCCGCTTCTCCACCTCCACCATCGCGTGGCTCGAGTTGGGCGGCGTCTACGCGGTGGCCAACCTCCGCGGCGGCGGGGAATACGGCGAGAAATGGCACAATGCCGGCAAAGGGCACAAGAAGCAGAACGTGTTCGACGATTTCATCGGCGCCGCGGAATGGTTGATCGAACACAAGTTCACCTCGTCGGAGAAACTCGCCATCGCGGGCGGGAGCAACGGCGGCCTGCTGGTGGGGGCCTGCATGACGCAGCGCCCCGAACTCTTCCAGGCCGCCCTCCCTGCAGTGGGAGTGATGGATATGCTGCGCTTCCACAGGTTCACCATCGGCTGGGCCTGGACCAGGGAGTTCGGCACTCCGGAAAATGCTGAAGACTTCAAGGTCCTCCACGCCTATGCACCCTATCACCACCTGAAGAAAGGCACCCGCTATCCTTCCACCCTGATCACGACCGCGGATCACGACGACCGGGTCTTTCCTGCTCACAGCTTCAAGTTTGCCGCGGCCCTGCAGCATGCCCACGCGGGAGACAACCCGGTCCTCATTCGCATTGAGACCAAGGCCGGTCACGGGGCCGGCAAGCCCACCGACAAGCGCATCGAGGAAGCCGCCGACCGATGGGCCTTTCTCGTCAAGGAGTTGGGAATGGAGTAGCCCGCCTTGCATTCGCCCCACACCCCGCTACCTTTTGCCCATGCGGTTGCTTCCTTCGATTTTGATTTGCCTCGCCGTCATGGCGGCATCCTGTATCGCCGAGGACGGGCCGGAGGGAAAGGGTCCGATTTTCCATGTTAAGGCTGCCGTGGCCGTCAAACTCCTCGCGGCAAAGGATCCGGCCAAGCGGCCCCTTGTCATCGATATCCGGACCGCCGACGAGTTCGAGGAAGGCCACCTCGAGGGCGCCCGGCAGATCGATTTCCTCAGCGATGATTTCGGCGCCGAACTCGCAAAACTCGACCGCAACAAACCCTACCTCGTGCATTGCCGTAGCGGAGGCCGCAGTTCCCGATCTCTTGAAACCTGGAAAAAGCTTGGCTTCAAGAAGGTCTACCACCTCGACGGCGGCATCCTGGCCTGGGAGGATGCCAAGCTGCCGGTGAAGAAGTAGCCAGCAGAGTTCCGGTGCCATGATGAAAACCGCCATCGACCGGCTGCGCGTGATCTGTTGCCTGGAGGGCTTTTCATTCCTCTACCTCCTCTTCGTCGCCATGCCTCAGAAGTGGATTGGCGGCCACCCGGAAGCCATCAAGGTTCCCGGATGGATCCACGGGGTCCTCTTCCTCCTCTTTTGCGGAGCGCTCCTCCTGGCCTGGAAACCGGCAAGCTGGACGATTGGGACCTGTGCCAAGGTCTTCATCGCCGGGCTGCTTCCCGGCGGGCCGTTCGTCATCGAACCGTGGCTGCGGCGCGAGGACCGGAGGGTGCGGAACTCGGACCATGCCCTCCCCGCAAAAAAAACACCCTGCAGCGCCCGCGCCGCAGGGTGTGAACAGAAGCGCTTTGCCGGCGCGATCAGAAGCCGACGCTCATCCGTCCGCCGACGGTGAAGTAGGTGTCGTCGCCGGTGAGGTCGTTGTCGAGGTAGATCAAATCGCCATCGACGGCGAGTTCCACCCGATCATTGAGCATATGCGTCAAAGAGAGACCGCAACCCCAGCGCGAGGACTCGAAACTGTCCCAGGCTGCGCCCAGCGCATCACTTCCAAAACTCGGGGTGTAGGTCCACTCCGAGGCCAGGGAAGTCGTTTCATTCCATTGGAAGAGGGTGCGTAGACCGCTGCGAATTCCCCGGGGATCGAGGAAAGCGTCGATGGGAATGTCGTTAATATTGAAGTTCTGAATCCCGTAGTCGAAGAAAATCCCGAGCGAGGATTTATCGGTAAGCTGCGCATTTATATCCCCATTGATGTAAAACTCGGTCCGGTCATCGTTGCCCCCGGCCGGCAAACTGTCGTAGTCGCGAAATTCGACCCCGGCTTCAGCGCCCCAGTGGAATTTATCCCCCCAGCGCACCCGGGTACCGCCACCGACGCGGTAATTGTGGGAGTCCGCATGCAACAGCGGATTTCCCATCGGATGCCAATTGCCAAATTCGCGATGACCGTAGCTCCCCGCCGCGAAAACTGTGGCGTTTTCGTTGACGTTGAAGCGGACTTCCTGGCGGAACTCGATGTCGTAGTTGTCGAGCCGATTGCCGACCGGGCCGTTGCGGTCTTCTTCCAGGCCATTCCACGAAAATGCGGTTGACCACTCGAGACCCGCGTCACCGAGCCCGCCGCCATCGAGGCGGTAATCGGCCTCCAGGTCCATATTCCAGAAGAAGTAATTGTGATCCAACACCCCGGACTTGATGTACCCCCGGGAAACATTGGCGATGCCGCCGTAATACCCCTGGGCGCACAGTTTTACCACTGCACTGTCGCTGATCTTATAGCGAGCCCCCACCGCGAGGCGAAGTTCAGGCAGCCAGTTCTCGTCCGCTTGCCGCCCGACGAAATCCTCATCGTAATAGTTGATCGTGCCGCCAAGTCCGAGGAGCACGTCAAGCGGTCCATTTGTCAATCGCGCCCCAATGTCGCCGCCAAAGTTATAGATCCACGAGTCTTGCTGATTGGCAATAGTCTCCCGGACGTTCTCGCTGTACGTTCCGCCGACTGTGAAGCGCGTGCGAAGAGCGTCCTCTCCGGTGAAAGAGGTGTCGAAGCCGAGCCGAAGCCGGTTCGAGGCGCCGAAAAGCGCGGCCTCACCGATATCGTTCTCCCCGAGGAGCTCGCGAATACCGAACAGAACTTCCCCCTTCAGGCGGGTGGTCGTGCTGAACTGGCTTCCGTCGATCGCCGCAAGGTTGGCGTCGTTCCCGCCTAACTGTGGCGTTATCGAATAGGCCGCAGGAGTGGCGAGACACGCAATCGTTAGCAATGTGTTCCGTGTAGCTTTCATGGTGTTGGAGGGCGGGAGTATTCGCGCCGTCCTCCGGGGGAGCAATGCCGAAAGCCACTTTTCCCGTCATGGATAATCAGTTCTTCACAGTAGTTCGGAATCCAAAGGCACTCCGCTCATTCTACCCACTCCTCCGGGCTATGTGCGCTCCCACAAAGGGTCGAATTCCGTATCGACGGCGGGATAATCAAGAGGATTTCATTAAGAATCCTTGAGAGGTTTCGAGTTTTTGGTGCCTTCCCGGAAGAAATTCGAACGCCTGGCCTGCTCCGGGTGTCGTGCCGCTATTTGGCGCAGTCTCTGCAGAGCGCCGCTTCGGGTCGCTGCTCGAGCCGGTGGTAGTCGATCCAGTCCCCACAGCCCTCGCACAAGCCGTAGCTGCCCTCGTCCATCTTCCGGAGCGCTTCCTGCAGTTCGTGGATGTGCACGTTGCGTCGCCTCACGGCGTCCTTGCGCACCTCCTCCATCTGCATCGAGTCGAGGCGCGAAAGCCGGCCAATCGCGACATCCACCGCCACCGCTTGCGGATCGACTTCCTCGTTGCCGGCCTCCTCCCTCAGGCGCTCCAGTTCTTCCCGCGCCCGGATCTCCATTTCGATCTGTTCCTCGACACTCAGCACGACAGAACCATGACAGAAGGGACCCGCCGCTGACAAGATTGCGCACAGGAATGCCTCGCCAGCCCGCTATTCAGTTGAGAATATTCGACGATGACCACCGTCCGCCTGAGTACATTTGCCGTCCTGGCAATCAGCGGGATCGCCCTGGCCCACCCCTCCCACCAGCTCGAGGGCGGCCTGGGCGCGCCCTCGCCGGCAACGGTCCTCCTCATTACTTCCCCGGAACTTGCGGAGGCCTGGATTCCCTTCGCGGATTGGAAGAGGAAACTCGGCAAGCCGGTCCGGATTCTCACCACTACCCAAATTGCGGATCGCTACGAGGCGCCGGACCTGCAGGAGAAGATCAGGCGCTGCGTCCGCAATCACGTCGATCACCTCGGAACTCGCTGGGTCATTCTCGGGGGTGACAGCCAGCCCGACCGCAAAGGGGTGGTGCCTGATCGAGACACGGCGCACGAGACGATGTGGGGAAAAAACGAGCGGATCCCCACCGACCTCTACTACCTTGGCAAGAAGGATTGGGACGCCGACGACGACGGCGTCTATGGCGAATGGGAGGACGACCGCGAATCAATCTCCTATCCTGATGGCCGGGTCGGGCTGGGCCGGATCCCGGTGCGCAGCGTGAAAGACGTCAAGGCCTACACCGAGAAAGTGATTTCCTACGAGTCGCACTACCCGCTAAGAAATTTCGCGACCCGCATGACCTACACCTGCACGGTGCCCGCGGCCTACGCCAAGGTCCGCGCCAGTTGGGACCGGCACGTCTCGAAGGTCCTGCCGGACGGGTCCGTCCAGCGTTTCTTCGCGGACGAGACTCCCTGGGACCGGGATAAACCAGGCGACTACGCCCTCAGCCCCACGAACTGGGTAAGGCTCTTGAACGCCAAAACCACCGGGAAGCTGCACCTCCACGGTCACGGATATCTTCCCTCCTGGATCCTGGAGAACGACGAGCCGCTCACCGCCGAACACGTCGGGTTGCTGAAAAACGTGGGCGCCTACCCAGTCATCACAACCGTCTCGTGCTTTACCGGCCAGTTCGATGCGAAGCGGGATCCCTGTATCGCGGAGGCCATGTTGCGCCGGCCCAGGGCGGGGGCCATCGTCATCGTCGCGCCCTCCCGCGAAGGCAAGCCCCACTTCCACGATCCGGAGCGCGACTTTCCTCTCATGGTGAAAGAGGGCAAACTCGATGGAACTACCCGCACCATGACCGAGTTCTGGGAGAACGGGATCGGGAAAAACCTCACTGCCGGCGAGGCCCTCATGACCACCAAGGCCGGCATGGCAGAGGACGCGAAAAAGTCCGCCACCTTCCACTTGTGTCTCTGCGAACTCAATTTGTTAGGCGATCCCACCCTGCCCCTTCGCCGCAAGGACCCACGCCGTCCGAAGCTTTTCGGACCGAAATCTCTTCAGGCCGGGAACCTCAACCTCGTCATCGAAACCGACGCTCCGGGCGCCCTCATTTCGATTCTCGACACCCACGGGCTTTACGGCGTGCAGGTCACCGACGACACCGGCAACGCCACCTTCCCGATCTCGGTCGCCAAGGACGCCGTGATCACCGTCACGGTCTCGGGTCCCGACTTGAACGCGGCCTGGCTCGAGATTCCCGTGCACTGATTCGGCCTCCAGCGCAGCCGATTCCCGCATGCGGGGTTCCGGCCCCCACCGCGGCCGGGCACCCCCTCATCTGGATGACCACTGTCCTCCGGATCCATGAATGCACTCTCACGGCTCCTCCCGCAGGTCGTCCTTCTTTCCTGGAACACCCTGCCCGCGGCCGTCATCCCACCCGAGGTCGTGAAGCAAGTTGTCCTTGGCGCCCTGGCAAGAACGCGAGCCCCGGTCCGCCGCGGGCTTGACTTTGCGGAAGAAATCTCAAAATGGCGTCATGCCCTCGGCCCCCGGCAATTACTTCGCGGCCCTCCCGGCCCACGTTCCGCACGACGTGATCGATTTTGTTAGAGCGGACGCCCCGCCGGACCTGCGCTGGATGCACCCCGAGGACCTCCACCTAACCCTCGCCTTCTTCGGGCACGAGAATCCGGAGCGCCACCCGGCCGTGGGAGAGGTGCTGGCGCGCATTCCGTTCACGGGCGCGGAAGTCACGCTCGGTCCCCTCCTCGCCCTGCCCAAGGCGCAACGCTGCACGGCCCTCGCTTTCGCACTCGCGGACGGCCGGGATGAGCTTGCCGAACTCATCGCCACCTGGCGCGGGCCCCTCCTCGAGGCCGCTGGTTGCGCCCCCGACGACCGGCCGCCGCTTCCCCATCTCACCGTCGCCCGCCCTCCACGCGAACACACCCGCGCCGGCAAGGAAAAGCTCCTCAAGTGGGCGGAGCAACTGCGATCTCCCGCCACTTCGCTCCGCATCCTCCCCCCGGCCCTTTACGGCTGGTCCCACCAACGCCATCACCGCAGCTTCCGCGTCATTGAGTTCGAGTGACGCCTTGAGCCGTTGGGGGCCTTACGCCGATTCCCGGGTGAACTCCAAATGGGCTTGAAGGCCCCACTCCAACGAAGGGCCTGTCCGGGACCCCATGGACCGCTGGTGTTTCAGCGCCGCTTTCCCGAGGCGACTCTCCTCGACACGTGAGCACTGTCCCACCAACAAGCCATGGCGGGTATTCCCTAAATCCTTGTTGGTTTCCCACCCTCTCCCGGTTACTACGTTCCAAGCTATTCACCCGCTGTATTATGATTTCCCGTACATTCACTTTTCTCACCTTCCTCGTCCCCCTGCCCCTTGCCGCCACCATCACGATCGGTGACCTGACCAACGACGGCGAGCATCTCGTCTATCGCAATCCGGTCACCAACCCGGATGCCATCTTCGCAGTCGATCTCGATGGCGACAACGACCGGGACATCCTCGCGCTGGGAACCGCCAACCAGGTCGATACCATCATCTGGCTCGAGAACACCGACGGCAATGGGACCTGGGGCCCGCCCCAGACCATCGATCACACCCACGAGACGCGCGCAATCTACCCCGCTGACATCGATGGCGACACCGACCTCGACGTGGTGGCCTGCTCGATAGGATTCGACGACAAGATCTTCTGGTTCGAAAACACGGACGGCGCCGGCACCTTCAGCGAGCGCAAGATCATCGCGACCGCCGAGCAATCCACCACCGTCTTCGCGATCGATCTCGACCGCGACAACGACGTCGACGTGGTATGGGGCAACCCCATCGCCAATGCCATCAAGTGGGCGGAGAACACGGACGGGGCCGGCACCTTTGGAGCGAAGCAGACCATCGTGAGCGGCAATGACTTTCGCGATCCCGAAATGGTGCGGGCCGGCGACCTCGACGGCGATGGCGACAACGACGTGGTGGTTTCCATCGAGTGGCTGAGCACGGCCCAGCCGGAAGACCGCGTCCTCTGGATCGAGAATACCACCGATCCGTTGGCCCCGGGGGTGGGATCCTTCGCGGCCACCGAGAGCGCCGTCGGCCAACTCAATGCGGCAAGTTCCATCGCCCTGGCTGACATCGATGGCGTCAATGGTCTCGATGTGGTGGCTGCCAGCGAATTCGGCTTCCCGAGC
The DNA here is from genome assembly GCA_963580345.1 of Verrucomicrobiia bacterium. Classification (GTDB taxonomy): domain Bacteria; phylum Verrucomicrobiota; class Verrucomicrobiia; order Verrucomicrobiales; family Akkermansiaceae; genus Roseibacillus_B. Next base: position 19,613 of record CAUZKZ010000006.1, on the reverse strand, counting down.
GGCGAGGCCGGCGGGATCGTGTGGTTCGCCAACAACGGGTCCGGCACCTTCGCGGCAGCCCAGGACGTCGTGCCGAACCTCGAAATCGCCACTTCCGTTACAGTCGCCAACCTCGACGGCGATACCGACCTGGACGTCCTCTACACCAACGGAGACTCCCTAGCAGACGTCCTCACGTGCTCGCTGACTGACAACACGATCGCCCGCATGGCCGGCACCGGCTCCGGTTTTAGCCCCCTCGAATCCCTCACCACCAGTGCCCCCGAAGTGAGCCAGGTCACCATCGCGGACCTCGACGGCCTGAACGGCAACGACCTCATCGCGGCTCTCACTGGAGATGCCAATCCGCCCGATGATGACGACTTTCTGCTTTTCCTCAACAACGGCTCCGGAGCTTTCCCCTCCTCCAGCATTCTCGATGCCGGCCCACCGAGCGACGCGCCGTGGTCGTCCTCCGTGGCCGAACTCGACGGGAACCCGGGCCTTGACGTGATCCTGGCCTGGTCCGGCACCGACGAGGTGAAAGTCATGATGAACAACGGCAATGGCACCTTCGCGGCACCCACCACCATCGGGACCTCCGACGGCTGCCGATCGGTGGCAGCTGCCAACCTCGACGGGCTGGCCGGTAACGAAGTGGTGGCCGCCGGTTGGGTGGACGGCGACGTTTTCGTCTACAAGAACAACGGCAGCGGCTCCTTCGCAGCGGGAGTCAAGGTCGCCGACCTCTCCAGCGGCGCGGAGGGCGTCGAATTGGTTGACATCGACGGCGACACCGACCTCGACATCTTCTTTCTCAAGACCAGCGGCACCGGCGGGCCGGTTCACTGGATCGAAAACGACGGCGTGAACACCGGCACCTTCACGATCTTGCACACCCTGGCCTCTCCCGGCTCCGCCACCCGCGAGGCCACCGCGGTGGACCTCGACAATGACGGCGATCCCGATTGCGTGACGGTCCAGGGCGACACCAATGGGAGCATCAAGATCTACGAAAACGATGGTGCCGGAAGCTTCAGCCTCGTCCAGACCCTGAACTCCGGAGAGAAGACCGCCTATCGCTCCAGCTTCGTGGACGCTCACGATGTGGACGCGGACGGCGACGAAGACATCTTGGTCGGCAGCTCCGGGCAGACCTCGATCTACTGGTACGAGAATCTCAAGATCAACGACCTCCCCGATCCCCTCGTGCTCTACGCGGAGTCCTTCGGACTGAGTGGGGACGACACCCTACCGCTGGCCAACACCGACGGCGATCTCGCCACTCTGATCGAGGAGTACGCCTTTAACCTGAACCCCACCATCCCCGATTCGATTCTCCTTCCACCGGGCGGCGGAGTGTCGGGCGGAATGCCCAACATCTGGTTCGAGTTCCGCCCCGCTTTGTTCCCGCTCGGCGCCATGAACGTCTGGGCCCACGTCGAATACGTGCGCCGCATCACCCCCGACAACGGTCTCACCTATCTCGCCCAGTCCACCGCGGACCTCGTCACATGGGATCCGCTCACCGGTACATTGTCCACCGTTCCCATCAATACCGACTACGAATGGGTCGAGTTCGAGCGCAACCTCGGCAACCGGGACAACTTTCGCATGCTCTTCGGGCGGTTGGAAACGACCTACACGGCTCCGACCCCTTGAAGACGTAAGTCAGCTGTGCCAACTCCCCTGCGAAACGCTAGTAAATTCCCATGCGCCTCGCCTTACTCGTCACTCTTTCGGTCGCAACCTCGCTGGCCAAGGGTGCCCCCTTCCGCGTTCCGGAGGGCTTCACCGTCACCAGGTTCGCCGACGACGCCCTGACCCACGACACCTGGGCCATGACGATCGACGCAAATGGCCGCGTCGCGGTATCGGGACCGGACTACGTCAAGATTCTGTTAGACAGCGATAACGATGGTATGGCGGACAAGGCTCACCTCCTCCCCGGAGTTGCCCGGAATCCCCACGGGCTCTTGTTCGTGGGCAACAACCTCCTCAGCGTGCAACCCCACGGCATCTTTTGGCACCGTGACCGGGATCGCGACGGCCTCCCGGAAAGCCCTCCCGAACTCTTCTACAAGCTCCCCGGCGGCGGCGGGGAGCATGGGCCGCATGGCATTCGCCAGGGGCCCGACGGTTGGTTCTATGTCGCGTGCGGCAACAACACGAAAGTCAGCCGGAGCAACGTCACCACCGAGACCTCTCCCATCAGGGAGCCTTCGCAGGGCACCGTCCTCCGCATCTCCCCCGACGGCAAACAGAGCGAGGTCATCGCCCACGGCTTCCGCAACCACTACGATCTCGCCTTCAACAAGCACGGCCACCTCTTCACCTTCGACTCCGATGGCGAGCGGGACCACCAGCTCCCCTGGTATTCTTACTGCCGGGTCTTCCACGTCCGCGTCGGGGGCCACCACGGCTGGCTCCTGCCCGGCCACCAGCGCTCCTTCAATCGCCCTCCCTACTTCTTCGACTCCGTCGATCGCCTCGTCGAGATCGACCGCGGCTCGCCCACCGGCGTGGAGGTCTACCGCCACACGCAGTTCCCACAGAAGTATCGCGACGGTCTCTTCTTCGCGTGCTGGACGTTCGGGCGAGTCTACTTCACGCCGCTCGTCAGAGAACAGGACAGCTACAAGCGCGTCGAACCCGAGACCTTCCTGGAAACCACCGACAATCTCGGATTCGCCCCCTCCGACCTCGCGGTGCATCCGCCCAGCGGCGACCTCTTCGTGGCAGTCGGCGGACGCGGCACGCGGGGCTCCATCTATCGCGTCTCGTATCCGGACGGACGAAATGCCGCCAAATCCCTTCCTCTCTACGAGACGCCCGATGACTGGTCGGTCCACGCCCAGGCCATCAAAGCCACTCCTACGCTTTCACCCGCCGAAGCCCTGGCCCGCTTCAAGAGTGATCCCGGTCCGGAATCACGCCTCACCGCCATCCGACATCTCATGCTCGCCCTCGGCGACATCAGCACCAGCGAAGCGAAGCGCCGGATCGACGCCGGATACACGGCAAACAATCCCGGGGGACTGGATCCGAAACTCCGCAGGGAGGTGATCGATGTCGTGCCCCTCGCCTTGGCCCCCGTCCCCCCGCAACACGAGGATCTCAACAGGGAGGCCGCACGACTCCTCGCCATGCTGCACATGGACGACCGAGGGGCGATCCGGATGCTCGCGGAATCGATCGAACCCACCTCCCATCCCACCCACGATGCCCACATCCTGTTTTGCCTGGCCCAGATGCCGGGCCCGCGGAAGGAGGAATCCCGCTCCAAGATCGCGGCGGCCTTCCTGCAAATCGATCGAAAGATCGCCCAACGCAAACTGCTCACCGACCGCAATTGGACCATCAATCTTCTCGATGCCCTGAAAGCCCATCTCGAACTCGACCCCCAGCTCGGGGAAGCGATGCGGGAAGACGCCGCCTTCGGTCATCCTGCCCATGCCTATCTCCTCAAGCTCCTTCCCGAAAACATCCAGGCGGCCGGCGCACTGGCGATGGTTGAGAAACAAAAAGGATGGAACCCCGAAGCCCTCTCTCTCGTGAAGCAATACCTCCCCCCGGAGGTCCTCCTCCCCCTCTACCGGGCCCAGTGGGAAGCCCCCGCTCTCCGGCCCGTTCTCACCGGCTTCCTCACCCGGCACGGCAACGAAAACGACAAGAAACTCGTCGAGAAATTCTACCGTCCGCCCGCAGCGGGCATCGACCTGGCTCCTTTCAACAAGCGCCTCGAAAAGGTCGATTGGCCGCAGGGCGATCCAAGGCGCGGTGAGGCCGCCTATGCGCGCTTCACCTGCACCGCCTGCCATTCGGGAAACACGCGGCTCGGCCCCGACCTGAAAAACATCGCGAAGCGTTTCAATCGCGAGGACCTCTTCCGGCACATCAACGAGCCCAATCTCGCCGTCTCCGATCTCTACAAGGCCGTCCAGATCACGACCAGGCACGGAACCTATGTCGGCGTCCCGATCTACAGTTCGCAGGCTCAGACCATCCTCGAAACCGGAGCAGGCGAAACGATTCGCTTCTCGCACCGCGATATCATCAGCCAGCGCCAGCCCAACCAATCTCCCATGCCCCCGGGTCTCCTCCTCCCGGCCTCTGCCCGGGATCTCGCGGATCTCTACGCGTTCCTGAAGACCTTGTAGATGACGGCGCCAATCCCTTCGCGCCTTGCGCCTCGTTGCCGCCAAGCCCTCAACTCGCAAGGAAAAGAAGCGAATCCGCCACGTGGTTCAACGATCGCCGCGCTTCCGGCAAAACCTGCGTGAGAGTAGTCAACACGTCGCTCATCCCGCACCGCTTCGCGATCGGATAGTCCCGCGCCTGGCAAAAAGAGGAGCGCGCAAAGCTCTCGTAGTAGGCGATGCCCGGCGCGCCGTGCCGCTCGCTCCGCTGGCGAATGTAGTCCGGGAAGATCCCGGTGAGCACCAGGAACTGGTTCCCCGCAGCCACCAGGAGTTCGTAACGCGTGTTCCCACTGGCGTGGTCGAGGATGCCGAGAAAATCGACGGTGTGCACGAAGCCCGCCGGAATACCCTTCAAGGCGTGCGCCGGACCGACCGGAACCCGCTCCGCGAGGATCGCGCCGAGGTACTCCGCCAGCGCAAAGTCATCGAGGCTGCTGCGCTTCAAGCTGTGCCGCACCAGGACGTAAAAGTAGAAGGAAGCCGTCACGTTGAGCAGGTTCGGCGACTCCAGGAGGGCTCGGAAAACCCGCTCGTCATCCATCATGGACAACAATTCGTCCCGGTCGGACACGAAGGCGCGAAAGGCGCTCTCGTCCGCCTTCTCGGCGACCGCCGAAGCCAGGAACATAAAGTCCCGCTCCTCGAAACGGCCCGTGCAGGTGAACAAACTGGGGGTTTCCATTGTGTGGTAGTATAGCAGAAGTCGTGCCGGACCGCGAGAACCTTTCCACCCTGCCGCCAGTCCGTCCTTTAGGGGCGGTCACATTTTTCCGGTAAAAAATCCAGCCCTCCATTGACGCAATCTCCGTATTTACCCCCCTTCGAGCCGATGAAATCCGTTCTCCCCATCCTCGACAAGGTCTTCGTGATCGATTTCGTTGCAAAGGAAAAGTAGCGGCATCCCGTCCTCCTCGCTGCCCGCTCCTCGCTACTCGAAATACGTATCTTCATGGGAGTAGGGCGGTGCACAGCAACACAGAAAGCGCAGGCCGGTCCTGGCCTGAATCTCATGCCACGACCCGGCGGGGATCAGGATGGCGTCCCCGGGGCCCACTTCCCGGCACTCCCCGTCGATCTCGATCCGCCCCTCCCCCTCTAACAGGAAATAGAATTCCTCGCTGAGCTTGTGGTAGTGCCGCTCCGTGGCGCCACCCGTCGGCACCCTCGCCTCCGCCAGGCTCTGCTTCTCAACCGGTGCATTGGCACGGTCCAGGATGCTGCGGATCGTCGAGCCATCCTTCGTCGTGAACGGCTCCTGGGCCTCCAGCTGGCGAATTTCCATGGTCTCGAATAGGGACCTGCTTTCCACTTGTCACGGCGAAGCGTAGCGTAGACGGAAGCGCCAAGCCATCCAATCGGCCCTCCGCCCGAAGGAGTCGTTCAGACGCGCTCCCCGCGATCTGGGTCAGGCGGTTGAAAACCGCCGCCACGATGCTTGCCAACCCTCGTCGCCCTCTTCACAACCAGTCACCCACATGCCGGACCAGGACAAGGAAACAACCAGCCGTGAAAGACAGGCAGCCCACCCCGGGTGGGCCCCGCGCCGGAAACTTATCTTCGTCGTCCTTTCCCTGGTGGCCTTTGGTCTCATCCACTGGTTCCTCCCCGTCGATCCGCCGGAAGGCAAGACCGCCGCGCAGGTCCGATCCGGGCTCGCCATTCTCGCCCTCGCCGCCATCCTTTGGCTCACCGAAGCGATCCCGCTGGCCGTCACGGCCCTCCTGGTCCCCATTGCCGGCATTCTCGCCGGAGCCTTTTCAGGAGATGCGGGCCCGGTCGTGACGCGGGCCTTTGCCGGCTTCGCCCATCCCCTCATCTTCCTCTTCCTGGGCGGCTTCGGAATTGCCGCTGCGCTCACCCGCCAGGGTCTCAACCTCTGGCTCGCCGAGCGCATTCTCACCCTCGCCGGGGGCCGCTTCCACCTCTCCGCGATCGGTCTCTTTCTCTCGGCCGCCGCCATCTCGATGTGGATCTCCAACACCGCCACCACGGCTCTCCTCTATCCCGTCGCCCTCGGACTGCTTGCCGACGTGCAGGCCCAGGACGGCGAAGCGCGGGCATCCAGGCTGACTCCCTTCCTGCTCCTCGGCCTGGCCTATTCCGCCACCATCGGCGGGATTGCCACCATCATCGGTACCGCTCCGAATGCGATCGCCGCCAAGGAACTCGGCATCGACTTCGCGAGCTGGATGAAATTCGGCGTTCCCTGCGTGGCGGTGCTGTTGCCCACCTTGATCGCACTTCTCTTCCTCGTGATGCGGCCTGGCAAGGTCTCGAAAATTCAAGCTTCCCGCGAGCCGTTCTCCTTTACACCGCAGCGCATCGCGACCCTCGGGGTCTTTGCCCTCGCAGTGGTGGCCTGGCTCAGCAGCGCCTGGCTTTCCCAGCTCTTCGGTATCGAAAACAATTTTGACAGCGTGGTGGCGATCTCAGCGCTCATTCTCCTCGCAGCCCTCGGGCTCGTTACCTGGAAGTCGATCGACCGCACTACCGAGTGGGGCGTGCTTCTTCTCTTCGGCGGGGGACTCACTCTGAGCAGCATCCTCAAGCTCACCGGCGCCAGCACCTTCCTGGCCCGAAGCCTGGTGGGATTCACCGAGGGATGGCCGTTTTTTCTCATCGTCGGCGCAGTGGTGGTCTTTGTCATCTTTCTCACCGAGCTCTCATCCAACACGGCCACCACCCTCGTTTTCGTTCCCATCTTCATCGCAGTCAGCGCCGAAATTGGAGTCCCGGCCGGGAAGCTCGTCCTCCCTCTCACCATCGCGGCCTCCTGCGCCTTCATGCTTCCCATCGCCACTCCGCCCAACGCCATCGTCTTCGGCTCCGGCAAAATCCCCCAACGCACCATGATGCGCGTCGGCCTCGTGCTGAACCTCACCTTCGCTCTCATCCTGACCCTCCTCAGCGCGGTTTTGTTCTAGGCCGAACGTGGCGGCGCTTTCCGAGCGCCAAGCCCGACCCGACCTCATCAAGCCGGGCGCTTTGCATTTCGCCAAGGCTTCGAAGGCACGGTGAAATGCGCCGCGAACCCTACGCCAGGAGATCCCGCACCACCCGTCCGTGCACATCCGTGAGCCGGAAATCCCGGCCCGCGTAGCGATAGGTCAACTCGGTGTGGTCGATTCCCAACAAGTGCAGCATGGTGGCGTGCAGGTCGTGAAAGTGCACCCGGTTTTCGGTGGCGTAGTAGCCGTATTCGTCGGTCGCTCCGTATTGCAGCCCGGCCTTCACCCCTCCGCCCGCCAGGAACATCGTCATTGCGTGGGGGTTGTGATCCCGTCCGTCCTTCCCTTGCGCCACCGGGGTGCGCCCGAATTCCCCGCCCCACAGCACGAGGGTCTCGTCCAGTAGGCCCCGCTGCTTGAGATCCGTAATGAGGGCCGCCACGGGCTGGTCCATCTCCCCCGCCAGCCGGGCGTGGTCCTTTTTCAATCCGCTGTGCTGATCCCAGTAGCGGTGCGTGACCTGCACGAAGCGCACCCCCGCCTCGCTGTAGCGCCGCGCCATGAGGCACTGTTCCCCGAACGCCTTGGTATTGCCCTTATCCAGGCCGTAGAGCTTCTTGATGGACTCCGGCTCGTTCGAGACGTCCTGCACGCCGGGAGCCTCCATCTGCATGCGAAAGGCCAGCTCGTAGGAGGCGATGCGGGCTTCCAGTTCGTCGTCGCCGGCACTGCGCTCCAGGTGCTCGCGATTGATGGAATTCAACAGGTCGAGTTCCTTGCGCTGCAGGTCGGGGTTCTTGAGAGGATTCTCGATGAAGGGAACCTTCATGGGTCCGTTCCCGCCGATCTGCGTTCCCTGGAAATGGGCGGGCAGGAAGGCCGAGGACCAGGCATTCGAACCCCCGTGCGTGCCGGTCGGGTTGATCGTGAGGAACCCGGGCAGGTTCTGATTCTCGGTTCCCAGACCGTAGTTGATCCACGATCCCATCGCGGGTCGCGTGAAGGTGTCCGATCCGGTGTGCAGTTCGAGCAGCGCTCCGCCATGCCGGGAATTCGATCCGTACATCGAGCGCACAATGCACAAGTCGTCGACGATCGAGCCGATCGTCGGGAGGATCTCGCTCACCTCTGCGCCCGACTCGCCATGCTTCTTGAACGACCACGGGGAGGCCAGGAGATTCCCGGTCTTGGCCGAGACGATACGCGGCTTGTCGAAGGGAAGCGGCTTGCCGTTGTCGCGCGTGAGGGCCGGCTTGTGATCGAAGAGATCCACCTGCGAGGGCCCGCCGTGCATGAAGAGAAAAATGACGCGCTTGGCCCTCGCCGGCTTGGGCGCCGCCTTCGGTGCCAGGGCCGAATTGGCTGCCCGGGATTCCTGGGCAAGCAGCCCCTGCAATGCCAGGGCCCCAAAACCGGCCGAAGAGGAGCGAAGCATTTCACGGCGCGTGAGAGGATGCGGTTCGCGCTGGCTGCAGAGGTGGTTCATCGAAATGACAGTGCAAGTAATACCAAGGGACGCTGAATTCTCAAGAGCACGAGAGTATGACGGCGGGGATCAGGCCAGAATTTCATGAATCACCTCGCCAAAGTCCCGCTCCAGCCGCTTGTGCCCCGGCACCGTCATGCGATCGGCCTGCAGGCCGAGCTGGTGCAGGAGGGTCGCATGCACGTCGGTGACATAGTGCGGGTGCTCCACCGCGTGGAATCCGATGTCATCGGTGGCGCCGTGCACGAGGCCTCCCTTCACCCCGCCCCCGGCCATCCACACGCTGAAGCCATAGGGATGGTGATCCCGCCCGTCCTTGCCCTGGGTGCCCGGCGTTCGGCCAAACTCGGTGGCGAACACCACCAGGGTCTCATCCAGCAGGCCGCGTTGCTTGAGGTCCTTCAGGAGTCCCGCCACCGGTTTGTCGACCTGCCCGGCGAGCTTCGAATGCCCCGCCTTCAGGCCGGAGTGCTGGTCCCAGGCCCCGGCCGCGCCGTCGCCGTGCATGATCTGAATGAAGCGCACCCCTTTTTCCACGAAGCGGCGGGCCGCCAGCAACTGGCGCCCAAACGGCTGGGTGGCACTCTGGTCGATTCCATACAGCTTCTTCGTCGCCTCGGACTCCGTCCCGAAGTCGATCACCCCGGGCACTGCGGTCTGCATGCGAAAGGCCAGCTCGTAGGACTTGATGCGCGCTTCCAGGGCGGAATCGTGCGGATACCTGCGCCCCGCCAACTTGTTGAGCCGGTTCACGAGGTCGAACTCGAGTCTCTGCTCGTCACGAGGCAAGTCCCCTTCCGGCCGGGCATAATCGAGAGGATTCTTCGGATCGATTTTCAGCATCACGGGATCGTAGGACGGCCCCAGGTAGTGGCCGTCCTTGATGTCAAAGAAGCGCGGGCCCATGCTGATGAACTGCGGGAGGTTCTCGTTCAGGGTTCCCAGCCCGTAACCCACCCACGCCCCGATGGTCGGCACCGGCGGGTCGAGCATGTGCCGCCCCGAGTGAAACTGCACCTGCGCGCCGTGATTGTCGTCGGTGGTCCACATCGACCGGATCACCGCGATGTCATCCACGCAGGAACCGATGTGGGGAAACCAGTCGCTCACCTCGATGCCACTCTCCCCGTACTTCTTGAAGCCGACCTGCAGCGGGTAAATCGTGTTGCGCTGGTGGCCGTTGGCGTCGTTCACCACCACCACCCGCACTTTTTTCAAGCGTTCCGGATCCTGCACCGAAGCGTATGGAGTCTCCGCAATTGTTTTGCCGGCCAGTTCGGTCAGCTCCGGTTTCGGGTCGAAGCTCTCCATGTGGCTCACCCCGCCACGCATGAAGAGCCAGATCACGCTCTTGGCGCGGGGTGCAAAGTGCGGCATGCGGTCCGGCGCAGTCCACGCCTCCGCACCGAATCCGTCCTGCTGCAAGAGGCTCCCGAGCGCCAGGCCGCCGAATCCCAGGGCCTGCCGCTGGAGAAACCGGCGGCGGCTGATGGCGCTCTGGATCTCGGGATTCATCCTATCGGATCGTAACAAAGTCGTTGTGGTTCAGCAAGGCATGGACCAGGCGGGTCCGCACCCGCCCCTCGGGGCTTTTCCCCTTGGTCGTATTGCGCAGGGCCTCGCAAAACTCCCGGCAGGCGGTCCGCTCCTCTTCGTCCGGGCGACGACAAAGAATGGCCTCGAACGATTCGGCGATGAACTGATCGAGATCCTGCTCCGCACCGACCCGCGACGCGATCTTCTGCGCCATCGCGAGGGACAGCTTGCTGTTAGAGAGCGCCAGGGCCTGCTGGGGTTTGACGCTCTCGCTGCGCCGGTAGCAGCGTAAGTGATCCGCCCCGTCGAACATGGAGAGAAACTTGTCCTTCTGGTCTCGCGAGTGCTGAAAATAGAGACTGCGCCGCATCCCTCCCGCCTTGGGATCGATGGACGGCCCGCCCCGTTTTGGATCGAGGACCCCGGCCAGCTGCAGGAGGCTGTCGCGCACTACCTCCGACTCCATGCGCCGCGGATTCATCCGCCAGTAGTATTTGTTTTCGGGATCAGCCTCCATCGTGGCGGGATCCGCTCCCGCCTTTGACGAGCTCCGGCGGTAGGCCTGCGAGGTCACCATGAGGCGATGCAGGTGACGGAAACTCCATCCCGACTCGATGAATTCCACCGCGAGATAGTCGAGCAGTTCGGCCTGCTCGGGGCGCCTGGCCCGGCGGCCGAAGTCGAAGACGGTCTCCACCAGGGGCTCTCCAAAGTGTCGCATCCAGACGTGATTGACCGCCACCCGTGCGGGGAGCGGGTTCTCGCGGTGCGTGATCCATTTCGCGAGAGCAGTGCGCCGGCCCGTACTGGTCCGTGGCCAGGTTGCGGGATACTGCTCCTCCTTGTGCTCGGGAGTTTCGAGGGCTTTCCGCGAGGCTCGGAAGGTCCGGTATTCCCCACCGCCCCCTTGCGCCTCGGTGAGATTCTTTTCGGTTTTCGCCAGCCGCTCCTTTGCAGCCTTCAGTTTTTTCTCATCCTTCTCGCGGAGGACGTCCGCCCTGGCCCTTGCCACCCGCGCTTCCGCCCCCCGCTCCACCGCCGCGCGGGCCAGCGCATCAAACTCCGCCCCTCCTGCGGCCCGGGCCCGGCCCGCCGCAACGATGGCCTGCACCGAAGCCAGTTCGGCCTGGGCCGCCGCCAGGATCGCCTTCCCCACCTCGAGCGAAGGCCCGGCCGGTCCGTCCGCGGCTTCCCGCAACTCGATGTCAGCGGGAAGGGCCCGCATCTTCAGCGAATCGAAAACCACCACCGCATCGAATCCCGACCGCGCCAGCCGTCCCTTGGCGAGCCGCCGTGGAAGCGCGTAGGCCAGGACAAACTCCCCGTTCAGCCACACGTTCAGCAGCCGGTCGCGGACCGCGAATCTCAACTCGTAAGTTTCCCCAACCACAACCGGCCTTTTGACTTTGCCATGGCTCGGGTACTGATCCTTTCCGTCCACGACGTGCATGACCTGGACCTTGGGCTCCGGTTCGTGCGCGCTCGTGTAAACCTGGTGCTGGTTGACTCCCCCGTCGATCCGGTCAAAGCAAATTCCCACCGACTTGTAGGTGGTGCCGCTTGTGACGGTGTAGCGGCAGGTCACCTCGAAATCGCGCGGATGGGGTTGGCGCGTCTGGAGCACATTCTTCTCCCGGTCGGCTTTCGTCTTGTGCAGGGCCCCGTCGCGGTATGCCCAATTGTCCCCGGAAAGTTCCCAGGTCGCTTCGTCGGGGCCCTCGAACTCGTCCGAGATGAGGTAGCCCGGCTCCCCGCCCGGAGGCGCCTGATTCGGCTGCGGCTTCGCGATCTCCGCCCCGGCCCGTGCCACATCCTTCCTCGCCATCTCCACCGCTTCAGCCGCAACCTGCAGCCGGTGCTCCTGCACATAACTCCGCGCCCCCGGCGCCCACTCCGCATAGGGGAGCTCCACCACCGCGATCTCGGGAGCGAATTTTTCGAAAATGACCGGGAGGCCCGGCTCGATCTGCTTCTCCTTGTCGGGATTCTTGGGATCGCCGCGCAAATGCAGCCAGGTCGGCGCCTCGAGGTGGTTGTCAAACACGCGCGGCACTCCGTCTTTTTCGAAGTCCGATTCTCCGGGAACCGGATCGAGGCGAACCTGGTGCGGCTCGAATATTGCCCGCATGCGATAGTAGTCAGTCATTTCGATCGGGTCATACTTGTGGTCGTGACACTTCGCGCAATTCATCGTGAGCCCGAGGATGGCCTTCGAGGTATGCTCTATCGTGTTGTCCAACCAGGTGGTGCGATTGAAGAGGTAGTAGTTCCGGGCCAGGAAGCCGGTGGCCCGCACCGCGTCAAGGTCTCCGGGGGCCAACTCGTCGCCCGCCAGCATCTCGTGAATCATCCGATCGTAGCCCTTGTCTGCATTCAGGGAGTCCACGATCCAGTCCCGCCAGTGCCAGATGTGCTTCTGGCTGTTGCGCAGTTGCTTTCCGAGTCCGTACCAATCGCTGTAGCGCCACACGTCCATCCAGTGCCGGGCCCAACGCTCACCGTGCTGCGGATTCTCTAACAACTCCTCGACGATCTCCCCCCAGGGACGCTCGTCGCGCAATTGTTCCAAGGTGGGAGGGAGTCCGACCAGGTCGAGAGAGAGACGGCGAATCAGCAGCGAGCGCTCCGCCTCCCCTTGCACCTGCAGCTTTTTCCCGGCGCACTTGGCCGCGAGGAAGGCATCAATCGGATCTTTTTCGTTCGAGGCCGGAACCGCCGGACGCTCGATCCGCTGGAAGGCCCAGTGCTGGCGCGGATCATCGTCTCCCTTCTCCTCCCCCAGGTAATCGACCCCGATCTCGGCGCCGAAGCTCAGGACCGGGACGAGAATCAGGGCTCCCGCTCCAAGCCGGAACGTGGGGCGCTGTCCGTCTCGGGTCATGGTGAGGATTGGAATACGTTGTCCGGCGAGAAGCTATTCGATATACAGGAATTCGTTGCTCGCGAAGAGCACCCGGGCAAACGCCGCCCAGGCCTTGCGTTGCGGGGTTTCCCCGGCCGCCGCCCCGTAGGAGCTCACGAAAGATTCAGCGCGTGATATCTCGCCCGCCCGCGGCGCCCGCCCAAAGAGGTGCAGAATCATCCACCCCGCCCGATCGGCGTCGGTCGCCTCCTTGGTCGCACCGAGCATCACCTCCGCCAATTTGTTCGACGATTCGTGCACGAGCGGGCTGTTCATGAGAAAGAGGGCCTGAGGAGTCACGGTCGAAGTGCGCCGGTCGCCCGCCGCCACGGAGGGATCGGCGAAATCGAAGGCGTTGAGTCCGTCGTAGCCCACACTGCGCAACACGGGCAGGTAAATGGTGCGTCGCGGAATCTTGACCCACTCAGCCTGCGCTCCGCGGTCCACGTACTCGGTCGGCTTCTTCTTCAGCAATCCGCCCCCCATGGTGAGATCGAGCCGGTTGGATTTGTACAGGATCGAATCGCGCAGGACTTCCGCTTCCACCCGGCGCGGCTTCCAGCCCGCAAAGAGCTTGTTCTCCGGGTCGGCCTCCCGCGTCTCCGGCGCCCTCGACGCCTGCCGGTAAGCCGCCGACTTCATGATCTCGCGATGCATGGCCTTCAGCGACCAGTTCGTCGCCACAAGTTTTTTCGCGAGATGATCGAGGAGGGCCGGATCGGTGGGCCGCGCCCCGAGTTTTCCAAAGTTGTCGGGCGTCGCGACGATTCCCCGACCGAAGTGCCATCGCCAGAGGCGATTCACGATGACGCGCGCCGTGAGAGGATGATCCGCCCCCGCGATCCAACGGGCCAGCTCGAGGCGGCCACTTTGCCCCTTCGGCATGGCCGGCGGCGCGGGCCCGGCGATCACGGGAAGAACCCGCCGTGGAACCGTCTCCCCCAGGGTCAGGTAGTTTCCCCGGATATGCACCTTGGCATCGCTGACCTTGTCCTCCGTCACTCCCATCACGATGTGGGCGGGCGCGAGGTCTTTGCGAAGCTCCGCGATTTCGGTCTCCAGTTTCTTTTTCTCCTCAGCCGGTGTTTTTTTGTCGCCCTTGCGTTTCTCGAGCTCGCCGATCTTTCTCCTCCGCTCCTTCGCGTCGGGCTCGGTCAGGTCGTGCTGATGATACTGCGCCACCACCGTGTACTTCGTGAGCGTCTTGGTGGAGAGAAAGATTCCCGCCAGCCCATAGTAATCCTCGGTGGCGACCGGATCGAACTTGTGATGGTGGCAACGCGCACATCCTAGCGTCATCCCCATGAAAGCCCGGCCGGTGGTATCGATCTGCTCGTCCACGATGTCGCGTCGCATCTTGTCAGGATCGTCACAGGCCAGCATCTTCGGCCCGATCGATAGAAACCCGATCCCCACCGTCTGCGCGCGGCGCTGCGCGAGATTCTCGGCCGGCAAGAGGTCGCCCGCCAGTTGCTCGACGATGAATTGGTCGAAGGGCTTGTCCTCGTTGAACGAACGAATCACGTAGTCGCGATAACGCCACGCCTCCGGGTGCGCGATGTGCTCGTCCATCCCGTTGGAATCCGAATAGCGCGCCACGTCCAGCCAATGCCGGCCCCAGCGCTCGCCGTAGCGGGGCGATGCCAGCAGCTCGTCGATCAGCCGCTCCCAGGCGTCGGCCCGGTTATCGAGCAGGAAGGCCCGCACTTGCTCGGTGGTCGGAGGCAATCCGTGCAGATCGAGATAAGCCCGTCTCACCAGGGTGCGCCGATCGGCCTGCACTCCCGGCTCCAAGCCAGCCCCTTCGATCTTGGCGAGAATGAAGCGATCGAGATCGGCCTGCAGCCAGCTCTCGTGCTTTACGGCCGGAGGGGCGTGATCTCCCGGCGGCACGAAGGCCCAGAACTTGCGCCCCGCCTCGTAGTCGATTCCCTTCTCCTTTGCCACCTCGCGGGCCGGCTCGTCCCGCGGATCCGGCGCTCCCATCACGATCCACTCGTGGAGCAGGTCGATCGAGGCCTGGTCGAGCTTCCCGTCCGGTGGCATCTGGAGGTCCGAATCGCGGTAGTTGACGGCCTTAATCAAGCGGCTCTGCTCCGGCTTTCCCGCCACGAGGGCCGGTTTCCCGGAATCTCCGCCCTTCAGGACCGCTTCCCGCGTGTCCAAACGGAGGCCCCCTTTCAGCTTCTCGGCCCGCGCCGAGTGGCATTTGTAGCAGTTCGCGGCGAGCAGGGGCCGGATCTTCGACTCGAAGAAGGCTACTCCGTCATCGGCCGCCGGCGCCGTCGGAGGCATCACCGCAACAATCAATGTGAGACGTAAACTCGGGGGCATGAATCAGGAAGCGGTGGCAGCTCTCCACCGATTAAACCAAATTACGTTGATAAGACACCAACCCATTCACCACATGATGGTGCGTCCTGGAATCCGACCGCACCCTTCTTTCCTCCGTGGCCCCTCACTCCGGCCGTTTCAGCCCGTGCTTGTCATAGAGCCGCTGCCAGTAGGCGGACCAGTACTTGTCGTAGTAGTCGTAGGCGGCGATTTCGATGTGGACGGGATCCACCACCTTCGGGGCGTCCTCCGGATCGAAGTCTGCGAGGTGGTCCTTGCCGGCCCGCTCGCGGGGTGAAACGAACCGCCACTCCGTTTCTCCCAGCACTTCGGCACAGAGCCTGGCCAGCATCGGATCGTACTCCTTGAGCTGGGCCCGTGTGTGGATGTGGTTGTGGTCGTGATCCATGGTGCGATTCGTGTCGTACCAATTCTGAAACCCCTCGGCCCAGTACTCGGAGCGGTTCTTTCCGGCGTAGCATTCCTTCTCACCGCCGAATACGATCAGGACCTTGTCATCCCCCGTGACCTTGACCTCGGAATCGGCCCGTTTTCCGTTCACCAGGATGTCGCCCGCATCGAGGCACTTCCGGATCAATTCCGGCGACTCTCTCGGGAACCACTTCACGAGTGCCTCGCGCAAGCTGACCGGCTCCTTGCTCTTGATTCGCCGGAAGCGTTGCGCGGCTCGGCCGTCATTCCAGATCCCCTTTTCCTTGGCCGCCTTGTAAGCGGCGGTCAGCCGCTCCTGCTGTTCCTTGGTGAATCCCGCCCCGTGAATCACGTGTCCAAACTCGTGAATGAGAATGCTCTCCAACTGCATCCCGCCTTCGTACTCCAGGACATCCTCCTCCGCAAAAACTACCGTAGGCCGTCCACCCTTCCAGGTCAGGAAGCCGCGGCTCCGCCAGTTGTAGTAGTCGAGTTCCTTCCCGGTCTTGTCGCTCGTGAACTGCGGAAGCTGCGAGGTTAGCTCCCCGTGACCGATCAGAACGCACAGAACCTTGCGGTCCCGCACCCGTCGCGCCACGTCCTGGTCGATGCTCTTTATGATCATCTCGAACTGGTAGGCGGCTTCCAGATGCGCCAGATCGGAAACCCGCTCCGAGGTCGCAATCAGGACGTCCTCGACCACGGTCGCCTTCTTGTAGAACTTCGAATCCAGCTTGTACTCTTTCGCCTGCGCCTCGCTGAGAGGTTTCACCTCGTGGGCCAGCATGCACGGAGCGGGCACGGTCAGGATGCCGAGAATGACAATCAGGATTCGTCTCATAACATCTTCCGGGAACCACGGGACCTTGCCGGGGCACCGGCATCCTGCCCGGCTCCGGGTAGCAGGCCCGCCCCAGGAAACAAGGTGACCACCATCCGTGAATATCGAGGTGGACTCACTTCGCCCCGAAGCACATCAGGTGCGTGTCGCTGCGCAGCAGGATCTTGTCCCCGACCGGGACCGGCGAGGCGATGATGCGCGCCCCGAATTCGCGTTCGAAGAGGACCTTGAGATCCTTGTTGGCCTCCGCCACAAAAAATTTCCCGTCTTCGCGCGCGGCGTAGATCTTGCCGTCCGCCAAGGTCGGTGAGGAGTAGTAACTCTGCGCCCCGCGCGGCAGATTCCCGCTCCAAATGGTCTCCCCGGACTCCGGATCGAGGCAGTGGACCTCGCCGCGGTCGCCCAGGACATAGACTTTGCCGTCGTGCACCGCCGGGGTCGGCACGAAGCAGCCCTTGTTGTCCCCGCGCTCCCACTTCCGGTGCGTCTTGGTGACATCGCCGTTTCCGCCCACCTTCACCCCTGCCAGGTGACTGCCGCGTCCGTAGGGCACCACCACCATGTCACCGGCGATCACGGAAGAGGCCACCACCACCCAGTTGGACTTCGCCTTCGGATTGAATCCGGCGCACTCGGAGAGAAGTTTCCCATCCGTCGCTTGGTGGGTCGTAACCCGTTCCGCCCCCCACACCACGATCACTTGCTTTCCATCCCGCTCAACGACGTGGGGTGTCGCGTAACTGTGGTCTCCTTCCACCGCCGTCTTGTAAGTGCGCGCCACCTTCCACGCCACTTCTCCCGATACCTTCTCGAAAGCCACCAGGAATCCCTCCCGGTCGTGCATGACCGCCAACACCACGTGGTCCCTCGTCAGGACCGGCGAAGTTCCGATGTCCCAGTAGAGGCTGTCCTTGCCGTAGCGTTCCTGCAGGTTGGTCTTCCACAGCACCTTGCCCTTGAAATCGAGCGCGGCAAGGTTTCCGCTCTTGAAGTAGGCGAAGATGCGCTTCCCGTCCGTCACGGCCGACGGGTTGCTGCTCGATCCGTTGCGATGCTTCCCCTTGCGCAGCGGTCCGATCGTGGCTTCCCATACCTTCCTACCCTTCCAGTCGTAGGTCATCACGCCGTCCTGCTCGCCCAGCGGGGTGGTCAGAATGATCAGGTCGTCCCACACGATCGGCGTCGAGCATCCCTTCCCGGGCAACTCCGTCTGCCAGATCAACTCCTTCTCTCCAAGCTGAGCCGGGTAGCTTCCCCCCGCCGCCGCTCCCGACCCGTCCGCGCCCCGCCAGGCCGGCCAACGCAGGTTCTCGGCAGAAATGGTGACGGTCATGGCCGCCAGGACTCCCAGTGCAAACAATGACTTCATGAGCAAATTGACTACCGGATGCTACGCGCCATGAACAGGGAATCTCGCGCGAGGCGCCCGGCCTCCCGCCCGACCGGACGCTGTGATATCCGAGAATGCATACATTCTCCGCCTCCTTACTTCCGGGATTGCCGTCCCACCGGGCAGCGGCCCACCCTCTCCTCCCGGAAACCGGCCGACCCTCATCGCGGCGCCGCTTTCCCCGAACCTCCCCCGCGATCAATCGCGGAGGAATTGTCATCGTGCCGTCAAGTTCGAGTTCCGGTTCCACTCCGATGACTTGAACGACCCCGCCCAGGCCGGGTGGTACCTCGACGACGTGAACGTGACGGTGCCGTAGTAAGTCCACTCACTGAAACATGGCAGCCGGCGCGGCCGCCCTACAATTCTCCCCGCCGCAGTTGAATTTGTAGGGCAAGCGCTCCGCTTGCCGATGGCACCCAGGTCCCAAGTGTTTCGGGAATCTTAACTAACATCGTTTTGGTAGTCCCGACATCCGAGATCTGTTAAGATCTTTGCATCCGACCCTTCACCCTCTTCACCCTTATCGTCCTCGGAACGATCGCGACCGGCACGGCAGCTCCGCTTTCGTATTTCCTGCCCGCCAAGAACTACCGGGACGGGATCCCTGTTCCTTCGCAAGTCCTCGGTCACGAGTTGGGTGAGTGGCACCTCCGGCACGATCAGCTCGTCACCTACCTCAAGACTCTCGCGGATTCCAGCGACCGCGTCGTGTACGAAGAAATTGGACGCACCTACGAAGCGCGTCCGCTCGTGATGCTGACGATCTCCTCGCCCGAAAACCTCGCGCGGTTGGAAGAGATTCGCCGACAACATCTCAGACACAGCAATCCCGCCCGCAAGCCCGCCAGACCGCTCGAGGAGATGCCCGTCATCGTGAACATGGGCTACGGCGTGCACGGCGACGAACCGAGCGCCTCCAATGCCGCCCCCCTCGTGGCGTATCACCTCGCCGCTTCCGAGGCGGACGAGGTCGGCACGCTCCTTGACCACGCCGTCATCCTCCTCGACCCCTGCCTCAATCCGGACGGGTTCAGCCGCTTCGCGCAGTGGGCCAACGCGCACCGTGGCAAGCATCCCATCGCCGACTCGATCAGCCGCGAACACAACGAGGTGTGGCCGGGCGGACGCACCAATCACTATTGGTTCGATCTGAACCGCGACTGGCTGCTCGCCCAGCAGCCGGAATCGCAGGCCCGCCTCGCCAAGTTCCACGCCTGGGCTCCGAACGTCCTCACCGACTTTCACGAGATGGGCAGCGACTCGACCTACTTCTTCCAACCGGGGGTCCCGGCCCGCAAGAATCCCCTCACCCCCGAAAGCAACGTCGAACTCACCAGGAGATTCGCGGCGCACCATGCCAAAACCCTCGATGAGATCGGCACCCTCTATTACAACGAAGAGCGCTTCGACGACTTTTATTACGGAAAGGGATCCACCTATCCGGACGTGCACGGCGGAATCGGACTTCTTTTCGAGCAGGCCAGTTCCCGCGGCCACCTCCGCGAGTCGATCCACGGCGACTTCGATTTCGCTTCCACGATCCGCAACCAGGTCCGCACT
>CAUZKZ010000005.1:0-35785 GCA_963580345.1 Verrucomicrobiia bacterium | reverse complement strand
CTCGAACAATGGGCGCGCTTTGGCGGAGTCGAGTCTGCGATACACTTGCGCCTGTTGGATCCGCCAGAACAGGTCATGGGGGTTCTCTTCGGCATAGCGATCGACCATTTCCCTCGCTTCAAAGAGGCGACCATGTCGCATGTGGTGCTCAAGCAGCACGGCCGAGGCATCCTGCACCGTTCTGCTGTTTGCCGAGACCGCACCGATGCGCTCCATGACGCACAGTTGCCGGGCGGCGTACTCCGCCGTGGGGTTATCCACAAAGGTGATTTTCGGTTGCTCCGCAAGGCGAAGGGCGTCGGCGCGGAGGGCTTGATTCAAGATCTCCGCCAGATACTTGATGGCCGCGTCCACCTCGCCCCTGTTCCTGTCCACCAGGGTTTCCAGGTGCAGATGGCCCGTTTGGATCTGTCCGGACTGATAGGAATCTGCAGCCGCCTGCCGGAGTTGCTCGTCGGTCTGGCCGGATTGGTCCGCGCCATGGGTGGCAGCGGACGTGGCAATGAGCACGGAAATCCGCCCTGCAGTCCATGCCGGACTGGAGCCTCCTCGGGGAGGTCGTGCCCTGCCAACCGCTTGCCGGAAAATCATGGAGTGAACTCCACCGATGGATGCGCCCGGAGTCAACCCCTCACTCCGATAAAGCGCCCGAAGCTCCTTGCCTTCGAAACAGCGCTCGACATGCTCCCTTTCGATCTTCCTGGAGCTCGCTTGCGGTCAATTGCGGTGGCACGGGCGCCCGGGAACCACCGGAAATCCCGGGGCGACCACCCGGCCTGATCGAATACAATTGACGTGCACCACTCGATTTCAGGGAATCCCGGCAAGGAACAAGTTGAACGACTGCGAGCCGAAACACGATCTCGCATCCAAATTCACCCAAGTATGAAAATGAAAACGAAAAAGACGATCGCGATGGTCAAACTGATGGGCCCGGGACCTATGCCGGTGGCAATTGCCGCGGCCGCGGTGCTGATCAGTTCGACGGTGGTGTGGGGAGCGGATCTTCCCGTCAAGGATGGACAGAAGATCGCCTTCATGGGCGACTCCATAACGCAGGCCGGGGCGGCGCCCAACGGTTATGTCAGGCTGGTGATCAGCGGACTGGAGGCGGCTGGAGTGAAGACAACCGCCATCCCCGCCGGCATCAGCGGCCACAAATCGAACCAGATGCTGGCACGCCTGGAGCGCGATGTGTTGAGCAAAAAGCCGGATTGGATGACCCTGAGCTGCGGAGTGAACGATGTGTGGCACGGGGCGAGAGGCGTCCCGCTCGACCAGTACAAGGTGAACATCACCAAGATCGTCGACCGGTGCCAGGCCGCCGGCGTCAAGGTGGTGATCCTCACCTCGACCATGATCGGCGAAGACGAACCGAATGCCAACAACCAGAAGCTGGCTGCTTACAACGATTTCGTCAGATCCCTCGCCAAGGAGAAGAAGTGTCTTGTGGCTGATTTGAACGCCGACATGCAGGCCGCCATAGCAGCAAGCCCGGACAAGAAGGGCGGCAAATTGCTGACCAGCGACGGGGTTCACATGAATCCTGCCGGAAACAAGATGATGGCGACCGGAGTCCTCAAGGCCTTCGGCCTGAGCCCGGTGCAAATCAAAAAAGCACAGGCGAGCTGGTCGGCCAAATAACGAAAATCGTGGAAGGGACCTGCGAGCGATTTCCTCGAGCATCTCAAGAACAATTACAGCAGCCCCTTCATGCAGGGCCGAACGGAGAAAGACGGCGATATCTGGGGCCCCACCGACGTCTATGCGGTTCGGCTTCCTCTTCCCGGCGACGCCAAGCCGGTCGTCTTCGGTCAGACCATGAACCGCAAGGGCCCCTACGACGCGAACGATCCCTTTCTCGGAATGAGGCCGACCGACGATGTCGTGGCTGGAACCGGGCATAATCCCACTGCCGACCGGGGACAGGATCGCTACAATCCGAACGACCCTCCCATGCCAGTGGCCTGGACCAAGAGCTATCAGGTCCCCGGCGCAAAGAAGGGCAAGGTATTCGCCACCACGATGGGATCCTCCACCGACCTCGCATCCTCCGGCATCCGGCGCATGTTGGTCAATGCGGTCTACTGGAGCGTCGGGCTCGAGAACGAGATCCCGAAACAAGGCACCAAGGTGGCCCTGGTCGGCGCCTACCACCCGACCGCCTACTGGTTTCATGGCAACGACTACTGGAAGAACAAGGCGATCAAGCCATCGTCGTTCCGCATGTCACCCGCCCCCTCGCGATGATCCGGCGAGACCGACCCGGATTCTCCGGGAACGGCCAAGGACGATGAAGCCGGTGCACGCCTCTACTCCCTCCCAACGTCACCAACATGAATGCCCTCGCGATCGCCTGGCGATGCCTCGCCGTCGTTACTGGTTTTGGACTGCTTGCCGGGACTCTCGTTGCCCAACAGCTCGTCCACCCGGCGAAGCGGCCGAACGTCCTCTGGATCGTGGCAGACGACATGAATTGGGATTCCCCCGGGTGTTTTGGGGGAGTGGCGCCGGAGGTGACCCCCAATATCGACCGGCTGGCGAGCGAGGGAATGCAGTTCTGGCATGCGCACGTCAACGTGGCAGTCTGCACCCCGTCGCGAAGCGTGATGCTCACCGGGCTCTATTCCCAACACAACGGGGCGGAAGGATTTCAGCGGATTCGACCCGGCACCGCGACCTTGCCGGCCATCCTCAATGAAGCAGGATTCCTCTGCGGCACGATTGGCAAGCCGCTCAACCAGCAGGAGCTGTTCCGCTGGTCGGTCACCTACACGTGGCAGGGGAAGGGCGACGAAGACATGTGGGGCCGCGATCCGGGTATCTACCGGCGATTCGCAGGATCCTTCTTCGAAACGGCCAAGGCGTCGGGTCAGCCATTCTTCCTGATGGCGAGTTCCCATGACCCTCATTCCCCGTTTCCCGGAACCGGTGCGGAGAAGAATCGATTGGGCCGACCCCAATACGAACGGGCCGCCCCGTCGCGGACGTTTGGTGCCGACAAGGTCCGCGTTCCGGGCTTCCTCCCCGATCTTCTCGAGGTTCGCCGCGAGCTGGCGGCCTACAGCACCGCCGTGGGGCGCTTGGATGAGATGGTGGGCGCGGTCCTGGACGAACTCGCCAAGGCCGGGCTGGTCGAGAATACGATCGTGGTGTTCCTATCGGACCACGGCATGTCGTTCCCGTCTGCCAAGGCGAACTGTTATGTCCAGAGCACGCGGTCTCCATTTATTATTCGGTGGCCGGGGCGGGTAAAGGCGGGTTCCCACGACCGGACTCACATGGTCTCGGCAGTCGACCTCCAACCCACCATGCTGGAGGCGGTCGGCTTGCCCCCGGTGCAGCCTTCCGACGGGCGCTCCTTCCTGCCGCTCCTGCGCGGGCAGCCGCAGCCGAATCGCGACTACGTCTTCACGCAGTTTTTCCATATCCACGGAAAGGACGCCTTCCCCATGCGGGCGGTCCTGAGCAAGCAGTCCGCGTATGTCTTCAACCCCTGGTCCGACGGCCGGCGCCGTTTCCCGAGGCAATGGTCCGTATTTGGAGTCCTGCAGCGACTGGCCGAGACCGACCCGGTGATGGCAGCGCGCGTGCGGCACCTGCAGTTCCGGACCGTGGAGGAATTCTACGATCTTCGCCGCGACCCGCACTGTCTCAGCAACCTGCTGGCAAGTGGGCCGGGCGACGGGAAACCAGCGGCCGCGGACCAGGAAGAGATTGCCAAACTTCGCGCCGCCCTGCGGGACTGGATGGTGCGGGTCGAGGATCCCGCCCTGCCGGCCTTCGACCATCGCGAGCGCCCCGAGGCGCTGGAACAGTTCATGCAGCGCTACACGGCGCGGGCCACCCGGGAAGTGGAAGAATTGCGTGCGTACGAACAGAAAAAGGGCTATCGTTTTTAGCCCCGCATGAGCGGGATACCCGGGCCGGCGGAGTTTCCCGGCGCCCCGGGCGATCCCCCCGCGCCTCGCAGGGCGCGAGAAACGGCTTCCCGCGCGAATGCGGCCCCCCTAAAGTTTTCCGATCCGAACCGCACTCCCCGTTCACGATGATTTCAGAGTCCCGTCGCAACCGTCCGGCCCGCCGAGGTTGGCTCGCACTGGCCGTCGCGGCCTGCGGGTCGCTCTTCGTTTCCCTGCTGTCCTGCCAAGTGGAGGCCGCCCCGCTGATCACGGAGTTTCTCGCTTCCAACGCGACCGGTTTGGCCGACGAGGACGGAGACCGGCCCGACTGGGTGGAGATTTGCAATCCCGATCCCGCCCCGATTTCCCTGGACGGCTTCTTTCTGACCGACGACCCGAACAACCTCGACAGGTGGAGGTTCCCGAACGTCACGCTGGCGCCGGGCGACTACCTGGTGGTTTTCGCTTCCGGCAAAGACCGTGCCCTCGCGGGCGCCGATCTGCACGCCAGTTTCACACTCTCCCGGCCCGGCGAATATCTCGCGCTGGTCAATCCCGATGGCACGACGATTGCCAGTGACTTTGCCCCCGAGTTCCCCGAACAGTACACGGACATCTCCTACGGACACACCACGGCGGGATCCGTTCCGGAAGGTTTCTTCGAGAGGCCCACGCCCGGCGCTTCCAATCGCACCGCCAAGCTTTCCGCCGGGAAGGTCGAGTTCTCCCGCTCCAGTAGGACCTTCACCACCAACTTTCGAATCTCACTCACCACCGCGGTGCCGGGCGCAACCATCAGGTACACGACCGACGGTTCCCTCCCCAACAGCGCCTCACCGCAATACACGACCCTGATTCCGGTCGTCAGGACGACGCAGATTCGTGCCGGCGCTTTCGCCTCGGGAGCGCTCGACGGTCCGGTGCGCACGGAGGTTTACTTCAAGTTGGGCGCAGAAGCCGCCTCCCATACTTCGGACTTGCCAATCGTGATTCTCGACACATTCGGAGGCTCGGTTCCCAACACATCCTCCACCGATCGCCAGCGCGTGATCATGGCGATCTTCGAGCCCAAGGGTGAAGTGAACCCGCGGGCCTCCCTCTCCAATCCGCCCGACCTGATCACTCGCGGCGGCATCCGGCGCCGTGGATCCAGCAGCGGCAGCTTTCCCAAATACGCCATGTCTTTCGAGGCCTGGACCGAGAACGACTGGGAAGAGAAGACGATCCGCCCCCTCGGCATGCCGGGAGAAGACGACTGGATTTTCAATTCACGCTACCAGGCCGACCGCACCCTGATGCGCAATCCTCTTATCTTCGAATTGAGCCGGCAGGTCGGCCGGTATGCAGCCCGCACCCGGTTCTTTGAATTGTATCATGACACCAACGGCGAAGAGCTTTCCGACAACGACTACTTCGGGGTCTATACCTTCACGGAGAAGCTCGACCGGGACGCCGACCGAATCAACGTGACGGCGCTCGATTCCTCGATCGATTCGGAGCCGGAGATCACCGGCGGGTACATCTTCAAGAACGACCGTGCCGACCCGGGGGAACCCACTTTTTCGACGAACGCCTTCCCGCGGGCCCTGGTGCACGTCTACCCCGACGGCGCGCCCCATTCGCAGCGCCCCAACGAATTCTATATCACAACCGCCCAGAAGAATTGGTTGCGCAATCGCGTCAACGAGATCTTCGCCGCGGTGAGCCGCCGGGGTGGCCCGGGGATCGACGGCGTCCACCCGACCACCGGCAAACATTTTTCCGAGTACATCGACATCGATTCGTTCATCGACCACCACTGGCTGAATACCTTGATGATGAACATCGATTACGGGTCGCATAGCGCGTGGTTTTCTCTCGACCGCGGCGGGAAACTGCAGGGCGGCCCGATCTGGGACTTCGACCGCTCGTCGGGCTCGACCATCGACGGAATTTCCAGCTTTGATATATCCGATCCGCGCCAGTGGGATCCTCCTCCCGTTCCCCAAACCTGGTACAACCGCCGGTGCCAGTGGTACGGGATGGTTCTGGGCTTCTGGAACGAGTGGGACAACCCGAGCAACATCCCGAGCACCCGGCCGGACTATTTTCAGCGCGCCGTCGACCGCTGGTTCGAGCTGCGCGCTGGGCCGTTCACAACCGCCAACGTCCACGCCGTGATCGACCGCATGGCGGATGAGCTGCGCGAATCGCAAGCCAGGAATTTCGCGCGTTGGAGCGAACGCCCGGCCGGCAGCGGCCAGGGGTTCGAGTTCGCCGCACCCGGCCTCAGCGGCTACGAAAAGGAGATTTCGCACCTCAAGGGCTGGCTGCAGGCGCACATCGAGTGGATGGACACCGAATTCGTCGCGCCGCCGTCTTTCAGTCGATCCGGGGGGGCCGTGCCGCATGGTTTCGGACTGGCGCTCACCGCTCCGGAGGGCGAGATCTACGTGACCCTGGAGGGCAGCGACCCGCGCGCGCGCGGCGGCGCCATTTCTTCTCGCGCCGTGCCGTTTTCCACCACGCAGGCGACCAACACCTCTATCCCCTCCGAGACGGCCTGCAAGTACCTGGTCCCTTCGGACGGATCGCTGGGAACGACCTGGACGGGAAGAACCTTCGACGACTCGTCCTGGCCGGACGGGACCTCGGGACTTGGCTGGGTGTTCAGCGGTCCGCTCGTCGGGATTCTCAATACCGACCTCCACGACGAGGCGAGGGGATTCAACGCCAGTTTCTATACGCGCTTCCGCTTCGACTTCAACAACCACCCTCAGAACATCATCTCCGCCACGCTAAAAGTGAAGTACGATGACGGCTTCGTCGCTTACCTCAACGGCGTGGAGGTGGCCAGCGGCAACAAGCCGGCGGGATTGAGCTGGAACTCGACCTCAAGCCGCCGCCGTCTCGACGAGGACTCGGAAGCGTTCGAGCCGTTCGATATCAGCGCCTTCAAGAACAACTTCGTGGAAGGCACCAACGTCCTGGCGATTCACGCCCTGAACTCCTCGGCCACGGGTTCGGACATGTTCCTTCTCCCGGAATTGGAAATCCGGGATTCCGTCGCGGCCGAACCGATCCTCCTGACCGAGACGAGCGAGGTGACGGCGCGCGCTCTCAGCGGCACGAAGTGGAGTGCGCCGGCCACCGCCACCTTCGTGGTCGGCGCGGTGCTTCCCGACATCAGCAACCTTGCCATCACCGAGATCATGTACCGGCCCGGCCTCCCGTCAGTGGAGGAAGCCAACGCAGGATTCACCGACCGCAACTTTTTCGAATTCCTCGAACTGACAAATATTGGCACCAGTCCAGTCGAGCTGCGCGGCGCGGCGTTCGACGACGGGATATCGTTTCATTTCCTGGCCAGTCCGGTAACGATCTTGAATCCCGGCGAGCGAATTCTGGTGGTGAACAAGCGGGCCGCCTTCGAGATGCGGTATGGAGACGCTCTGAGCGGACGCATCGCGGGTGAGTTCGCGGACGGCACCCGTCTCAATAACGACGGCGAGGCGATCCGCCTCGTCGGGGCGGGAGGCGAAGTGATCCGCGACTTCATTTTCAACGACGTCCCCCCGTGGCCGGAGCCTGCCGACGGCGACGGTTTCAGCCTCGTCCTGGTCGCGCCCTGGACCAACCCGGACCACGGTGACCCCGCCAGCTGGCGCGCCAGCACCGAAATCGGAGGCAACCCCGGGACCTCGGACCATGCCGACTTCGTCGGCGATCCCGGCGCCGACCAGGATCTCGACCGGCTCTCGGCCTTCCTCGAGCACGCGCTGGGCTCCGACGATTCGGATCCAAATTCCGGTCCCGAGCGCTATCACGCCTCGGTGGAAATTCTCGAGATCGAAGGCGTGGCCGCCGAGTTCCTGCTTTTCAGCTATCGGCGAAATCTCGCGGCGGACGACGTGATCCACGTCGTCGACATCTCGCAGGATCTCCTGACCTGGAATTCCGGCACGGGCTTCGCCGAATTCGTCAGCGAAGTCCATCTTGGCGACGGAACGACCCTGGTGACCTATCGCTCCGCGATGCCTCTCCCCGGCGCCGGCCAGGAGTTGTTCATGCGCTTGAGAGTGGTGGGCCGGTAAGAGGCGCGCCGGGGCGGCGTTGACGGTGGGGAACGCAGTCCTACCCTCCCGACCCGCGCGAGAGGGCTGGATTCGATCAACCGCACCCGCTCCTCGTTCGGCGCTTCGTCGTTTCCGGGAAACCGGCAAAAGGACGGGAACCCGAACCGACCCTGAATATCGAAGGCGGTTAACCTGATCGCATTGTTTTCGATGGCCGTGGCCCGTCGTTCACCGTAAAATGCGCCTTGATCCAGCCCCGGACACGAATGTTCAGCCGATGAAGACCGTCGCCGTCAATGCCCCGAACAAGATCGAGATTATCGATACTCCCGTTCCCAGTCCGGGTCCCTACCAGGCACTGGTGAAGACCGAGCTGGCATGCCTTTGCAACAACACCGACAGCGAACTGATCAACGGGTCGTTTCCGGGGATGGAGAAGGCCTTTCCGTTTGCGCTCGGACACGAGAGCGTCGGGGTGGTGCAGGAGGTCGGCGCGAAGGTTCGCAATTTTCGGCCCGGCGGACGGGCTCTCAGCGGATTGGTGTTCGATCTCGGGATGGAGGGCCTTTCCTCGGGCTGGGGCGGGTTTTGTGAGTACGTTCTGGCCAACGACCATGAGGCCATGGTCGAGGATGGGGTGGCCGATGAAGAGCATGGATGGGTGGAGGTCTTCGAAATCCAAACCCCGCTCGATCCCGACATCGATCCGGCGGACGCGGTGTTGCTCTGCACCTGGCGCGAAGTCCTCGGCGCCTTTCGCGATTTCCGCTTGCAGCCCGGCGACGACATTCTGGTTTTCGGAGGCGGACCGGTCGGTCTGAGTTTCGTGAAGCTCGGACGCCTCTTCGGTCTCGGATGGATTGGGATGGTCGACCGGCACCCCGAGAAACGTGATTCCGCCACGGCCTTTGGAGCAGACGCCGTCTTCGATCGCGACGATCCCGCCCTACCGGAGCTGCCGGAAACCCGAGGCAAAAAGCTCGATGCCGTCATCGATGCGGTCGGGAAGCCCGAACTGATTTCGGCCGGATTGCCGTTGCTTAAGCGGGGTGGCTCGATGTGCGTCTACGGATTCTACGCCGGCTTGAAGGAATTCACAGTCCCAAACGCACTCGCCGACTACAATTTCAACCTGCTCGTCCACCAGTGGCCGACGCGCCTCTACGAGAAGGAAGCCCAGGGGCCCCTGTGCGATTGGATCCGCGCCGGCAAACTCTCCGGGAAGGAATTCATCACTCACCGATTCCCGATCAATCAGATCGGCGACGCCTTCGAGGCGGTCCGCCGACGCAAGGTGATCAAAGCCCTGCTGACCTGCGATGGCACCGCTTCGGCCTGATCTCCGGCCCCGCGATGCGACAACACCTAGCCACTCTGCAACCACATGACCTCGCAACCCAACTCATCCGACAAGAAACTCTTTTGGGCCTGTTTCATCGCCCTCGTCGCGACCTCCTTCGTCTTCGGGCTCCGCGCCAACATCATCGGCGACTGGCAGGCAGACTTCGGTCTCTCGGAGGCCGACAAGGGAAAAATCCTCGGCGTGGGCCTCTGGCCGTTCGCCATCAGCATCATCATCTTCAGCCTCATTATCGACACGATCGGCTACAAGACCACGGCCTACATTGCGATGGCCTGCCATATCGCCTCCCTCCTCCTCACGCTCACCGCCAAGACTCCCGAGGGTCTCTACTGGAGCGTCTTCCTCATCGCGATCGCCAACGGGATGGTGGAGGGATTCATCAATCCGGTCATCGCAACCGCCTTCAAGAAGGAGAAGGCAAAGTGGTTGAACATTCTTCATGCCGGCTGGCCGGCCGGCCTCGGTCTGGGAGCGCTCACCGCCATCCTGCTGGGCGACGCCAACTGGCACCTCAAATACGGGATGTGTTTTATCCCGGTCATTATTTACGCGGTCCTCATTATTCCCTGCAAGTTCCCGGTGAACGAAAGGGTGGCCGCCAAGGTGCCCTATCGCGAGATGCTGGCGCAGGTCGGAGCGCTCGGGTCCTTCATCATTACCTGGCTGCTGGTGCTGGGAGTATCTCAGATCGTCACCAGTCTGAATCCCGAGGTGATCATCCCCGGTTGGACCGCGCTCGTCCTGGCCGGGTTTGGAGCGGTGGTGGCGGGCCTCTACACCCGGAGTTTCGGGCACTGGATGTTCATCCTCATCCTGGTGACCATGAGCCCGCTGGCCACCACCGAACTCGGGACCGATAGCTGGATGCCGGATCTCCTGGGGGCCGATTTCACTCCCGCCCAGGCCGGTTGGATCTTCATCTACGTCTCCACCATCATGACGATCCTGCGATTCTATGCCGGACCGCTGGTACACAAGTTTTCGCCGATCGGCCTCCTGGTGATCAGCGCCATGATCTCCATCGCCGGGCTCCTGTTCCTCTCGCAGGCCGCCGCGATGATGATCCTGGTGGCCGCCACGGTCTACGCCATCGGGAAAACCTTTCTTTGGTCCACCACCCTGGGCCTGGTGTCGGAACAGTTTCCGAAAGGCGGCGCCCTGACGCTCAATGGGGTTTCCGCGGTGGGGGCGCTGGGAATGGGCATCCTCGGCTCGCCGATCATGGGTGGCCTGCAGGACGTGGGCATCGCCCGGGACCTCAAGGAGAAACACCCCGCGATCTACGAAAAGGCGGCCAGGCAACCGAGAAATGTCGTTTTCCTCGGGAAGGTCAACTCGCTCGATGAAGACGAAGTCAAGGCGCTCTCGGATGCCGAACAGAAGACCGTCAAGGAAATCAAGTACCCGCACAAGAAGGCCGCCTTCCACCAGGTCGCAGCCCTCCCCGGCTTCATGCTGATATGCTACCTCGTCATCTTCTTCTACTTCAGAAGCCGGGGTGGTTACAAGCCGGTGCACCTCGGTGAAGGCAATGAGTAGCAGACGCCCATCGGCGAAGCTTGCCGGGGCCGAGACCATCGAGCATTATAGACCAAGATGAGTGCGGACAGCAATCGTTCCTCCCTTCGCCTCTTCGTGGAGTTGAGCACGATGATGTTCGTCCTCTTTTCGGTGTGGGGCGCCTGGTACGTGACGATGGGCACCTTCATGACGGTGCGCAACTTCGACGCCAGGGCCATCAGCTGGGCCTACTCGGTGGCGCCGATTGCGGCCGTCGTGACCCCGTTTTTCATGGGAGTTTTCGCGGACCGCTTCGTGAACGCGGAAAAACTGCAGGGAGTGCTCATGCTCCTGAGCGGCTTCTTCATTGCGCTGGCCCCGCGCTTCGCGGCACCGGACACGCAGTGGGTCTTCGTCGCTCTGCTTCTGGCCCACACTCTTTGTTTCATGCCGAACCTGGGGCTGTCCAACACGATCTGTCTGAAGCACCTTGCCAATCCGGAGCGCGACTACCCGATCGTGCGGGTCTTCGCGACGCTCGGCTGGATCGTGGCGGGGTGGGTGGTGAGCCTCGTCTTCCGCGCCGAGGCGACCGCCATGCAGTTTTACGTGGCGGCCGCGGCGGCCTGGGGCGTGGGAATTTATAGCTTCTTTCTGCCACGCACCCCGCCGCCTGGAAAGGGCACGCCTCTGAAGATGGGCGAGCTCTACGGATCGGGAACGTGGTCGTATTTCAAGAAGCGGTCCTTCTCGATTTTTCTGATCGCGTCCCTGCTCGGTGCGGCGGGCATGATGCCCTACTGGGTCCTGGGCAGCCCGTTCCTCAATTCGATGGGAATCGAGCGGTCCGGGGCCTTCCTCACGATGGGCCAGATGGCGGAGCTCGTGGTGTTGGCGGTTGTGCTCCCGTTCTTCATCCGGCGCTTCGGCATCAAGTGGACCATGGTGCTGGGGCTGCTGAGCTGGGTGGTGCGCTTTGCGCTTTTTTCCGGCGCGGCCACTTCGTCCGGATCTGGAATGATGTCGATGCTGGTCATCGCCGTCGTCCTGCACGGATTCAGCTACGATTTTGTGCTCGTTTCCGGGTACCTCTACGTCGACCGGCATGTCAAAGAGGACGTGCGGGCGCAGGCCCAGGGGCTGCTGGTGGTCGCCACCCAGGGCATCGGGTTCCTGCTGAGTTCGCAGATCTTCGTCGGTATCCTCGCCAAGCGGGCGAACGTTCCCGGAGGAACGGAATCCGATTGGCAGGCCTACTGGCTGATGCCGGCCGCCTTCATGGCGGCGGTCCTCGTGATGTTCTGGATCTTCTTCCGCGACGACGGGAAGGGAATTGCGAAGAAGGACCCTGGGGCCGGCTGAGAAGGCAAAGGAGAGCGCCAAAACAGGAAGAACGAAGCGAGATGTCCAAGACGGTCTGTGTTTTCGGCGGTGGCGGCAAGATCGGCCGGCGGGCGGTGGAGACGCTGTTGACGCAGGGCTACCAGGTGCGGGCCCTCGTGCACCGCACGCCGATTGACGACGAGCGCGTGGTCGGCATTGCGGGCAGCGTGACTGATGCGAAGGCGGTCGAGGAGGCGGTGCGCGGCGCGCAGATGGTGGTGCAGATGGCGACTGCGAAAGAAGACCCCGAGACCTTTTTCGATGTGAGCCTGAAGGGAACCTTTCACATTCTGGAGGCGTGCCGGAACCAGGGAGTGGAGCAGTTCCTGTTGCTGGGCGGGGACGCCGCGCTGGGGATCTGGATGTATCCGCAGTCCGATCCGATCGACGA
The DNA here is from genome assembly GCA_963580345.1 of Verrucomicrobiia bacterium. Classification (GTDB taxonomy): domain Bacteria; phylum Verrucomicrobiota; class Verrucomicrobiia; order Verrucomicrobiales; family Akkermansiaceae; genus Roseibacillus_B. The sequence goes on along the minus strand of CAUZKZ010000005.1, from coordinate 23,191 downwards.
ATCCCACCCGCTCACCGCCTATCCGGGATATTACGCGTTTTCGAAGGTCCTCGAGGAGGCCATGACGCAGCAGTATCACGTGCAGTACGGGCTCCCCTTCACGGTGTTGCGTTCGTCCTGGGTTTTCGAGGGGCGCGACCTGCTCGATCATTTTTCGATCGTGAAAAATGTCGGCCCGGTTGAGAAGGGGCATGGCTTCGGCGAGGTGAGCGCCGAGGTCCGGGAACTGGCGCGGGCGGGCCAGGAACGCATCCCCGTTCTCCTCGACGTGGAGAGCCGCCCCTTGAAGCGCCACCTCGTGCACATCGATGATGTCATGCAGGCCTTCCGTCTGATGATCGGCAATCCGGCCGCGCTGGGCGAGGTCTTCAATATCGCGGCCGCGGAGCCCATCGACTATCGCGAAGCCGGCGAGTACCTTTCGAAGCTCACCGGCATCCCAACCGTCGAGATTCCGTGCCCGGATTATCATTCCTTCCGCATCGACATCGGGAAGGCGCGCCGCGTGCTGGGTTACGCGCCGGAAAACGACATCTTCCGAATCGCAGATCGCGCCGTGGAGGTGGCCCAGCTGGCATCCCAATAGGATTCCCGAATCATGGAGAAACACTTTCATCACATCGGGTTGCCGACCGCAGAGCGCCAGGAGGGAGAATCCTACGTGGCGGATACCAGGGTCTGGGTGACGCGGCCGGAGAACCATCCCTACCGGATCGAGTTCCTGCGATTCGAGGCCGACTCGCCGGTGACCGGTCCGATTCGGGATCTGCCCCACGTGGCGTTCCGGGTGGACGACATGGCGGCTGCGCTGAAAGGCGAGGAGGTCATCCTCGAGCCCTTTTCGCCGATGCCGGGATTGACCGTCGCGTTTTTCTTGAAGGACGGCGCGGTCTTCGAGTACATGAAATTCGAAGGCGGGGCGACCGAGTTCAGTGATCTGCCGGAGGAGGGCTGACCCGCGACCTGTGTTGTGACGATTTCATATGAAGCTTAAAGACAAGGTGATCGTGGTGACGGGCGGGTCGTCCGGGATCGGAGCGGCTTGCGTGCGGGAGTTCGCGAAGGAGGGAGCGAAGGTGGTGGCGGCGTCCAACCAGGAGGCCGATGGCAAGGCCCTCGCGGAAGAACTGACGATGGCGGGAAAGGATGTCCGGTTTGTCGTTTGCGACGTTAGCCGCGAAGAAAGCGTGGCCGGGCTGGTGGGGGAGGCGAAGGAAGCGCACGGGCGGATCGACGGGGTGCACTGCAATGCCGGGGTCTGGGGGCAGGGCAAAGTCGGTGACTTTTCCGAGGCGGAGTGGGACCGGATCATGGGAGTGAACGTCAAGGGGGCCTTCTGGCTCGCGAAGCACACCGTCCCGGTCATGGAGAAGGCCACGGGCGGCGTGTTTCTTGTGACCACCTCGGTGGCGGCCCACATCGGATTTCCGTCGCACGCGCTGTACTGCGCCTCCAAGGCGGCCCTCGAAGCATTGATCCGCTGTCTCGCCGTCGATCACGCCGGGAAACTGCGCGTGGTCGGGATCTGTCCCGGAACGATCGATACCCCGATGCTCGCGGCGAGCTGCGCGGGGTGGGACAAGCCGGTGGAGGAATTGTATGCGGAGGTGGAAAAACGAATCCCGGTGCGGCGGCTGGGTCAACCGGAGGACCTGGCCCGCGCCGCGGTTTTCCTGATGAGCGATGAGGCGGGATACATCAACGGCACCTCGCTCGTCCTCGACGGCGGCACGATGGCCTTGCCGCCGTGGTGAGGTCCCCGTTCACAGTTTCACTACCTTCCCGGTCCGCGCCGATTCCTCCGCAGCGAGGCAGGCCCGCACCGCTTCGCGCGATTCCTCGGGCGTGATGACGTCCGGTTCTTCACCGCTGGCGATGCAGTCGGCGAAGTAGGACAGTTCTTCGCGCAACGCGCCCCGAAGCGTCCCGTGGATGTCTGGCCAATAGGTCGTGTCCGGACAGCGCGTGCCTTCCTTGTCCACGATCATGAGGTTTGGATGCGTGTCGTGGATCGAGACGGATCCCTCCGTGCCCACCACCTCGAGGCGCTCGTCGATCTGGAACGGTGTGTTGTCGGGGAGGCACCACACGGACTCGAGCATGCAGCTCGCTCCGCTTTCGAGGCGGTAGATGACCTGGCCGAGATCGGGATTGGCGTGATCCCGCACCTGCACCGTCTGGGCGTAGGCGCTGACGGCGCGTGAATTGCTGAACCAGAACATCAGGTCCGTGTCGTGCACGCCGTCGCCGATAATGGGACCGATTTTCCCGAGAACGGAAGCGCCGACCCAGGCGGGGAGATTGCGCCGAGCCGACATCGAGATGATCCTCCCGATGCGTCCTTCCTCGATCGCCTGCTTGGCGGCGGCGTAGCGCGGGTTGAAGCGGCAGATGTGGCCGACCATGAAATGCCCTCGCGCTTCGTGTGCCGCCTCGACGATGGCGTCGCAATCGGCAAGGGTGGAGGCCATGGGCTTTTCGAGGAAGACGTGTTTTCCCGCTGCGAGGGCGGCGAGGGCAGGTTCCAAATGCTGGTCCCACATGGTGGTGATGCTCACGGCGTCGAGTTCGGGGTCGGCGAGCATTTCCCGGTAATCGGCGAAAGTGTTTTCGACCCCGAAGCGCGCCGCGACTTCATCGAGACGGGACTCGGTGCGCGTGCAAAGCGAGTGCAGTTCGATATTCGGAAGGGCGGAGAGCGCTTCGCAGTGTTTCTCGCCGAACCAGCCGAGGCCGATGACTCCATATTTGATCGTGCTCATAAAGCGCCGGCATTCCCCGAGGACGGGATGTCATGAATAGACTGAAGGGACGGGGACCGGATCAGAAGGAAAAAATGGGCTCAACGCACCCCCGCAATCCGCACCTTGGCGAGATAGGCGTCCGCTTTGCCCTCTCCGCGCTCGTGGCAGGAATAGTAGCTGATCCAGAGAAACCCGTCGTGCCAGACCGTGCCGGCGTAACTACAGTCGTCGTAGGAAGGCAGCCGCAGGCACGGGGTATAAACGGCAGTCACGGGATCGACCCAGCCGAGTTCAACCCAGCAGGGATACCACTTCAGGTCATCGACGTAACGCCGCACGCACGCCAGAAGTCGGCCGTCGGGCAGCGCAATCATTTCGGGGCCGCCGATCTTGACGTTCATCTTCTTCCAGCGCCATTCCGTGTATGGCGGCCTGGCGGTTCCCAGCATCCCGTAGTCGTGGCCGATCACCGTCTGGGCATCGCGGCGCAACAGACAGTAGGCGGTATCATCCGGCCGGAACACGAAGTCGTGTTCGGTGCCGTGGCCTTCCTCGGGATTCGCGTACATCTTGTCGATGAGGGTGTCGAATCGCTGCCCGTCCTTGCTCGAGTAGAGCCGCACGAAGGAATCGCGGAAGTTGGCCTTGGAGTTGCCGGTCCGCTGCGCCACGTTGTAGGCGATGCCCTTGTGCCAGGTGGTGCGCCACAACCACATGTCGCGGGGGCCGATCTCGAACGGTCCTTCCCAGGCTCGGCCATCCCTCGAATGGAAGGTCAGGGTCTGGTGCTTCCAGCCGCCGCCCTTGTGATTCACCGCCACGCAGGTCAGCATCAGTTTGTCGCCGGGCGTCACCGAGATTTTCGGATCCCGCAGGTCATAACCCTTGAGCTCGATAACGGCGTCTCGCCGCCAGCCGACCGCATCCGCGGAGGACAGGATGTTGACCACCCCCACCCCGCCGTGCCCGGGCGCCTGCCGGATCGTGTAATAGAAGCGGTCCTTCCAACGCGTCAGATCGGTAAAAGTGAGGCTCTTGCGCGGATCGTCCGCGGCCGGACGCCAGATGCGACGCAACTCGACCAACTTCACCGAATCGTCCGCCGCCTCGCCCTCGAGTGGAGCACAGTGCCTGCAAAACTTGCAGCCCGCCGGGTCGACCACCACCGACTGCGAAACCTTCCCGTCGTTGCTCACCACGAGCGCCTCCTGCAATTCACCCGCGGTTCCCGCCACACTCCCAAATGCCGGAATCGCCAGCGCGACCAGCTGACCGGCCGTCATCATCTCTTTATTTCTAACATTGTCCGGGCCGCCTCTCATGCTTTAACTGAACTATGTCGTCCGGGCGAACAAAGCAATCCAGCCGTCGCGACTTCATCAGGAATTCCGGCGCCGGGGCCGATCGGCACCCGGCCCTCGGCGTGCTCGCGCTCGCGCTCTCGTTGTTGGTTGGCGTCCTGGGTGCTGTAGGCGTCGCCGAGGGAGCCCTGCGCATCAACGAGTTTCTCGCCATCAACGACAATGGCCTCGTCGATGAAGACGGAGACGACTCCGACTGGGTCGAGATCTTCAACCCGGGCCTCCTCGCGGCTCCCCTCGACGGCCACTACCTCACCGACGACCCCCTCGACCTCACCAAGTGGCAATTTCCAGCCACCTCGGTGCCCGGCCTGGGCTACCTGGTGGTGTTCGCTTCCGACAAGGACCGCACCGCCGGATCCGAGTTGCACACCAACTTCCGCCTCGACGGAGACGGCGACTACCTCGCTCTCGTCGAACCCGATGGCTCCACCATCTTGACCGAGTTCGCCCCGCTCTATCCGCCCCAGCAGGCCAACGTAAGTTACGGGTTTCATGGCGATCCCCTCGTCGAGAAGGCGCTCTTTCCCCCCACCCCCGGCGCGCCCAACAACAGCCCGGCCGGCGCCATCATCCGCAACCTCACCGAGAATCCGATGCCCGTCCCCCGCTCCGATGAAGACCTCGTCATAACGGCCGAGGTTCTTCCCGGCCCTTCTCCGGTCACCTCCATCACCCTGCACTACCGCATCATGTTCGAGAACGAGATCCGCCTCCGCATGACCGATACCGGTGGGGGGCTCTACAGCGCCACCATTCCCGAGGCGGACCTCATTGCCCGTCAAATGGTGCGCTGGCGAGTCACCGCCCGGAGCCAGGACGGCACCAGCAAGGCGCCCCTCTTCCTCGATCCCCTCAACTCCCCCGAGTACCACGGCACTGTCCCGTTCGATCCCCGCATCACGAGCCCGCTCCCCATCATGAGGCGCTTTGTGGAGAACCCCGCCGGCACCGAAACCCGCTCCGGGACGCGCGGTGCCTTCTTCTTCAATGGCGAGTTCTACGACAACATCTTCACCCGCATTCGCGGCGGCACCTCCGCCGCCTGGCCGAAGAAAAGCTACAAGATCGAGTTCAACGACGGCCACCACTTCCGCTTCCGCGAGGGCGTCCCACGGGTCGACGAGATCAATCTCAACACCACCTACACCGACAAGAGCTACCTGCGCACCGTCCTCACCTACGAGCACCAGCGCGATGCCGGGATGCCGTCCCCCGAGTCCTTCCTCGTTCACCTGCGGCAGAACGGCGAGTTCTGGAACGTCGCCATCCTGGTCGAACAACCGGACCGCGACTTTCTGCGACGCTGGAATTTCGATCCCAACGGCGCCCTCTACAAAGGAGCCAGCTCCCCAACCACCTACGAACCGTCCGCTCCCCTCTCCCGGTGGGAGAAAAAAACCCGCCTCCATGAAGACAAGACCGACCTCACCCGTTTCATCGGCCGGCTTCAACTCACCGGTGACAATCTCGAGTCCTATCTCTTCGACAATGTCAATATCCCCACTCAAATCAACTACATGGCCACCACCTGCATTTCGCAGAACATCGACGCCAGCGACAAGAACCACTACCTCTACCGCGATACGGAGGGGAGCGGGGAGTGGACCATGCTGCCCTGGGATCTCGACCTCACTTTCGGACCCAACGCCCTCAATACCGACACCATCGTCTACAACAATCCGCAGGCCAGCCACCCCTACATCGGGGCCCGTCCTCACATCCTGCACGGCGGGAAGTACAATCACTTTCTCGAAGTCATGGTCGCCAATCCGCGCACCCGCGCCATGCTCAACCGGCGGATTCGCACCCTCATCGACCAGCATCTCGCCAGCGGCTACTTCCACAACCGCATCAACGAGCTGATCCCGCAGCTCGAGGCCGACGTCCTGCTCGACAAGGAGAAGTGGGGAGGCAATGCCCATTTCGGATCCACCCAATACACTCTCCAGGCTGCCAACGACCGCATTGTCAGCGAGTACCTCGACCCCCGCCTTCTCTATCTCGCCGTCACGGAAGGCCAGGCCGGCAGCGGCGCCGTCTTGGTCGCGGCAAACGCTCCCGTCACCGCCTTCGTCCCGACCGACAACTCCCTCGGCGACACCTGGAAACAGCCCGGATTCAACGATTCCGGCTGGCTCTCCGGGACGGGAGGAGTCGGCTACGAGCGCTCCGTCAGCATGACCTACACCCCGCTCCTTGGAATTGACCTGCTCTCACCCTCCATTCCCGCCGCCCTCCGCATCGACGTCGACGGCGACGGCACCAACGAAAACAACAGCTGCTACGTGCGCTATGAATTCGACGTGGCCGACCTCGATTCCATTTCGTTCCTCAAACTGCGCGTGAAGTACGACGACGGCTTCGTCGCCTTCCTGAACGGCACTCCCGTCCTGGGCCGCAATGATCCCACTCCCCTCACCTGGAATTCGGAAGCCGAGACGGTGCATCGTGACTCGCAAGCCCTCGTCTTCGAGGAGTTCGACATCACTGCCTTCAAGGGCTCGCTGCGGAATGGCCCCAATGTTCTCGCTTTTCACGCTCTTAACTTCGACCCCACCAACTCCGACATGCTCCTTTCCTGTGAACTCTCCGACATTGCCGTGGGCGGTGGCTCGGGCGCGGGAATTCCCCCCCCGCAACCCATTGCTCCCACCACCGCGTTCGGTGCCATCGAACACAATCCGTCCTCCGGAAACCAGGACGAGGAGTTCATCGAGCTGACCAATCCCAATTCCTACGACCTCGATGTCTCGGGATGGATCCTCGAGGGCGGCGTCGATCACGTCTTCAAAGGCGGAACCGTGATCCCCGCCGGGGAAAGTCTTTACCTCTCACCCGATCCCGCTGCCTTCCGGAGCCGGGCCCTCTCTCCGAAGGGCGGAGAAAACCACTTCGTGCAGGGCAGCTACGCCGGCCACCTCTCCAATTATGGAGAACAACTCACCCTCAAGGACCAAGCCGGGATCGTCATCGCCCAAACCACCTCCCCGCTTGATCCGAGTGACACCCAGCTCTACCTGGTGGTGAGCGAAATCATGTACCATCCGTCCGGCGAACCCGGAGAAGAGTTCATCGAACTCCTCAACATCAGCGACACGGTGACGCTCGATTTGACCGGGGTGAGCGCCACCGCCGGCATCTCCTTCGACTTCACCGGCAGCGCCGTCACCAGCCTGGCTCCGGGAAAGCGTGTCTTGCTGGTGCTAAACCGGGCCGCTTTCGAGGCCGTCCACGGAATCGCACTCCCGATTGCCGGCGAGTTTGCCAACTTCAGCGTCCTCAACAACGACGGCGAAACCCTGAAGCTCGAAGACGCCACGAACAGCACTATCGCGGAGTTTCGCTACAACGATGCCCTTCCCTGGCCCACCGCCCCGGACGGGCTGGGTGCCAGCCTCGTTTTGATCGACCCCGCCTCCAGGCCCGATCCCGCCCTTCCCCGTAACTGGCGCTCCAGCGCCGATACGCACGGAAATCCGAACGCCAGCGACGCCACCACCTTCCGTGGAACTGCGGGCACCGATCTGGACGCCAATGGCATCGACGATCTCCTCGACTACGTCATCGGTCACTCCCCCGGCGACATCGTTGGCCTCCCCGTTCTCGCTCTCGACAACGGCATCGTCACGCTCACCTATACCCAGAACCTCGCCGCGGACGACGTCCTCCTCACCGCAGAGTGCTCGACCGACCTCACCAACTGGCAGCCCCTCGGCGACAAATTCGAGCTCGCGGCCCTCACCCTCAACGGGGGTGGACGAAGAACCGTCGTCTACACCTCCAGTCCCGCCAACTTCGTTCCCGGAGACTCGCTCTTCGTGCGGCTCCGCGCCACCCAGAGATAGTCCTGCCTCCGGTGCATAAGTTCGACAACGTTGTCGAATTTATGATCGACCGTCAGACCGTTCCAGCGAGCAGATCGGGGCTCCGCTTGACGGGGCCCTGTTCTTTTTGGGGAGACTCAACCCGCCCTGGCATGGCGCTCGAGAGTCTCGAAGAGCTCCGAGGCGCGCACCGGCTTGGCCACGTAGTCGTCCATTCCGGCCTCCAGGCAGGACTCCCGGTCGCCCTTCATGGCATTCGCCGTCATGGCGATGATGGGGATCCGTCTCCCGGCGATCTTTTCCTTTTCCCGAATGGCCCGGGTCGCCTCGAAGCCGTTCATCTCCGGCATTTGAATGTCCATCAGGATTGCATCGAACTGGCCCTTCTCAAACGCGGCCAACGCTTCCCTCCCGTTGCCCGCCAGCGACACTTCGTGGCCCCTGCCTTCCAGCATCCTGGTCGCCACGATTTGGTTGACTCTCCCGTCCTCGACGAGCAGGACGCGCATGCCCGGAACCCGCTCGGATCCCGAATCGTGACCGGTGGGTTCGCTGTCGCGACTCGCCCTCCCCAGGACCGCCGTGATGGCATCCAGCAGATCGGATTGCTTCACGGGCTTGGTGAGGACTCGCTCCACCCCATAGGTTCCCGCCTTGCGAAGGCTGTTTGTCGCACCGTCCGAGGAAAGAAACAAAATCTTTGGGGGGTGTGCCGCGCAGGTCTTGCTCAGACTTTTCGCCAGCTCGATGCCGTCCATCCCCGGCATCATGACATCCGACAAAACCAGCGGAAACCGCGGGCCCCCCGGAGAAGAATTGTCGCCGATCAGCTCGACGGCTTCCGCCCCGGACGCGGCCAGGGTCGGGCGAAGCTCCCAGTTCCGCAACATCTCCTCGAGAATCGTCAGGTTGGTCCGGTTGTCATCCACCACCAGCACCGGCAAATCCTGCAGCGACCCGGGAAGCTGCGGCCTCAGCGAATCGTCCGGTTCCTCGCCCACCCCGCACCAGGCCGTGAAGTGAAAGGTGCTGCCCACCCCTTCCTCGCTTTCGACCCAGATCCGCCCGCGCATCAGTTCAACGATCTGGCGGCAAATCGCAAGTCCTAGCCCGGTCCCGCCAAAGCGCCGCGCGGTGGACCCCTCGGCCTGCGTGAAGGGTTCGAAAATCATGGCCTGCTTCTCGGCGGGGATGCCCACCCCGGTGTCCCGCACCAGGGTGTGGAGACAGGCTTCCTTCCCGCGGAGCGACTCGAGGGCGATATCCACCACCTCCTCGCCCTCTCCCGTAAACTTGATACCGTTGCCGGCCAGGTTCACGAACACTTGCCGGAGCCGGCTCAGGTCCGCCACCACCATGGTTGGGACCTCCGCCGCCACGTGATAATTCAGCTCCAGATTCTTCTCCGCAGCGCGAACTCCGAGGGCCTGCAGCGTGTCCCCGATCGAATCCCGCAGATCGAACTCGTGGGGATCGAGTTCCAGGCGGCCCGCCTCGATCTTCGAGAAATCGAGCACGTCGTTCAGGACCGTCAGCAGGGACTCGGCCGACTCCAGCACCAGCTTCTGGTACTCCCGTTGACGCCGCGTCAGGTCCGTGTTGAGGAGGAGCTCCGTCATCCCGATGATGCCATTCATCGGGGTGCGGATCTCGTGGCTCATGTTGGCGAGAAACTCGCTCTTGGCCCGGTTGGCACTCTCCGCCGCCATCTTCGCCTCCAGCAATTCCGCCTCTTCCCGGCGGCGCTCGGTCACATCCCGCGCCACCGCATACATCAGCCCCTGGTCCGGCGCGGCGGCCGCACTCCAATCGAACCAGAGATAGTGGCCGGCTTTGTGGCGGTAGCGGTTCAGGAAGTGGATCACGTCGGATCCTCCCGCCAGATTCTCCACTTCGGCAATGGTCGCGGCGTGATCCTCCGGATGCACGAAGCTGAGAAAAGGCTCGGCCATCAATTCCGCTTCGGTGTACCCGAGCGTCTCGGTAAAGGCCGGGTTGATTTTCTTGAAGTAGCTGTCCGGCCCGGCAATGCACAGGAGGTCCAGGGAAAGGTCGAAAAAGGCCCCAAGCTGCGCCATCGCATCTTCCGCCGACCGCCTCGTTTCGATCAGCTTGGTCCGGGCCTCCATCCGCTCCGTGATATCGGTGATCGATCCCGCCATGCGCGTGGCCTTGCCGTTTCCATCGCGGATCGCAGCGCCTCGAGCTTGAAACCACCGGTACTCGCCGCTCTTGCAACGTAGCCGATACTCCACGTCGTAGGGCACGTTCGACTCGAGGTGCCGCTGCACGGCCTCGAGCGTGGGCCCGTGATCGTCGGGATGAAGACGGCTCTCGAACTCCTCGAATTTATGCTCGAACCCACCCGCTCCGTAACCGAGCAGCTCCATGAAGCGATCCGCGTAGTAGACCACGTCTGTCCCGACTTCCCAATCCCACAATCCCTCCGAGGTTCCCTGCACGGCGAGGGCGAAGCGCTCCTCGCTCTTGGCGAGAGCCTCCTGGATCTCGCGCCCGGACTCAACTTCGCGCTCGAGCTCCCGGATGCGCTCCCGCAAGCGATCGACCGAGTCGACGGGTTTCGCGGTGTCTTTCTTTTCCGGCATGCAGCAGGTCCTCTTATTCAACTACAAGCACCCCCGGTGACATCAAGCTTGAATCATGACTTTGCACGGGACGGCGATTTTCACCAGTCCGGGGCAAGATTCTCGGGTTGCGCTCGTAGTTCCCAACGTTAAGCTTTCCTCGATGCGGCTATCAAGGATCCAACTCCTGCATTTTCTGTGCCTTCTGTGGTTGCTTTTTCCGCTTTCGGGCGAAGCCCAGGTCGACTTCAACCGGGACATCCGCCCCATTCTTTCCGACAACTGCTTCGCCTGTCACGGACCCGACAAGAAGAAACGCAAGTCCAGCCTGCGACTCGACACCTTCAAGGGCGCCACCGAAGGCGGCGAACTGGGCGACCCCGTTGTTCCCGGCAAGCCCGAGGAAAGCGAGCTGGTCGCCCGCATCAATGAAACCGATCCGGACGAGATCATGCCGCCCCCGGAGTCGCACAAGAAGCTCGAGCCCGGGGAGAAGGAACTCCTCAGGAGATGGATCGCGCAGGGCGCCCCGTACGCTGAGCCGTGGACCTACCTCGCGCCCAAACGCCATCCCGTCCCCGAGGTGACCATGAAGGACTGGCCCGTCAACTGGATCGACAACTTCCTCCTCGCCAATCTCGAAAAGGAAAAGCTTCCCCCTTCTCCCAATGCCGACCCCATCACTCTCCTCCGGCGCCTCCACTTCGACTTGATCGGCCTGCCTCCGACCTTGAACGAGCTTCGCGAGTTCGAGGTCGCCCTTCGTAGCCCGGAGGGCGACCTGTCCCCCGAAGCCTCGGCGAAGAGGGAAGAACGGGCCTACGCCCGGACCGTCGACCGGCTTCTGGCTTCCCCCCACTTCGGGGAGCGCATGGCCATGTACTGGCTCGACCTCGTGCGCTACGCCGACACCGTCGGCTACCATGGCGACCAGGACCAAAGCATCTCGCCCTACCGCGACTACGTCATCGACGCCTTCAACGACAACATGCCCTTCGACCAGTTCACCCGTGAACAACTGGCCGGCGACCTGCTTCCCGACGCAACCGTCGACCAGAAGATCGCCACGGGTTACAACCGCCTCCTCCAAACTTCCCACGAGGGCGGCGTGCAGGCCAAGGAGTACCTTGCCATTTACTTCGCCGACCGGGTTCGCAACCTCTCCAATGTCTGGATGGGCGCCACGGTCGGATGCGCACAGTGTCACGATCACAAGTACGATCCCTACTCCACCAAGGACTTCTATGCGCTGGGAGCCTTCTTCGCCGACGTGGACGAATCGCAGCACTTCAAGGTCGGCTCCAATGCCCTCCCCACCAAGCGCCCACCCGAGATCGCGGTCCACACCAAGCGCGAGCGGGCCCGCCTCGCCGAACTCGAAGCTCTCATCGCCACGACCGCCGACCCCGAAAAGAAAAAGAAACTCGAAGCCGAGCACGCCGCCCTCCAGAAGGCCACCCGCACCACCATGATCACGGTCTCGATCAAGCCTCGCTCCATCCGCGTCCTCCCCCGCGGCAACTGGCTCGATGACAGCGGTCCCGTCGTAGAACCCGCCGTCCCCGAATTCATGGGTTCACTCAAGAAAGACGGCCGCGCCACCAGGCTCGACCTCGCCAACTGGCTTACCGGCCCGAAAAACGGATCCGGCGGCCTCACCGCCCGCGTCATGGCCAACCGCTTCTGGTATCTTCTCTTCGGAACCGGAATCGCCAGGCGCCTCGACGACTTTGGCGGCCAGGGCGAGGCCCCCGCCCACCCCGAGCTGCTGGACAACCTCGCCGTCGGGTTCTACGAGTCCGGCTGGGACATGAAGCACCTCGTGAAAATCATCGTTACCAGTCGCGCTTATCGGCAGAGCTCGCTCGAGTCCCCTGCCCTGCGCGCGCGCGATCCCTACAACCGTCTCGTCGCCCGCCAGTCGCGCTTCCGCCTCCCCGCCGAGACGATCCGCGACAATGCGCTCTCCATTTCCGGCCTCCTGCGCCCCGAGTCCGGCGGTGGCAGCGCCAAGCCCTACCAGCCCGCCGGCTACTATCGCCACCTCAACTTCCCGGCCCGCAAGTACGCGCACCACCCCGACCAGCGCCAGTGGCGCCGCGGCGTCTACATCCACTGGCAACGCCAGTTTCTCCACCCCATGCTGCGCGCCTTCGATGCCCCCACCCGCGAAGAGTGCACCGCCGAACGCCCGCGCTCCAATACCCCCATCGCGGCCATGACTCTTCTCAACGATCCCACCTTCGTGGAAGCGGCCCGCGTCTTTGCGGAGCGCATTCTCCGGGAGAGTGGCAGGTCGAATCAGGAACGCCTCGACCACGCCTTCCGCCTCGCCGTCTCCCGCGCCCCCGACGACAAGGAACGCATGCTCATGGGCAGGCTCTTCACGCTGGCGGAAAAAGAGTTCAAGGCCAACCCCGCCGCAGCGAAAGAACTCGTCTCCTCCGGTCAGGCACCCGTGCCCGACGACCTCGACCCATCCGAGCACGCCACCTGGACCACGGTGGCGAGATCAATCCTCAACCTCAGCGAAACATACACCAGAAACTAATCGACCGGCAGCCGGAGCGGCTTGCCACGCCAAAGCGATGCGGCGGCGGGCCGCCCTACAATTCCCTTTTCGCGTCACCAGCTTACTTCGCGACTCAATAATAATGAACGCCTCCTTCCACACCGAAATCAAGCGCCGCGCCTTCCTCGGCCAGGCTGGCATCGGCTTCGGCTCCGCCGCCCTGCTCTCCCTTCTCGGGAGGGACGCTCGCGGTGCCGGGATCGATACCTCCTACCACGGCCTGCCCGGCTTCCCGCACCACCAGCAGCGCATCAAGCGCGTCATCTTCCTCTGCATGGCAGGCGGCCCGTCCCACCTCGAGACCTTCGACTACAAGCCGAAGCTGGATGAACTCAACGGCCAGCCGATGCCGGAGTCCTTCACCGCGGGCCAACCCATCGCACAACTCCAGGGCCAGAAGCTCAAGGTCCAGGGACACCTCACCAAGTTCAAAAAGTACGGGAAGAGCGGACAAATGATCTCCGACTTCCTGCCCCACACCGCCAAGATGGCGGACGACATCTGCATCGTGAATTCGATGCTCACCGAGCAGATCAACCACGATCCGGCCCACACCTTCATGAACACCGGGACCGCCATCAGCGGGCGGCCCTCGATGGGATCCTGGATCAACTACGGCCTCGGCAGCGACAGCGACGACCTCCCCGGTTTCGTGGTGCTCACCAGCGTGGGCGGGCGCAATCCGCAACCGATCGCGGCCCGCCAGTGGGGAGCCGGCATGCTTCCCAGCCGTTTCCAGGGCGTGGAGTTCAACTCCGCCGGTGACCCGGTGCATTATGTCAGCAACCCCCAGGGCGTCTCGCGCAACCACCAGAACGCCCTGGTCCGGACCATCCAGCAACTCGACAGCCACCGCAACGAGGCGGTCGACAATCCCGAAATCGAGGCCCGCATCGCCGCCTACGAGATGGCCTTCCGCATGCAGGCCAGCGTCCCGGAGCTCACCGACGTCTCCAAGGAACCGCAGCACATTCTCGAGATGTACGGCGCCAAGCCCGGCGACGGATCCTACGCCTCGAATTGTCTCCTGGCCCGCCGCCTCGCCGAAAAGGGCGTGCGCTTTATCCAACTCTACCACCGCGGCTGGGACCACCACGGTGGACTGGTGAATTACATGAACATCTGCTGCGGACTCACCGACAAGCCCACCTGGGCCCTCCTCACCGATCTCAGGCAACGCGGCATGCTGGACGAAACACTCATCGTGTGGGGCGGCGAGTTCGGACGCACCCCCATGTTCCAGGGGAAGGGCGGCGCGGGCCGCGATCACCACATGAAAGGCTTTTCCATGTGGCTGGCGGGAGGCGGGATTGTGGGCGGAACCACCTATGGAGCCACCGACGAACTCGGATACAACTCCGTGAAGGACATCGTTCATGTCCGCGACCTCCACGCCACCATGCTCCACCTTCTCGGCATCGACCACGAACGCTTCTCGGTGAAGTTCCAGGGACTCGACATGCGCCTCACCGGGGTGGAGCCGGCGCGCGTCGTGAAGGACATTTTGAGCTGAAGGTGGCCGTGCCCTGAGCCGCCTTCACCGACACAGGAGTTCCCGATCCCACCGACGCAGAATACAAGGCCATGGCGGCGGACTACGACGCCACTTACCAGCGCGTGGCTCGATTGGTCAACAAGCCGGGTATTGTCGTGAGGCGCTGGCGGGCAAATTCGCGGTCCGGTGGCAGTGGAACCCCGAAGCGTCTCCGCGAGCCGGCTGGTTGACGATTTTCTCGCTTGATGCGGAAGTGAGAAGCTTGGTTCCTTCCGCATTTTCTTCGGAAGCGGCGCCCCGCCCGGGTGGCCTCCCGGCCTCGGGGCCAACTCGCTCCCCGTCGCCGCATCCCTCGCCTCAATGGCAATATTCCGGCTTTCCCGGCAGTATGAACCCTTATCCTGCAATCACAGGACAGCCTCCGCCAACCCCGTCCTTGCGATCCATCGAAACACGAGCTACAGCATCTTCACCATGCGCCTGACCAGCCTCGCGCTCCTCCTTGCCGGGGTTTCCCCGTCCTTCTCCGCACCGCTTGCCTACAACCGCGACATCCGGCCCATTCTGGCCGAGAATTGCTTCGCCTGTCATGGGCCCGACAAGGCCGCCCGCAAGGCCAAGATGCGCCTCGATGTGCGTGAAGTGGCGCTCGCCAAAGAAGCCTTCGTCCCCGGCGACGTGAAAGCTTCCGAACTCGTCCGCCGCATCAACACCGAGGACGAGGACGACCACATGCCTCCGCCCGACTCGCACAAGTCCCTCACTCCCGCGCAAAAAAAGACCCTGCAGGAGTGGATTGCACAGGGCGCCAAGTACGAACCGCACTGGGCGTATATCAAACCCAAACGCCCCGCGGTTCCCGCCCTGAGCGCCGAGCATCCCATCGACAACTTCATCCTGGCCGGAATGCCCGAGGAAAACCGCAAGCTCTCCCAACCCGCCGACCTCAACACCCTGGCCCGTCGCCTCTCCTTCGACCTCATCGGCCTTCCGCCGACCCTGGACGAGTTTCGCGAGTTCGAACTCGCCAAGGCCGTCGACCGCCTGCTGGCCTCTCCCCACTACGGTGAGCGCATGGCCATCCTCTGGCTCGACCTCGCCCGCTACGCCGACACGGTCGGCTACCACGGCGACAAGGAGCGCGACGTGACGCCTTATCGCGACTACGTGATCCGGTCCTTCAACCGAAACAAGCCCTACGACAAGTTCATCGTGGAGCAGCTGGCCGGCGATTTGCTGGAAAACCCGACCACCGAACAATACGTCGCAACCACCTTCAACCGGGTCCACCAGGTCTCGGCAGAGGGCGGCATCCAAGATGCGGAGTACATCGCCAAGTACTATGCCGAGCGGGTGCGCACCACCTCGGTGGCCTTCCTGGGATCCACCATGGGCTGCTCGGAGTGCCACGACCACAAGTTCGACCCGTTCACGACGAAGGATTTCTACTCCATGCAGTCCTTCTTCGCGGACATCTACGAGAAGGGCGCCTACAACGGTGACGGCCGCTTCAACCCCGGCGCCGAAATCAAGAAATACCCGGGCTTCAAGCTCGATCGGTGGGGGCCCGCGCTCGATGTTCCCGAACCGGACAAACTTGAAGCGCTGGCGCGCATCGAGAAGGAGAGAAACACGGCCCGCGCGGAACTGGAAAAGAACACTCCCGTGCTGGAAGTGGCCTTCCAGGAATGGGTGGCGGACCTCAAGTCGAAAGCCGGTTCCCGCCAGCCCCAGGACGTCACAATCCTCGACGACGAGGAGCTGCCCCTCGTCAAGGTCCAGAAGGTCACCGAGAACGTGCACTCCGGCTCGATCGCGCGCCGCCAGGAAAGCGGCGGCCTCGTGCAACACATCGTGGATGCATCCAGCAAGCCGGTCCTGATGGCGGCCGGCGACAAGCTCTTTGCCCACGTGTGGCTCGATCCCAAGAATCCGCCCAAGCAAATCATGCTGCAGTTCCATGCCGACGGAAAGTGGGAGCACCGGGCCTGGTGGGGGCAGGATCTCATTCCCTACGGAAAGGGCAGCAACGGCGCCGATCACCACCCCGCCGGGGCCCTTCCCGAGGCCGGCAAGTGGGTGCGGATCGAGGTCCCCGCCGACAAGCTGAATCTCGGGGCCGGCAAGAAGATCACACAGGTGGCCTACACCCAGCACGGCGGGGTGGTCCTCTGGGACCTCGCGGGGCGCCAGACTTCCGACCCTGACGCGGCGCTCTCCGGTCTCCCTGAACCCGCCCGCAAGGCCCTGGTCGAGAGCGCCGCCAAGGCGCTCACCCCGGAGCAAAAGGCGCCTCTCCTCGCGCACTATCGAACCATCGCCCCGGCGCTCGAACCGATCCGCCGGAGAATCGCGAAGCTCGACGAGGAGGCCAACGCCGCCAAGGGCAAAACCCGCATGACTCTCGTCACCCTCGCCGCCAATCCCCGCGAGATCCGCATCCTCCCCCGTGGTGATTGGACCGATCGCTCCGGTCCGGTTGTGGAGCCCGCCGTCCCGGAATTCCTCTCCGGATCTTCCGCACCCCCCAAGGACGAAAAACGCCTCACCCGCCTCGATCTCGCGCACTGGATCGCGTCCCCCGACAATCCCCTCACGGCTCGCGCCTTCGTAAACCGCGTCTGGGCTCTCTTCTTCGGCACCGGCCTCTCGCGCGATCTGCAGGATCTCGGCAACCAGGGCCAGTGGCCGACCCACTCCGAACTGCTCGACTGGCTCACCGTCGAGTTCACCTCTTCCGGGTGGGACGTGAAGCGACTCGTCAAGTCGATCGTCACCTCCAAAACCTACCAGCAATCGTCGTACGCTTCCCCGCAGCAGGTCGAGAGCGCTCCCTACAACATGCTCTACGCCCGGCAGAACCCGCGCCGCCTCCCCGCCGAGTTCGTGCGTGACAATGCCCTCGCCGTCTCCGGCCTGCTCAACCCCCAGGTCGGTGGAGCGAGCGCGCGGCCCTACCAGCCCCCCGGCTATTACCGCGAACTCAACTTCCCAAAACGTAAATACAAGGCCAGCGGTGGTGCCGACCAGTATCGCCGCGGAGTCTACATGCACTGGCAGCGCTCCTTCCTGCACCCCATGTTGGTCGCCTTCGATGCCCCGCCGCGCGAGGAGTGCACCGCCAGCCGCTCCACTTCGAACACTCCGCAACAAGCGCTCGACCTGCTGAATGATCCGACCTTCGTGGAGGCCGCGCGGGTGTTTGCCCAGCACCTGGTGGCATCTAACAAAGAGTTTCCGGCCCGCCTCGAAGACGGTTTCCAACGGCTCCTGGCCCGCAAGCCACACGGCGGCGAGTCCGCCCTGCTGACCGCCCTCTACGACAAACAACTGGCCCGCTACAGCGCGAAGCCGGAGGACGCCAAGGCCCTCCTGGGCGTCGGCATGCAGCCCGCCGACGGCAAGCTCGACCCCGCCGAGCTCGCCGCCACCACGGCCGTGACGCGGGCCCTCCTCAACCTTCACGAATCGATTACCAGATACTAGTCACCAACTCCCATGCGTGGCAGCCGGAGCGGCCGCCCTACAATCGTCCGCGTCATCCGCCGATTTGTAGGGTAAGCGCCCCGCTTGCCACCTTCCTGACCACCAGATGAACCCGCTCGACATCAACCGCCGCACCTTTCTCAAGGGCTCCAGCTACTCGGTTGGCAGTGCCGCCCTGGCCTACCTCCTGACCCGCGATCTCCACGCCGCCTCGCAGTGGCGGGGTGTGCTGGATGGAAAGCTCCACGTCCCTCAAAAGGCCAAGCGTGTCATCCACCTCTGCATGGCGGGCGGCCCTTCGCACCTGGAGACCCTCGATCACAAGCCGGAGCTCGCCAAGTTGAACGGACAGCCGATGCCGGAGTCCTTTACCAAGGGCCAACAACTGGCCCAGTTGCAGGGCGATCGCAACAAGCTCAAGTGCCTCGGTCCCCAGCACGAGTTCAAGCCCTACGGGGAGTGCGGACGCCTCATGTCCTCCGCCTTTCCGCAGATCGGATCGATCGCGGACGACATCGCGGTGATCAACTCCATGCACACCGAGCAGATCAACCACGACCCCGCCCACACTTTCATGAATACCGGCTCCGTCATCCCGGGCCGTCCTTCCATGGGATCGTGGCTGCTCTACGGACTCGGTGCGGACACCGACGAACTGCCCGGCTTCGTGGTGATGACCTCCTCCGGCGGCGGGCAAGACCAACCCATCGCGGCGCGGCAGTGGCACAGCGGATTCCTGCCTTCAAAGTTCCAGGGCGTCCGCTTCAACTCCAGGGGCGATGCAGTGCACTATGTCAACAATCCGGCCGGCGTTACCCGCGAAGACCAGGGCGACCTGCTGGAGACCATTAACGGGCTCAACCGCCTTCTTGGAAAACGGCAAGCCGATCCGGAGATCGCCACCCGCATCGCGCAGTACGAATTGGCCTTCAAAATGCAGGCCTCCGTGCCCGGCCTGATGGATGTCTCCCAAGAACCCAAGCACATCCTCGAACAATACGGGGCGAAATCGGGGGATGGCTCCTTCGCCTCGAATTGCCTGCTGGCCCGGCGCCTCGCCGAACGCGGGGTGCGCTTCATCCAGCTCTACCACCGCGGCTGGGACCACCACGGGGGGGTGAAGAACGCCATCAAGACCGTCTCCGGCCACATCGACAAGGCCACCGCTGCGCTCGTCAATGACCTCAAGGCCCGCGGCATGCTCGAGGACACCCTCATCATCTGGGGCGGGGAATTCGGACGCACTCCCATGGCACAGGGCAACGGACGCGATCACCACATCAAGGCCTTCTCGCTCTGGATGGCAGGTGCCGGGATCAAGGGAGGCGCCAGCTTCGGCGCTACCGACGAGCTGGGCTACGCCGTCGCGAAGGACGCCGTCTCGGTGCACGACGTCCACGCCACCATGCTGCACCAGCTGGGAATCGACCACGAGCTGCTCACTTACAGGTCCCAGGGCCTCGACTTCCGCCTCACCGGGGTGGAGGACGCGCGCGTCGTGAAGGAGATTCTGGCCTGAATTAGCGGTTTCCCGGCTATCACTCCAAGGATCTTGACGAGCTGCCAATCGGCGTCGCAGATTGACGACAGGTAATCAAACCGATGCCGGCCCAGGGATCGGCTCATGATTATTTCCGGAATTTTTTCATGATGAGGATAAAGGAGGTTCGCGTTCGCCATTCCGACCGATCGATCTGGGGTCACTTGGCGGAGCGGGAAAAGTCCCTGCCCCTGGTCACTCCCTTGGACGTCTACCCGCAGTTTCAGTCGACGCACAGCTCGGGGTTCTGGGATTCGGGCATGGCCGTCATACAGATCGAAACCGAGGACGGAATCGTCGGTTCGGGCTGGTGCGAAGACGGTTGCGGGACCGTGTCCCCGATCGTCTACAATCACTTGAACCGATTGCTGCTTGGAGAAAACCCCTTTGAGGTGGAGGGGCTGGCGGACCGATTGTATAGAGCCACCTTGCCCTACGGTCGAAAAGGAACTGTTATCCATGTGCTGAGCGCGATCGACATCGCCCTGTGGGATATTTTGGGCCAGGCGATGGGCAAACCGGTGTGCGATCTACTGGGCGGGCCCGTCCGCCCCTCCGTGCCGGTTTATGCATCAGCCCTGCACCCGGTTGGCAGCGACAAGGTACGAGACGAAGCCCAGGATTACGTCGCGCAGGGATACAAGGCGATGAAGATGAGGTTCCCGTCCGGGCCTGGCCACGGCGTCGATGGGATGAGGGCCAACGAAGACCATGTGGCCAACATTCGCGAGTCGGTCGGCCAGGACATCGAACTAATGGCGGATGCTTACATGGGATGGGATTTTCTCTACGCCAAGAAAATGTGCCGACGGCTGGAGAAATATGATCTGGCGTGGATCGAGGAGCCCTTTGTTCCGGACGACTTGAATAGCTACGCGAAACTCCGGCAGGAGACCTTCATTCCAATTTCAGGCGGCGAGCACGAATATACCCGGTACGGATTTCAGGAGATTATTGAAAAGGAGGCCATGGACATCATCCAACCCGACCTGGCACGCTGTGGGGGATTTACCGAGGGCCGCAAGATCGCCGCCTTGGCCGCCGCCTCCGGCGTTGCGTTGATACCGCACGCTTACGGAATCGTCCACATCCACTTCGCGCTGGCGCTACCTACCGTGTCGATGGTCGAGCACTTCCCGATCCCCTGTTGGGACCAGTTGCCCGACTCCGAAGTGGAACCGATTTTTCGGGGCGAGCCCCAACCTGCTGGCGGCACGGTATCACTCGACCAACGGCCCGGATTGGGTGTGACGGTCAACGACGCAATTTTCTCTTAGGTTGACAGGCCTTCGAATCCTGGAGACGGAAAACAAATGAGCTTCATCGATTGGTCACTCGTGCTTCTGCTCAACGGCTCGATTATCGTCTACGCGCTCTTTCGCAGTCGCGATACGCGTTCGAGCAGCGATTGGTTTTTGGCCGGTCGCAGTTTGCCGTGGTGGATGATTGGTATCTCGTTATACGCGACGGCCATCGATTCCACCGATTTGGTAGTGGATGCCGGGGCGGCGTACGGAAAGGGCTTGCGGTACTTCGTGGCCAACTGGTTGGGAGTTGTCGGTGGATGGTTGTTGTTGGCCCACCTGGTGGTTCCAAAAATGTATCGCGCCGGCATGTACACGAACGCAGAGTACCTGGAGGCTCGGTTCGAGGTTACGGCACGCATCATCAGTGTGTTGGTGCAGGTCATCTATCGCACTGTCATCATCGCGATGATCGGAACGACCAATTTCCTGACTTTGGTCATCGTTTGCAATATGAGTCCGTCGGAGGCGTGGTTGACGGTCGGATCGATTGCGCTGTTGGCAACCGTGTATACGATGTTGGGCGGATTGAAATCCGTGGCGGTCACCGACGCACTGCAATCGGTGGTAATGCTCGTGGCCGCTATTGTGTTCTTCGTCGTCGTGTGGGGCCAGTTGGACGGCTGGGGTGGAATCAGAGATCGCCTCGCTTCACACGACCCGGCGCTCCCCGATCAAGTGCTGCGAGTGGGGACGGCCGAGGAAACCCGGGAGAGCGCCCTGGGCCAGGAGGACCGCGACATCGCGGGAAAGCTGCTCCTGGGTTACAAACATGATCAGGCCAAGCATCAACTCGTTCGATCCTCGCCCGTCTGGTTGGGTTGCATCAGCCTGCTCATCGCAGGCATGGCCTACTCCATCGTGAACCACACACAGTCGATGCGACTCTTGGGGGCGCGCAGTCTGTGGCACGCGAAGATGGCCGTCGTGCCGGCCGGGCTCATCATGATCCTGGTAACCTTCCTGAATCTGACCATGGGCATCATGGGAAAGGCGCTGTATCCGGAACTCGATCTGCTGCCGGTCGATGATGCCGTCCGCCGGGTCGACGCAATCTATCCCGTCATGATCAGGGAGTTTACCGACGTCGGACTCAAGGGACTGGTGGTGGCGGGGCTGTTTGCGGCCGCATTTTCCACCTACGACTCCATCGGCTCGACCCTTTCCGCCCTGATAACGCGCGACGTCTATGGCCGCTTGCTGGTAAAAGACCGCGACGATCATCACTATCTGACCGTGGCCCGTTGGCTGACACCGGTGATCGTGTTTGGTTCCTTTCTCTACGTGCCCGCCCTTCAATCTCGAGGGATGATATTTGTTTATCTGGATCTGGTGGGGTCCTTTGTTGTGCCGTTGTTGGCCGTCTACTTGATGGGCACAATTACCCGGGTGCATCGCAGCAGCGCGACGATCGGTCTGGTCGCCGGGGTCGCGTACGGTGTCCTCGCGCTCTTGGCCCCGCGAGTCGCCCTGCACTACGGCGTGCCTCTCCTGCCGACCTCCCTGATGGATTCGAACGCGACCGCCCCGATTACCTTCTCGATAACTTGCGTCACGATGCTCCTGGTGAGTGTGGTGCGAGGTTGGCAACCGCGCGGGGAGGTAGCGCGCGAGGAGACGGGCCAATGGCTGGCGGAAACTCAACGGCAACTGAAGCAGGAGGGGGAGCAGGTCGATGAGCGCGGTAACGCTTTGCCGATCGCTCTCGCGCTGGTTGTGATCGCGATCAGTCTGGTGCTGACTTTTGGCGTGTTTTGGTAAGACCACGCCTCGCTGACTCCGAGCCACGGGGAATCTCTAACTCAGCCCGTAGAACTTCACAGCGTTGTCGTGAAACAGCTTTTGTCGCTCGGATGCGCTCCGCCGTGCGACGACCTGGCGGAGTGCGTCGACCCACTGCTTGTACGTCGCCTTGAGTGTCACGACCGGCCAATCGCTGCCAAACATCACTCGATCCGGTCCAAACACCTCCCACAGATGATCAACAGCCGGCGCAAGGTCATCCGGCCCCCAGGCGCCTTTCTTGACCCAGGAGAGCAGCCCGGAGATTTTGACGACCACATTCTTGTGTTCAGCGATCTTTTCCACACCGCTTTTCCACTTCGAGATGTCACCCGATTGCAAATCCGGATTGCCGCAATGATCCAGAATGAACCGGGTGTCGGGACACACCTTGACAAGCCGGGCGCCGTGAACGAGCCCGCTGGTAGGCAGCTCGATATCAAACCTCATTCCCGCCTTGCCCAGCAACCGGACGCCGGCAAGAAACGAAGTTTC
>CAUZKZ010000004.1:0-36978 GCA_963580345.1 Verrucomicrobiia bacterium | reverse complement strand
GACTACACTAGGCTTTTACCCCCCCCCACGCGGTCAAACAAATAGCCGCAGGAAGGCGCCTTATTTGCCGAGAAAAATCTTAAAACTGTGACTGACGACCGAGGGCATGGATGACGGCGTCATTCTTATCGAGGTGGGCGGATATTCAACAATCGTAGAACGCTAATGCAAAAGTTGATGCTAAGGAACTCCTGAGAACTCCGCCGGGGCATCCCATTGCAATTCCGCATCTGCTGGCGCACCCTACCAGCCAGCAAACTGGGGAGACAAAAACACCGAATCGATCAGGCCAGGCCATGACTCCTCTGGAGGCCCTCCGGCATGTCCGGACCGGGAAACCGGATCTCGCTCGAGCGACGAGAGCGAAGGATGCCCTTCGTAGCTCTGGGCAGCAGGAGCGACGAGGGGCCACACGTGGGTCGCTCTCCTCGTTTCGGTCTGGCGAGGCGTTCCTCCGGGGCGAAGGTCCGTGGTTGCGAGGAGAGAAGTTGGGCGAGAGGGCGCAAGGCGCCGGGCGAAGGCGGGGTCAACCATCGATTTGCACTTGACCATACCCTATTGTATTTTCGTATCATCAGCTTTTGAGAAAACCCGGAATTTCGTCATGATCCATCCGTAGCCATTACTCCTCGCCGTTTTCGCCGTCGGACTTCTGCCCGTTGCAGCCAGCGTGGCCGTGATTCCCTATACCGCGAACCCGGCCAGCAATTCCACCGACTGGGCCAATGCAGTCACGGCCCTGCCAAATGGTGCGGTCGAGATCCTCGACTTTGATGCCCACGCGCTTGGAACGCTCGCCCCGAACAACTTCGTCGGGGTGACACTCACCGGGGCAGGGGTCTTCACCAGCGTCGAATTTTCCGCCGGTCCCGGAAACCCGGGTTCGCGTCCGCCCGCCAGCAACGGCGAGGGCCTTCACGGCGCTTCCAATATCCTCTTCAACTCCGCGCAGCTTCCCCCGACGGGATCGCTCACAGCCACCTTCGACCGGGCTGTCAGCGGCTTCGGAGTCATGACGATCGACCTCTTCAATCCCACCTCCAACGGCAACCGGGTTACCCTCGAGGCCTTCGACGGACCGGACGGAAGTGGCAATTCGTTGGGAGTCGCAACGGCGGCCCAATTTGAGTTTCAGCAGAACTTTCTCTACTTCCTGGGACTGACGATCGACGCGAACAACATTCGCTCCGCAGTCTTCACGAGCTTCGCCACCGACGGTGACCAGATGGCCATCGATCACCTGGCGGTAGGCACCATTCCGGAGCCGTCTTCCATGACGATGCTTCTCCTGCCGCTTGCCATCCTGTGCTTTGGCCGCCGACGGCGGAAGAGGTGAGCGGAGGCCCGTTTCGGGGGCAGCCGGGAATTCAGTTTCGACCCGCTCGTCCTCCGGAGACCGGGAGAATGAGTGGGCGGCCGAGAGCTGGGGGTACTCTCGCGCCTGGCGCGAAGCGGGAATCCCATGGAGCATGAAGTGGTGGTGGACGGGAGCCGCTTACGAGGTCAGTATTTCCTCCGCATAGCGCGCTGATGAAAGTCCTGGCCTCTCTGTCCGTCTTCCTGGCAATCGCGATCCAGGCGACGCTCGGAGCGAAACAACCGAACGTGGTCCTCATCATGGCGGATGACCTCGGCTATCATGACCTCGCCTGCTACGGCCATCCCAAGATCAAGACACCCAACCTCGACGGGCTTGCGCGGGACGGGATCAGGCTGACCAGTTTCTACGCGGGGGCCACGATCTGCACGCCATCGCGGATGGCCCTGCTCACCGGCGCTTATCCGAGCCGGCTGGGATGGACCAGGGGCGTGGTGGGCCACCTCATGAAGAAGGGGGTGGGGATGAGTCCGCAGGCGCTCACCATGGCGGAAGTCTTCAAGAGCAATGGCTATCGGACCGCCATGGTGGGAAAGTGGCATCTCGGGGACGAGCCTCCCTTCCGGCCTCACCGGCAGGGATTCGACGCGGCCTACTATATCAACAAGAGCAACAACCAGACCAAGGAACTCTGGCGCGGTGATGAGCTGGTGGCGAAGCCCTTCGTGAATCGCCTCCTGACCGAAAAATTCACGGAGGAGGCGATCAAGTTCATTTTGGAGAGCAAGGATCGACCATTCTTTCTCTATCTTCCCTACTCGGCACCGCACTTTCCGGTCGAGGCCCATCCCGACTGGAGGGGAAAGTCCGCCTTCGGGGTGTATGGCGACGTAGTCGAGGAGATGGACCACCGCGTCGGAAAGATTCTGACCACGCTGGATAACGGGAACCTCGCCGAGAAGACGATCGTGGTGTTTCTCTCCGACAACGGCCCCGAGCCACTGACCAAGGAATCCAGGGCGGACCCCTTCCGGGGCAAGAAGTGGTCGGCTCTCGAGGGCGGGACGCGCGTGCCCTGCCTCTTGCGCTGGCCGGGCGTCATTCCAAAGGGGCGGAAAAGCGACGCCCTGATCGCTGCGATCGATCTCCTGCCCACCCTCAGCCGCGCCTGCGGCATCGATCTGAAGGCCATCACCGAGGGGAGTCCGGTTATCGACGGCGTCGATGTTTGGGCCAGCTTGACCGGAGCGGAGGAAGTCGCGCATCCCCGCCGGGAACTCCTTTACTGGCACGGAGGGGACGGCTTCCAGGCCATCCGGGTGGGAGACTGGAAGTTGTTTCCACAGCGCAAGGGAGCCGGTCTCAAGGGAGGACAAGGCCCGGCGCTCTTCAACCTTGCCGAGGATATCGGGGAAAAGAACGACGTGAGTGCGAAGTTCCCGGACCGCGTCAAGGAGATGCGGGAATTGGCAGAGAAGCGTCTGGCTGATATCAAGAAGAACTCCCTCCCGCTCGGCGTAAGCACCCCCTAGCTGGCCCTAGCTGGCCCTAGCTGGCCGCCAACCTTCAATTGAACAAAGATGACTCGCGCCCCAATGTTTCTCCTGGTTGCGGCGGCATCGTTTGCGATCGGGATGGCGGTGGATCGCTTTGCCTTCTCGCCGCCGCGGGACTCGCACCAGGCCGGTGCCTCGGGCAAATCGGGTGGGAAAAAAAACGGGTCCGCCCGGGCCGATCCGTCCGGCGGCTCGTCGCCCGGACTGGCCGGTTCTCCACGCTCTCCCGGCGAGCCCGGCAAGCGGCCTGACGCCGCCGGCCGCCGCAATGATGAGGGAAGCCAGTCCAACCCGGTGCGCCGGATGCTGGATCGCCTCGACCGGGGCGAGCGCATCGATTTTCCCGACGTCGCCAGGCTGGTGGAGAAGATGCCGCGCGGACGCGACCGACGCCATGCGATCGAGCGGCTGGCCTCGCGCTGGGGAAGGGAGGATCCCGAGGCCGCCCTGGCGTGGGCAGCGGAGCTCACCGGAACCGACCAGCGCCAGACCATGCACCGCATTCTGCACGAATGGTCGTCCAAAGATCCGGCCGCCGCCGCAAACTATGCGGCCCAGATGCCGAGCTCCGAGAACAGTCTCCACATGGTGGAACACATGGCAAAACTCTGGGCGGAGCGGAATCGCGATGCAGCCGTGAAATGGGGGATGGCGCAATCGGACCCCGCCACGCGCGAGCGAGCCTTGAGAGGAGTGGTGGAATTCTGGGGAAACAGCGAACCGACTGCCGCGGCGGACTTTGCCTCGACGATCGAGAGCCCCTTCGAACGGCACAGGGTCCTGGAGGTGGCGGGCCGCCGCTGGGCCGGCCACGACATCGCCGGCGCAATGGACTGGGCGCAAAGTCTGCCCGCCGGTGACCGCCAACACGCCACCCGGGGTGTTCTGAGGGAGGTGGCGGAACGCGATCCGGGCCGGGCCGCGGCGATCTTCGATGAAACCAGTGCGCTGCTTCCGGAGGGAAGCCTGCAATCGGGCGAATACCGGCAGTTGGCCCAGGAGATCGCTTCAACCTGGTCCCGCTCCAGCCCGCAGGAAGCGGCGGCGTGGGCCGAGGGCCTGCCGGAAGTGGGGGAGATTCAGCGCGGGGCGGTGGCCGACGTCGCGGATCATTGGCTGCGCCTGGACAGCATGGCGGCCGGGGATTGGATCCTGCAGCTTCCTGCGGGCAGGACCCGTGATGCAGCCGCGGACCGGGTGGTGGGCTCCTTCATGCACACGGATCCTCAACTGGCGTTCGAGTGGGCGGCCAGTATAGGCCACGAGGGTCATCGCACCGGGAAGATGCGGGACGTGCTCAATCGTTGGCGCGTCACCGATCCCGGCTCCGCGCGCGCCGCGCTGGATGCGGCCGGGGTGTCCCCCGAGCGGCACCGGGAACTCAGCGAAGTGATTGGAGCGGTCACCCCGGCCCCGGCGCCTCCCCCACCGGATGCACCGGGCAATGAAGAATGAGAATCCACGGCTGGCGCGGCGCTTGCCCTGCAAGATCGATCGTGGGAATCGCGAGGGAACCTCCCTTCCAGCACCCGGGATGAAGTTGTTCCGGCACGTCTTCCGGGCCCGCTCCCTCGCCGGCCTCTGCGGGCTCTCGACCCTGATGTCCCCCGGCTGCCTGGAGAGGGAGGGCACGCCCGGCGGCGATTCGCCTGGATTCGCACCGGACATCGAGAGGATCCTGTCGCGATTCTGCTTCGAGTGCCATGGAAAGAAACACCAGGAGGCCGAACTGGACCTGCGAACCCGGGAAGCCATCCTGGCCGGCGGAGAAAGCGGACCCGCCATCGTGCCCGGACACCCGGAAGAAAGCCTCCTTCTCGACATGATTCACGACGAGCACATGCCGCCTGAAGGAGAATTGCTGAAAGAGAGCGAGATCGATCAAGTGCGCCGGTGGATCGCCGCCGGGGCCCGCCCGTGAGCGGGAAGCGGTCGACTTCCGGATGGCGGGAAATGACGTTGACCGGCCCGCGCCAAAGGCAGACACTTCCCAACGCCCAGCACGTCACCAATCAAGAACCATGCCTACCAAACCACTCGATCTCGAGCCCGACCCTCTGAGCGTTGATTCCAGCGTCGTATCGCGTCGTGATTTCACGAAACGCTCCGTGCAGGCCTTCCTGACCATCTCACTGCTCGAGCACCTCTGTTCCGGCAATCTCCTGGCGGCGGACGCCAAGCTCACCGCGGCGAAATGGCTCAACCAGGTCAACCAGATCGGCCAGGACGTGAAAGGCCGGAAGTTGAAGGAGGTCGAATGGCAGGCCCAAATCGAGGATCTGCTCCGGAATCGGATCGAGCTTTCAGAACTGCTCAAGTTGATCGATTTCGACCGCGTCGAGGAAACTACGACGTTCGTCGACAACGGTGCGCGCAGCCTACGGCCCAGGTTCCCGAAAATCGAGGGAGTGCCGGACAAGCTGGTTTTCGGCCAGCAGATCTTTGCGTTGAAGAAAGGCCGCTCGGTGGTGCCGCACGGACACGATAACATGGCCACCGCCTTCCTCATCCTGAAGGGAAATTTCCACGGGCGGCACTACGACCGGATCGCCGACGAGAAGGAACACATGATCATCAAGCCGACGATCGATGCCAAGTTCGGCCCCGGGCAAAGCTCGAGCATCTCCGATGTGAAGGACAACGTGCATTGGTTCAAAGCGGAAGACGAGCCCGCTTTCATCTTCAACATCCACGTTTTTGGCGTGAATCCGAAGAGTGGCAAACGGACCAGCCGGATCTACATCGATCCGAACGGAGAGAAACTCGCCGACGGCCTGGTGCGGGCCCGCTTGATCGATTCCAAGGAAGCGCATCAGCGATACGGTTGATCGGCTACCAGATCCACGGCAGCAGCGAGCCGATGAAAGTCGAATTCAAGGACATCCGGATCAAGATTCTCGACCCCGCGAAGTGATTGCGGCCCGGATGCACGCCGCCCATGTCCCCGACTCACCGCTGCCTCTCTGGCCTTTGTTCCCTCTGGCTCTGGGCCCACCTCTGCCCTGCGCAGACTCCTTCCCCGCGCACCGACGCGTATGAGAGCTGGCGCCTGGCGACGGAGGCCGGCGCCGCCACCCCCGCCGACCAGGTTGATCACCTGCCGGGGTTCGAAGTCGAGCTGATCCGCAGCGCCCTGCCGGAGGAGGGATCCTGGATCTCCCTCGCCTTCGACCCAAAGGGCCGTCTCACAATCGCCCGCGAAAAACAGGGCCTCCTCCGCCTGGATTTCCAACGATCGCCCACGGGAACGATCACGCGAACCCGGGTCACCCTCGTCGAGGACTCCCTCCTCGAATGCCGCGGGCTTCTCCACGCCTTCGACAGCCTCTACGTCAGCGCCAACAATTCCAAGGGCTTCTACCGCCTCCGCGATACGAACGGCGACGAACAATTCGACGAGAAGACCTTGCTGCTCGAAACAGCCGGCGGTGTGGGTCACGGCCGAAACCACCTACGGCTCGGGCCGGACCGGATGATTTACCTCATGCACGGGGACTCCGTCGAACCGCCGCGGGAGGTCGCCACTGCATCGCCCTTCCGTAACTTTGCGATCGACGAACTCGCCGCCAGCGCCCTCGCTCCGGCCGAAGACAAGCAAACCGGCAACGCGCACCGGGACCCGTTCGGTCACATCCTCCGCTACGATCCGCGCCCGGGCGTCGCGCCGCCGGACGCCCCGTCGCGTTTCACCCTGGTGGCCGGCGGCTTGCGCAACCAGCTCGACATCGACTTCAACCGTGAGGGCGACGGGTTCGTCTATGACGCCGATATGGAATGGGACGCCGGGCTGCCCTGGTATCGTCCCACCCGGATTCTTCAGATCGTATCGGGTGGCGAATACGGCTGGCGGGGCAGCCCCTCTACTTTCCCCGTCTACTACGAAGACAGCCTTCCTCCGACGCTCGACATTGGTCTGGGCTCTCCCACCGGCGTCGGTTTCGGGTACAAGTCCCTCTTTCCCCACCCGTACCGGGAGGCCTACTATATCGCCGACTGGTCCTACGGCCGGATCCTGGCAGTCCACCTGGCGCCGGCCGGCGCGGCGTATAGCGGCAAGTGGGAAACCTTTCTCTCCGGCCGTCCGCTGAATGTCACCGATTTCACCTTCGGCCCCGATGGAGCCATGTTTTTCATTACCGGCGGCCGCAAGACACAGTCCGGACTGTACCGCGTCACCTTCGGTGGTTCGGCGATTCGCGATCGTGCCCCGGTCGCGGTCGTGGTCGACAAGAACGCTGCGGCGTTACGCACGCTCCGCCGCGAACTCGAAGCGCTCCACGCCCCCGGCACCCCGGGCGCAGTCGAGAAGGCCTGGCCGCACCTCGATCACGAAGACCGCTGGGTGCGGTTTGCGGCGCGCGTCGCCATCGAGAACCAGCCGCCCGAGCACTGGCAGGAGAAAGCGCTTCGCTCCGACGCGCTGACCGCTTGGCTGGCGGTCGCCCGCGCCGGGCACCGCACTTCGCAGGCAGCCCTGTTGAAGAGACTGAACAGCCTACCGCTCCACAAGATGACCGCGCGGGAACAGCTCCTCGCGCTTCGCATCTACCAACTTGCCTTCCATCGCATGGGAGCTCCCGGGCAACCCGCACGGGAGGCGTGCCTCGCCAGGCTCGATCCCCTCCTTCCCTCGCCGCATCGCTTCGTGAATCACGAACTCTGCAGGGTGCTCACTTACCTTGGCAGCGCCAGCGCTCTCGACCCCATCCTCGCCCTCCTGGACGAAGCGCAGGCCAGCGAGGACCTCTTACACTACCTCCATTTCGCGACCCGGATCAAGTCGGGCTGGGATACCGGGAAGCGCCGGCGGGCTCTGGCCGCTCTGGCCCGGGTGGAAGCCTTTCGCGGCGGACGAACCTTTCCTGAAGCGACCACCCGCATCCGGCAGGTCCTGGTTGCGAACCTTCCGGATGCGGAGAAAAGCGCCCTGGGGGCGCTGGTGGAGCCGCACCAGCCCGCCCCGCCGCAGATTCCCGCCCCCCCGGCGCCGGAAAAGGTGGTCCGGGAATGGAAAATGGGCGACTTGCTTCCGCACCTCGCGGAGGTCGTCAGCGGGCGCTCCCTCCAGAACGGCAAGAAGGCCTTCGTGACCTCCGGTTGCGCGGCGTGCCATCGCATCGGCAAGGACGAAGCGACCGCCGCCGGGGTGCTCGGACCCGACCTCACCGGTATCGCGAACCGTTTCCCGCGCCACGCAATCCTCCTTTCCATCCTCCACCCCTCCCTCGTCATCGCGGACAAGTACCGGCTTCCCGAAGCGCCGAATGTATCGGCCATGCCGCCGGGCATGATCAACGTGCTTAACCGCGAGGAGGTCCTCGATCTCCTCGCCTTTCTCGAATCCGCCGGACCCGCCGAATCCCCGCCGGGGCGCGAGTGAGCGAGCCCGTGCCGCCCAGCTCGGGGCGTGTCGATTCAGGGCGGACTGGCGGCGCCACCCGCCTCGCGCAGCTTCTCGAAGAGGGGCTTGATGCGATCCTCCTGCCGCCGCACAATATCGTCGACATCTTCCGCGAGGAGGTAGCGCAGGCGCACCTGCTCGTCGCACGCCTTGCGGACCTTCCGCAGGTAGCCATCCGGGCTCTCGTAGCGCTCCTCGATGGAGAGCCGCGGATCGCCCTGCGCGAGTCGCTCCTTCCGGCTCACCGCAAACGGGAGATACGATCCATTCAGGCTCACGAGTTGATTTTGGGCTCCGGCTTCGCGCCTGCGGAGGTTCCACCCGGTATAGGTCGCGATCGGGACCGTCACTTCGGGGGGCAGGAGGCATCCGAGGACGTTGCCGTCGGCGTCGCACTTGGCCACCCGCACCCCATACAACTTCCCCGGTCGCGGCGGGAGTTGATCGACGATGCGCTCCGACTCCCAGCGCGGTCCGAAATCGAGGCGGGCCGGTTGCTGGATGACTTCCGGGTAGCGCACCCCGGGGATGGAGGGAAAGCCGGTCGAGCGCTGGTCCCAATCGACCAGCGTTCCGGAACGAATGGTCGGATAGACGCTCGGGGGCGGATCCTTGCCGTCGCGCACCCATTCGTGCATGGCCACCAGCAGGCCACGAAGAAAGGGATAGTAGTTGCCGGGATTGGCGGGGGTCTGGCCGATGCCGCGGGAGGGCGGATACCCGCTCGGTCCGTGCTGCGTGCCGCCGAATGTATAGAAACGCACGTTTTCCGGGACCTCCGCGTCGCGCCGGCCGGTAGGATCAGTGTGCGGCAAGGAGCCACTCCGCGTCCAGTACTCCGCCGACGACTGGGTGTGAAAGACGACCGGCAGGTGTTCCGGCTTGCACCGCTTCAATATTCCGTCCGGCTCCCCGCCCGCCGGATCGGTGTCGATCCCGTAGGTGAACGGGAAGCGATCCGAGGGCGTGTCGTGTTGCGCATACTGGGTGACATACATGGTAGGCTGCGCGAAGCGATGGTTGAACGAGCCCAGCCCCCCGCCTGCGACGTTCGGGATCAACCCGTCGAACACCTTGCGCCCCGCCTCGTCTTCGTTGAACGCCCAGTAGAGATACTCGCGCAGAAACCGCCCGCTCTGTGAAACCCCGAAGCCGAAGGCGTGGTCGATGGGCGTCTTGCCGTCCTCGCCACGGAGCGGATTGCCCTCCCCGCCGCCGTTCTTCAACGCCGAGATCAGGTCGCGCACCGATGCAAAACCGGTGCCCTGCACGATCGGGTCGCGCCCTTCGTAAATAACCTCGTAAATGTACCCGCGCTGGAAGCCGGCGTGCAGTTCGAGTTCCACCTTGGGGAGCCGCCCCGGCTGCTCCGGGTTCACCTCGCTGACGTGAAGGGTGAATTGCGACCGCGGGATCGGCACGCGCGGATCGCCCGGCCGCTGGCGCCACGTCAGTGAGGCGGTCTCGACCCCCTTCTCGGTGGGATGGTAGGCGCCATGACCGCCGCCGTTGATGTTCAGTCGCGACTCTTCCTTGTCGGAGATGATCTCGTAGCGGACCGGACCGGTGATCGGGTGGTCGCCATTCCGGGCCACCGGAGCGAGGAGCTTGAGCCCGGAATTCGAGGCCAGCAGTTCCCCGTCCCATCCACTCCACACCACCGTGAATCCGTAGCGGAAGAAGAACCCGTTGCCGCTCACCTTGCCGGTCTTGGGATCCTTTCCTTCCCCGCCCCGGTTGAAAAACCGCAGCCCCAGACGGCCTCCCCGATTGTTGACCTCGTAAAACAGGGCCCGATTGCCTTTCGCGGGGTCCGCCGGCCGCAGGATGATCAGGTCCGACTCGAACTCGACCTTGCCGGCCGCATTGCGCGGCGCCCGCGCCAGGTCCACGATCGCCGCGTTCTGGGGAGCAGCGGGATCGACGGCGTAGTGCACCTTCCCGGAAATCCGCTCGTAAGTTCCCGTCTTCCCGAAGGATGCGCCTTCTCCGAACGGCACTCGCTCCGTGATCTCGAAGCGGATCACTTCCGCGTGGAGCAATCCGGCAAGGAGCAAAGCGGGAATCAAGGTCAGGGGGCGCATGGTCGATCGTCCCCAAGTTCTTAATGACCCCGAGGTTGAGTCGTCGAGGCATTTCGCCTTCAAGAGGTCCTTAATGATATACCTGCTAGTGCGGGGTAACATCAAGTTCTGATCGATGAGGCCGCCAAAGTGGCAGGCACACTCCGTGTGCCGTTGCCCGTCACGCGGACGGCACACGGAGTGTGCCTGCTACTATCGCCTCGCCGTGGCAACACTCTAACAAATCAAAAAAATCGTTCACTTTCAAGGGTTACACTGCATCAGGGCACCGCCAGGCGGCCGAACATGGTCTGCTCGCCAGGCTGGCATTGCCCGATGGATCGCTCGCCACTCCGGCGGCTTCTGCACTCCGAATATCCTCCTTCCTCGCCCATTCTCCGCAGTCCCACGGCGATGGCAAGCCGGGGCGATTTTGCGCTCCCATGCGCGGCCGATCCTGACAGGATTCGGCTCCATGAGAACGCGAACGAGTGCGGGAGTGATCCTGGCGTCCCTGGTGGGTTTGCTCACGGGAATCGGGGTCCGGGCGCAGGAGTCGAAGCCGGCACCCCTTCCACGGGAGTATTTTGAAATCGAGGGGCGCCCGGCCTTCGTGATTCGTCCGGCGAAGGACAAGCCGAAGCGGGATGGTGCGATTCCCTGGGTTCTCTACGCCCCCACCTTCCACAAGAGCTTGCCGAGCGATCGGGATGAAGGCTGGATGATGCGCCGGTTCCTCGATCACGGGATCGCCATCGCCGGGGTCGATGTCGGCGAGTCGTATGGCAACCCGGCCGGGCGCGCGGCTTACAGCGCCTTGCACAAGACCCTCGTCGCGAAATACAAGTTCGATTCGAAAGTGTGTCTCCTGTCGCGCAGCCGCGGCGGGCTCATGGTGTATTGCTGGGCCGTCGAAAATCCCGACAAGGTGCGCTGCAGTGCCGGCATCTACCCGGTCTGTGACATCGCCAGCTACCCGGGACTGAGAAAGGCCGGCGGGGCGTACGGGATGAGCGAGACGGAACTGAAGGCCCGGCTCGCCGAACACAATCCCATCCCCAGGCTCGCGAAGCTGGCGGAGGCGCGTGTGCCCATTTTTCATATCCACGGCGATGTCGACAAGGTGGTGCCGCTGAACGCGAACTCGGCCGCCCTGGCGGATGCCTATCGAAAGCTCGGCGGGCCGATGCGGCTCATGATCGCGCCCGGCCAAGGGCACAACATGTGGCGCGGGTTCTTCGAGTGCCAGGAGCTGGTCGACTTTGTGATCGCCCACGCCACCGAGGTCGCCCTGCCGACGCCGACCGCGCACTGGAAACTCGATGAAGCCGAGGGCGCGATCGCCAGAGACTCGGCCGGCGGCCACCACGGGCAGATCGTCGGCGCCACCGTTGTGGAGGGTAAAATCGGGAAAGGGCGGCTCTTCGACCGGCCCCGCGGCGATTACATCAGCATCCCGTATTCGGAGGACTTCGGGCTCTCGACCTTCACCGTCTCGGCCTGGGTGAAGCTCACCCGCGAGCCGACCTATTCCGGCATCCTCGGGACGCGCTTCGGCGGGGAACGCACGTTCGATATGAAGGTGAACGACGCCAAGGTGCACGGCGACATCGGAACCGGGGAGCGCTGGATCGAGAACGCCGTCAACTTCTATGCCAAAGATACCGGGACCAACGACCAGGGCGGCGACCTGTCGTTGGACCGCTGGTACCACCTCGCTTACGTGATCGACGGCGAGGGCGGAAGCTGCCGCCTCTACCTCGACGGCGACCTCAAGAAGACGATCAAGATCAAAGGGGTGCCCCTCCTCATGAAGCTCGGCCAGGAGATGCGCCTCGGCAACTCCACCCGCACCGAATTCATGGACGGCGTCATCGACGACGTCAGGATCTGGAACTCGGCCCTGACCGGCGCCCAGGTCTTGTCATTGGCAAAGTAGTCTCCCGGGGGCAGAATCCACCCCTTGCCTCGACCACTCCTCAACATGATCGGCCAACCTCCCTCTCGCCCGGCCGTGCCCGCTGTGATCTCTGTGGTTCGATTTGTCGGACCGCGAATCCTCTCCGGCGCCTACGGGGGGATCTCCTGTCCGTCCGGCCACCAGTTCTACGAAGTGCGCTGGCTGCACAATCCGCGCTACAGCCGCGACTTCGCCCGCTATTGGTTTCGCACTCCCGGCGCGCAGCCGCGCCGCTACTCGGCCTGGATGGCGGACTCGGCCTGGGCCACCCACCTCGTGCACCCGAACAAGGGATTCCTCGCCGACCTCCGGCCCGACCTGGAGGAGAACTTCGAGGCCTGGACGCGCAAGGCGTGGATTCCCGAGGCGGGAATGTTCTGGCAGGTGGGCCACGACGACGGGATGGAGTTCAAGATTGCCAGCCGCCAGACCAAGAACATCCTCGCGGGCGCCCCGAGCTATCGCCCCAGCTTCAACAGCTACATGTGGGCCGACGCGCGGGCCCTCTCCAAGATTGCCGAACTCACCGGCGACGTCGACCGGGCGGTCCACCACGCCCGCGCCGCCGCCAAGTTGAAGCAGCAAATGCAGAAAAAACTCTGGGATCCGAAGCGCGAGTTCTTCTTCCCCATGTTCCGCGACGACGAGGAAGACAAGGACGGCAACAAGGTGGTGAAAAACACCCTCATTTACCAGAGCGGAAAGTTCGCCGGCAACAAGCACGGCCGCGAGGAAGCCGGCTACGTGCCGTGGAGCTTCCGGCTCCCCGACCCGGGATACGAAGGCCGCCTGGAAGTTCCTCATGGACCCCGACTACTTCTACGCCGCCTTCGGTCCCACCACCGTGGAGCGCCACGATCCCCTCTTCCTCCTGCAGAAGAGCTGCTGCTGGTGGAGCGGGCAGTCCTGGCCCTTCGCCACCACCCAGACCCTCAAGGGACTCGCCAACCTCCTCCAGCATTACGAGCAGGACCACGTTTCGCGCGCCGATTACTACAAGCTCCTCCGCATTTACGCCCTCTCGCAACGCAAGAACGGCAAGCCCTATGTCGCGGAGGCCCTCCACCCCGACACCGGAAAGTGGGATCACCACGACTTCTATTACCGCAGCGAGCACTACTTCCACTCCGGCTTCGTCGATCTCGTCATCAGCGGCCTGTGCGGACTCGTCGTCGAGGACAGCGACACCCTCACCATCGATCCCCTCGCCCCAACTGACTGGGACTATTTCGCCCTCGACGAGGTTCCCTACCGCGGCCACCGCCTCGCGATCGTGTGGGACAGGACCGGCCAGCGCTACGGCAAAGGCGCCGGCCTGCAGGTCCTGGTCGATGGCGAGAAGCTGGCTTCCTCCCCCAAGCTCCAAAAGCTCACCGCCAAGCTCCCTCCCGCCCGGGAAGTGCCGCTCCACCCGCGCGACGAGGTCAACTACGCCGTCAACAACGACGGCTCCTACTTCCCGCGCTTCACCGCTTCGCACACCGGGCCCAAGTCCTCGCTGGCCTTCATCCACGACGGCAACACGGCCTGGTACCACCTCCACCCGCCCCTGCGCTGGACCAGTGAGGGCTCGCCGAATGAGAGCGACTCGGTCGAAGTCGACCTCGGGATGCCGCGCCCCCTCACCCACGTGAAACTTTACCTCCTCGACGACGGTGAGGGCCAGCCGGTCGCCGCCCCGAAGGAGATTCTCCTGGAATACGCCGACGGAGACACTTGGAAGCCGATCGCCGAGCAGGCGTCCCGCCCGCCGGAACCCGCCGGCCACCGACCCTACACCATCCGCTTTCCCGCGCTCGAAGCTCAAAAGCTGCGTGCCGTCCTCAAACATGCCAAGGGGAAACGCTCGGGCCTCACCGAGTTCGAAGCGTGGGGCCCGCTCAAGGGCAAGTACGCCCCCGCTCCGCCCCCGGCCGGGAACATCGCCTTCAACCCGGATCCGAAGGCGGGCGGCTTCCCCAAGGCCAGCGCCTCCTTCCACGACCGCTACGGCGGCATCCCGGCCAGCGCGCACGACGGCAAGATCGTCTACCGCGCCACTCCCACCAACCGCTGGACCAGCTACGGATCCCCCGACAAGGAAAGCGACTGGTTCGCCCTCGACTTCGGCGAGAAGATGAAATTCGCGCGCGTCCTCCTCCACATCTACGACGACCGCGGCGGCGTCCAGGCGCCCAAAGCCTACACCCTCGAATCCTGGACCGGCGATGCCTGGCGGGAGATCCCCGACCAAAGCAAGTCCCCCGCGAAGCCGATCGGCAGCGCCGTCAACACCGTGACCTTCCCGCCCGTCGAATCCGGCAAACTACGCGTCGTCTTCACCCACATCGGCAAAGGCAACACCCGAAGCGGGCTGACCGAGATCGAGGTCTGGGTCGAGTAGGGCGGGCAGTATAAGCTGAAAATCGAGCAATTGCGCCTGAATCTTGATCAGCCGCAGAAGGCAATTTCCACCCACACCGGTTCGGGGCGCTGACGATTGCTTTTGAATATTTGCAGGCATTCCTTCATTAATCCGGCGATGAACCCGTGGCCGGCCGTTCTCGTCATCAGCGTGGGGGCATTGGGTGCCGCGCCGGTCACCGAATTGCCGTGGTCTTTCCAGCCTCTGAGCGAGCAACCGATGCCGAAAAGCAAGAATGCCGGCTGGGCGCAATCGCGCATGGATCATTTCATCCTGGCACGCCTCGAGGAGAAGGGTCTGAGACCGGCCGGGCCCGCGAGCGACCGCGTCCTGTTGCGGCGGCTCTGCTTCGACCTAATCGGCTTGCCGCCCACGCCGGAGCAACCGGCCGCCTTTCGCGAACGCGCCGCGGTGGACAGGCGGGCGGCCATCGGGAGCGAAATCGAGACGCTCCTGGCCTCGCCGCATTATGGGGAGCGGTGGGCGCGCCATTGGCTGGACCTGGCCCGCTACACCGACAAGACGGCGAGCTGGTTGAAGTCCACGGCCTCGGCCTGGCACTACCGCGACTGGGTGGTGCAGGCCCTTAATCGCGACCTGCCCTACAATGAGTTCGTCAAACAGCAACTCGCCAACGATTTCATTCCCGGTGCCGATCCGAAAGACAATGCGGCGCTCGGCTTTCTCGGCCTCAGCCCCACCTACCACAAGGAGCTGAAGCTCTCGCCGGAAGTCATCAAGACCACCGTGGCGGATGAGTGGGAGGAGCGCATGGATGCCGTGGGCCGCATTTTTCTCGGACTTACCCTTGGCTGCGCCCGCTGCCACGACCACAAGTTCGAACCCGTCACGCAGGCCGACTACTACGCCATCGCGGGAGTCTTCGCGAGCGTGCGCATTGCCGACCGCCCGACCATGGACGAGGAAACCTGGGCCCCGGTCGCCACGGCGCGCGCCGTGGTCGCCAGGCTCGAGAAGGAAGTCGCCGACCTGAAAAAGAAGAAGAAACCCGTCGCAGAAATCGAGCAAAGAATCGCGGCCGTCAAGAAGGACACTCCGCACTACAACGTGCCGGTGGTCAACGGCGTGGCGGAGGCGGCCTTGTTCGTGAATCCCGCCAGGGACTTCGGCACCACCCTCGACTACAAGGACGGACAGGCCCGCGACCTCGCCATCCACAAAAGGGGCGATCCGAACCTCCCCGGTGACGTCGTCCCGCGCCGATTCCTGGCGGCCTTTCCCGCTGCGACCGGGGCGCCGCGGCGATTCGAGCGCGGAAGCGGACGGCTCGACCTGGCGGAGGCCATCGTCACTGAGGCGGCGCCCCTCGCCGCGCGAGTCATCGTCAACCGTATCTGGCGTCACCACTTCGGGCGCGGCATTGCGCCCACCCCGAGCGAACTCGGGCACTCCGGCGAGCCCCCCCCCCCCGCCCTCCTCGACGACTTCGCGGCGCGTTTCGTGAACAACGGCTGGTCGCTCAAGTGGCTCCACCGCGAGATTCTTCGGTCCGCCACCTGGCAGCAGGGCATCCGGAATCCTGCCGCCCGGGAAGCCGACCCCGCCAATGAAACTTTCGCCCGCATGAATCGCCGCCGCCTCGAGGCCGAGACCTGGCGCGACAGCATGCTGGTGGCCGGCGGCAACCTCGACGCCACGATCGGTGGCGAGCCCCGGGATCTCGAGGCCCGCGACAACCACCGGCGGACCCTTTACGGTCTCATCCAGCGCCGCGAACCCAACCAGTACCTTCGCCTTCACGACTTCCCCGATCCCACCGCCCACGCGCCCACCCGCCCCCAGACCATCACGCCCCTCCAGCAACTCTTCACCTTGAACGGGCCCTTCATCCAGTGGCAGGCCGAGGCCCTCGCCACCGACCTGATGAAAGGGGAGGGGACCGAGGCGCGAATCGTGGCCGCCTATCGGAGACTTTTCCAACGCGCCCCCCGCGCCTCGGAACTTGAACTCGCCACCACCTTCCTTGCCGGAAACGAAGACGATCCCGCCACGTGGGCGCAGTACGCGCATGCTCTCCTGGCGAGTAATGAATTTCAATTTATCGAATGAGAAGCGAGCCCATCGCCATCGACCGACGCGCTGCCCTGGGCCGCCTGGGCGCGGGAATGGGCACGCTCGGGTTATTCAGCGCCCTCCTCCTCATGAACAATGGCACCATGACCCCCAAGGTGCCCAGCATGGGGGCGTGGTGCAGCTACGGGCTCGGCACCGAGAACGCCAACCTGCCGGCCTACGTGG
This sequence comes from Verrucomicrobiia bacterium, assembly GCA_963580345.1. Classification (GTDB taxonomy): domain Bacteria; phylum Verrucomicrobiota; class Verrucomicrobiia; order Verrucomicrobiales; family Akkermansiaceae; genus Roseibacillus_B. Next base: position 20,017 of record CAUZKZ010000004.1, on the reverse strand, counting down.
TGCTGTGCCCCGGCCGGCCGGTGCGCTTCTCGATCCTGTGGAACAGCGCCTTCCTCCCGTCCCAGCACCAGGGTGTCTACATCAATCACAAGAACATCGCGCCGAAGGAGATGATTCCGTGGCTGCGAAACGCGAAGCTCGACCCCGGCGGGCAACGCAAGCAACTCGACCTCATCCACGCTCTCAACCGTGACCATCTCGCCGCGCAGGGCGCCCCCGACCACAACCTGCAGGGCCGCATCGAGGCCATGGAAACCGCCTACCGTATGCAGTTCGCCGCCACCGACGCCTTCGATATCGGCGAGGAACCCGAGCGGGTGCGCAAGTCCTATGGCAGTGGGCACTTCTCCGATGGCTGCCTCCTGGCGCGGCGTCTCTCCGAACGCGGCGTGCGTTTCATCCAGGTCTACTACGGCGACGGCCAGCCGTGGGACACCCACGACAAACACAACGCCACCACCCCCAAGCTCGCCAAGGCCATCGACCAGCCGATCGCCGCACTCCTGGGCGACCTCAAATCGCGCGGCCTCCTGGAGGACACCCTCGTGATGTGGGGCGGGGAGTTCGGGCGCACCCCGGTCAGCGAAAACCGCAGCGGCCGCGATCACAACCCGCACGGCTTCCTGATGTGGCTCGCCGGCGGCGGGGTGCGCGGCGGCATGACCTACGGCCAGAGCGACGAGTTCGGATTCAAGGCCGTCGAGAAACCCGTGCACATCCACGACCTGCACGCCACGCTCCTCCACCTCCTCGGCATCGACCACGAACGCCTTACCTACCGCCACGCCGGCCGCGACTACCGCCTCACCGACGTGGAAGGGCACGTCATTCGCGACATTCTGGTGTAGGAAGAAGAGCAAAAAAATGAAGACAACCGTCTGTTCATCCACGAGCCTCGCTCTCGGCCTTGCGTTTCCGAGAGCGCCGCTCATCGCGGCATTTCTGCTCGTTGCCGCCGTGATCCAGGCAAGTGGCGCGCCCGGGCAGCGACCCGACCGCGCGCTTCCGGAGTACGAGGCCCTGGTGAAGAGCCCGATGCGAGTTAGACTGTTGCCGGGGCACAGTGAGTTCACGTTCACGATTTACGGGACGCCCGGCCCCCTGGATCAACTCAAGGCGCTGGTCGAGACCATGAAGCGCGAGAGGATTGGGAACGGCTTCGATCCCGGCCCCGGCGTGGGACCGGGAAGCCGCCCCCACTACGAATATTTGCGCGAAGTCGGCTGGCCGGTCGTCGGTTATGCGCAAACATCCGATCACCAGGTCAAGGAGGGAACTTGCCGGATGTCGGCGGAGCAGGACGCGATCCTGCGCATCCTCGGCGACGCCGGGATCTTCGCGGCAACACAGATCGGCGAGTGGGGCTACTATTTCCACAATCTCTCCCATCGCGAGAGCTGGTGGCGAGCGGTTTACGGGGAGGGATTTGAAAAAAAGAAGCACTTGATGAAGCCAGGAGGCCTGGCCGGATACGACTCCATGCCGAAGAACCGGCGCGAGTGCTCCAACATCGTCAAAGACTACTTCCTGACTCGGCAAAAGTACATGCGAGGATGGAATTTGAGCATCACCGGTCACTCCCACTACGAGGCCTACGTCGGGCAGTGGGGCGCAAAGGTGATCGGGCTCGAACTCGGTGAAAACATCGCGTTCACGCAATCGAAGATGGCCTTTGCGCGCGGTGCCGCACGGCGCAACGAGTTGCCGTGGTCGATCCAGGTGAGCCAATGGTTCAATGGATCCACGACCAGCAACGGCCCGCTCGAGTTGCACAAGAATGGAACCGCGCGCGGGCTCGACGCCGGACACTCCTTGAGTTTTTACCAACGCATGTGGCTGCACGCCTGGTTCGCAGGCACCGCCATGGTGACTCCGGAGGCGAGCATCGACATATTCTTCGAGAAAGAACGGCCGCCCTTCAAGCTCACCTCCCCACACGGGCGCAAGGCCTCCGAATTGTTTCAGTTCATGCAGGGCAAAGACCGCGGCGTGCCTTACATGCCGGTCGCCATCGTGCTCGATCAGTTCTGCGGCTACAATGCCTACATGGGCAAACCGTGGGGCATCCTCGAACCCACAGCGGGCGATCTTGAAATTCGCGACCTGTTTCAGGAACAGCTCTTTCCCGGCTCCGATCATATCCACCGCAAGCCGTTCCGAGAAAATCCCGAAGCGTCCTACCTGCGCCCGACTCCTTTCGGCGAGATGTTCGATGTGCAGCTTTCCGATGCGCCTGCCGAAATTCTGGCAAGTTATCCGGTTCTGCTCGTCGTTGGCGATCACCAGTTCGAAAACGGATTTGTCGAATCGCTGAAAAACGCGGCGTCGAAAGGTAGCCGTATCTTGATCGGCCGACGCCACGCGAGCAGGCTAGGATCTATCGTCGATCAGGTCGAAGTCTTGGAGCGGTGGGTCAACCCGGCGATCAGCCGGCCTGCGGCTATCTCGAACGGGCGACTGAAAGAACTCGGATCGAGCCTCCTTCCCGCCACCATCAGCGGAGACCCGGTGCTCTACCAGTTCAACCGGACTCCGAGGGGCTGGGTGATCGAACTGGCCAACAACGACGGCGTGGTGAAGTTTCCCACCAAACCTGCCGTTACCGATCCCAAGGCAGTCGCACAGGTTACCATCGATCCCGGAGTGGCATGCAAGAGCGTGCGCAACTGGCGGACCGGAGTCGCCCTGAAGGAGTACAAGATAAACATCGGACCTGGCGAGACAGCCTTCGTTGAGATGGTGACGACGGCTGACTAGTGCATCACCGTAGATCCAGGGACAGTCGTCCAGGGAATACCCGGCGATCGGTTGTCCGGCGGCGCTCGCGAACCCGACCCGCACACCCCCACGGGCGGAACTGGAATAGTTCAGGGTTAGCTTGGATCCGGAAAAGCGAATTGGCCTGGTGACCAACTGCCCGCCCTTCATGGTCGCGTTGATGGAAACGAACCCGTAAAGCGGACCCCCACCGAGAGCCTTGTAGCGTTGCGATTTCGGTGCGTCGGGATTCCCATCCAAAAACGGGCTGAAATTCGCGTGAAGGGCGGCCAGGCCGACCTCCTTGTCCTTTTCGTTGATGATAATGTTGTTTTCCTTCGATCCGCCGAACTCGAAAAGACCAAGATTCGGCCGCGTCCAGTGCACCCCGTCACGACTCTCGGCGTAGCAGTAGACCAACTCGTGAAACTGTGCGAGTCCGCGATCGCAGTCCGCGCCCCGATAGTACATCTTGTAAAGATCGCCGTCCTGGAAGACCGTGACGTAGTTCACGTTATTGCCCTCCCAGGGACGATCGCCGACCAGGACGATTTCGCGTGGGGTCGGGTGATGCAGGATTTGTCGCGCTTCGCCCTTGAGGGACTCGATCAGGAACTCGTCGACGAACAGCTCGCGGCGCGAACCGATGTCCACCGCGTTCTGCGCCTCTTGGGCCCAAGCCCCAGAGTCGGCAGCAGCTGCAAACACGCCTGCAATGATGGCGATAACGCGGAGCGTTCGGGCAGGAGCTTCCATGGCAGTGTCTCCGATCTTTGTCATTCCCCTGGATAATCACCGGAACCAGCTTGACGAGACGCAATTCGACTATTTCTTTACGTGACCTCCAAGTGACGAGCCTCTAGGGTTTTTGGAAAATGATTCTGCGACAGAATACCCGGTGGTCATTGACGACCCTTGAATGCGCCACGGCACTTGTCGTTCTTGGCGCGGCCGGCACTTTCGCGCAGGAAGTCTCGTTCAACCGCGACGTTCGCCCGATTTTGTCCGATCGGTGTTTCGCCTGCCATGGGCCGGATACGCACGAACGGAAGTCGAAGCTCCGGCTGGACCGGGACGATGGCGCGGAGGGCGCGTACCGGACTCACGAGGGCTCGACCGCCATCAAGCCGGGATCTCTCGAAGCGAGCGCGCTGTGGTATCGAATCACGACCACCGACGAGGACGAGCGAATGCCTCCCAAAAAGGCGCACAAGAAGCCGCTTACCAAAGAGGAACAGCAGATCATCAAACGCTGGATTGAGGCGGGCGCGCCTTACGAGCAGTTCTGGGCCTTCGTGCCCGCCACCATGCCGAAGAAGCCGTTGGTCAAGAATGCTTCATGGAGCGCGCGGCCGATCGACCTGTTCGTGCTGAAGCGGCTCGAGTCGGCCGGCCTGGCGTCCTCCCGGGATGCGGACTGGCGGGGTCTCGTTCGACGCGTGACCTTCGACCTGACCGGGTTGCCGCCGACCTTGCACGAACTCCGGGAATTCGAGACCGCCCTTCGCGGCCCGGAGGGCGCCCGGTCCCCCGATGCCTTGGCGAAGAGGGAAGAAGGGGCCTACGAAGCGCTCGTCGACCGCCTGCTCGCCACGAAACAGTACGGGGAGCACATGGCCCGCTACTGGCTGGACCTGGTTCGCTTTGCCGACACCAACGGCATGCACAAGGATTTCTACCGGAACAATATCCCCTATCGCGACTGGGTGATCCGGGCCTTCAACGAGAACCTGAGATACAGCGACTTCGTGCGCTACCAGCTTGCCGGCGACCTCTTCCCCGAGCCCAGCAGCGACCAACTGGCGGCCTCCGGCTTCCACCGCCTGCACCTCATCATCGACCGCGGAACGGCCCTGCCGGAGGAGAGCTTCTTCAAGAACGTGACCGACCGGGTCACGGCGGTGGGAACCGCCTTCATGGGGATGACGGTGCATTGCGCCACCTGCCACGACCACAAGTACGACCCCTTCAAGCAGAAGGATTTTTACTCGCTCTTCGCCTTCTTCAACAACATCGACGCCGCACCGGAAACCAACGGGGGCGAAAAGGGCGGTCTGCAGCCGCCCACCGTGTCGCTGGGAACGCCCGCGCAGAAGGCCAGGCTCAAGGAAGTGAGCGAGCAGCTCGCGAAGCTGGAACCCGAAGTGGAACGAACCAAGAATGTCGCCACGGAAGAAAAAGATCCGGAAAAGAAGAAGCCGCTCATGCAGGCCGCGCGGGAGCTGGTGGCGCAGAAAAACAAGTTGAACCGGCAGCGCCGCGAACTCGACCAGGTCATGCAACCGGCCATGGTGATGAAGGAGCGCGCCGAGGTGCGTCCGACTCATATCATGAAGCGCGGGCGCTACGATGACCCCGGCGAGGAAGTCACGCGCAACACGCCGAATTTCCTGCCCCCCATGAAAAAGAGCAGCGAGGTCGCCTCGCGCCTGGACCTCGCGGAATGGTTTGTAGACCGCCGGAACCCGCTCACGGCGCGCGTGGCAGTCAACCGTATCTGGCAGCAGCTCTTCGGGGTCGGTCTGGTAAAAACCTCGGAGGACCTGGGGGCTCAGGGCGATGTCCCCAGCCACCCCGAACTGCTCGATTACCTCACGGTCTCGTTCCTCGATTCCGGCTGGGATATCAAGGCGCTGGTCAAGCAGATCGTGACGTCGAAGACCTACCGCCAGTCGTCGGCGTCCACCCCGGAGCAGTTCGAAAGGGACCCGGAAAACCGGCTCCTGGCGCGGGGATCGCGCTATCGCATGGATGCCGAGATGATCCGCGACCAGATCCTCACCACCAGCGGGCTGCTCTCCGCCACCATGTATGGCAAGAGCGTCAAGCCGCCCCAGCCGGACGGCCTCTGGCAGGCGGTTACCATGATCGGCGAACGCTTCAAGGCCGACACGGGCGAGGCGATCTATCGCCGCAGCCTTTACACCTATTGGAAGCGAGGGATGCCGCCCCCGCAAATGACGATCCTGAATGCCCCGATCCGGGACGCCTGCGTCGCCCGCCGTGAGCGCACCAACACGCCTTCGCAGGCGTTGTTGTTGCTGAACGAAGGCGAGTACCTGAAGGCGGCGAGGAACCTCGCGCAGAAGGTCCTTGGAGAGAAGAATCTCCAGGCCCCGCAGCGGCTTGAGATGGCCTACGAGACGGTGACCTCGAAGCTGCCGGATGAGAACGAGCAGGCCATTCTCTCGAAGCTGGTGGAGGACCTGCAAAAGGGCTATGCCGCGCATCCCGCCTTGGCCGATGAGATCTGCAGCGGGGTGACTTTGCAGAGCGCCGACGCGAAGGCGCAGCTCGCCGCATGGACGGTGCTGGTCAATACCCTCTATAACCTGGACATCACAAAAACCCGGGAATGAGATGAGCATGAACAACATTCTTACCACCGCCGCCGACCTCCAATCGCGCCGGTCCTTTCTCCTGAACTCCGGCATGGGCCTGGGCGCGGCAGCCTTCGCCTCGCTGGTGCCCCGTGCGGGTGTTGCGGCGCAGCTCGGAATGCATCACAACGCCAAGGCGAAGCGGATCATCTTCCTGTTCATGGCGGGCGCGCCGAGCCAGGTCGACCTCTTTGACTACAAGCCGGATCTCCACAAGCTCTTCAAAACCGAACTGCCCAAGTCGGTGAGCAAAGGGCAGCGGGTGACCACCATGACCAGGGGCAAGGAGCAGCTGGTCGCGCCGACGATGTTCAAGTTCGCCCAGCAAGGGAAAAGCGGGGTCTGGATGAGCGAGTTGCTTCCCCACCTCTCGGCCGCCGCGGACGATCTGTGCTTCATCCACTCCTTCAATACCAATGCCATCAACCATGACCCGGGAAAGACCTCCTTCTGCACCGGATCGGAAGTCCCCGGCAAGCCCAGCATGGGAGCCTGGCTCAGTTATGGCCTGGGATCGCTGAACAAGGACCTGCCGGATTTTGTCGTGATTCCCTCCGCTTTCTGGAGCGGACGCGTGAACGTGCAGGCGCTCTATGCGCGGTTGTGGGGCAGCGGATTCCTCCCCTCCAAGCACCAGGGCACTTCCTTCCAGACCACCGGCGATCCGGTCCTCTTCCTCTCCAATCCCAAGGGAGTCGACGGGGAGGTGCGGCGGCGAATGCTGGACTCGCTGGCCGAGCTGCACAGGAAGCACCACGCGGAGATCGGGGATCCGGAAATCCAGACCACAATCGCCCAGCAGGAGATGGCCTTTCGCATGCAGTCGTCCGTCCCGGAGCTGACGGATCTCTCCAAGGAGCCGAAAGAGATCCTGGAGATGTATGGGCCGGAGGTGAACAAGCCGGGCTCGTATGCCAGGAACTGCCTGCTGGCGCGGAGGATGGCGGAGCGGGATGTCCGCTTCGTGCAACTCTTCCATCGTGGGTGGGATCATCACTCCAGCCTCCCCAACAACATGAGAGGGCAATGCCGCGACGTCGATCAACCCACCGCCGCCTTGCTCAAGGACCTCAAATCGCGCGGGCTGCTGGAAGATACGCTCGTGGTCTTTGCCGGCGAGTTCGGGCGCACGGTGTATGGCCAGGGTGGGATCAGTCGCGACAACTACGGGCGCGACCATCATCCCCGCTGCTTCTCCGGCTGGCTGGCCGGAGGGGGGATCAAAGGCGGGATGCACTATGGCAAGACCGATGACTTCAGCTACAACGTCGTGGAGGATCCCGTCCACGTGCGCGATCTCCATGCCACCATGCTCCACCTCCTCGGGGTCGACCACCGCAGGCTGAGCTTCCAATACCAGGGACTCGATCAGAGACTCACCGGGGTCGAGAAATCCCGGGTCGTGAAGGAGATTCTCGGGTGAGTTCATCTGGCGGGAACGCAGTTCAGACGATCGAGATTGTGGGTGCGGACGGATTGCGCTAGGCTCACCGTTACTGTGCACGGACGGACGAAGCGAGGCATCGACCGGCGGACCTTCCTGGTGGCCTCGACGGCCGGTATCGCGGGTCTCCGCTTCGGGTCCTCAACCTTCGGGAGGCCGGCAGGGGGGCAGGCGGGGGGGCAGGCTTCCGTTCGCCGCCCCGCAAAGTCGACGATCCTGTTCTTCCTGTGCGGCGGGGCGTCGCATCTCGACACCTGGGACATGAAACCCGAGGCGCCCTCGGAATACCGTGGACCGTTTCTGCCCATGGCGACCTCCGCGCCGGCGATCCGGCTCTGCGAGCACCTGCCCCTGACTGCCAGGCTGGCTCACCATCTCGCGATCGTGAACTCGGTCGGAGACGCCGGGCGCGGGACCGGAGACCACCACGCCGGCTACTACTACAACCTGACCGGCCACGCGCCCGATCAAACCTTCCGCACCCAGGGCAACGATCGCAAACCCTACCCCGACGACTGGCCCTTCATGGGCAGCGTGGTCGGGTCACGCCTTCCCATGCACAAGACGATGCCGCAGACGATCACGCTGCCGCATATGCCCAGCAAGCTGCCCCACACGCGGCCGGGGCAATTCGCGGGCCGGCTCGGGATCGAGTACGACCCGTTCTACCTGCGGGGCGACGAGAAGGAACCGATGCGCTTTCGCACGCCGTCGCTGCGCCTGGCGGCCGGGATGTCGGGCGGCCGCCTCGATGACCGCCGTGCCTTGCTCGAGGCCATCGATCACGGGCGCCGCGCGTTCGATGCGGAAGTCGAGGTGCGCAACTACACGCAATACCAGGAGCGCGCCTTTGCCCTGCTGTCTTCGGGCGCAACCGGCGCGGCCTTCGATCTGGGCGCCGAACCCGCCGCCATCCGCGAGCGCTACGGATCGACGCTCAACGGGACCAGCCTCCTGCTGGCGCGCCGGCTCGTCGAGGCCGGCGTCCCCTTCGTGACCGTCTTTTGGAAGGAGAACGAGGCCATCAAGGCCAAATGCAAGAGTGCCGGTGGCTGGGACACGCACGGCAACAATTTCAATTGCCTCAAGGATCACTTGTTGCCCGAGTTCGACCGAGCCTATTCGGCCCTCCTCGAAGACCTCGCCCAGCGGGGATTGCTCGATGAAACCCTCGTGCTGGTGAGCAGCGAGATGGGCCGCAAGCCGAAGATCGGCGACCCGCGGTCCGGTGGGGTCGGAGGAGCCGGACGCGATCACTGGACCGCCTGCCAGAGCGTCCTCTTCGCGGGCGGTGGCGTCGCCGGCGGGCAGGTCTACGGCGCCAGCGACAGGCTCGGCGAGTATCCTCAAGAAAAACCGGCCGGCCCGGAAGACATCACCAAGACCGTCTACCACGCCATGGGCATCGACGACCTCCGCGCCGTGAGCCCCGGGGGGAGGCCGTTCAACCTGCTCGAGGATGGCCGGGCCTTGACGGAGCTGTTCTAGGGCATCGTTCGTGAAGTTAGAGCGCGCCTTTCAGCAGCTCCCGGTCGTAGACCGCTGACTCAACTCCCAAATCTCAACTACTCCGAACGCACTCTACCTTTGCGAATGGTGCACTAGGGCAGCGTCGCAGAATTACCTGCACAGCTGTTTTTGTTAGAGTTCGGAAAAATGGCTGACGCGGGCGGGAGGATGTCGCGGTCTTTTTCCCCGATTTCTTCGTTGTTCTTCGGTCACGGAGTCCACTCCGCTCCTTCATCACGCCTTGAACTCGGGAGAAAAATCCTCGCGCAGCTGCACAGTTATTTCCACGACGATGCACTAGGGCAAGGCGGCAGGAAATTTGCGGGAAAATTCGGAGTACAAATTCCCGCCCGGCCACGTATCTTGCGGATGGATATTTCCGGACCGAAGACGGTGGCCGTGCTGGCGGTCCTCACCCTGGCGCTTGCAGCCGCCCCACGCCCCCGGGCCCAGGGCACCCGGGCCGACTACGAGCGGGCTGCCAACCTCCGCGCCCAGGCGGATGGAAAGCTGAGGAAGGGCTGGATCGAGGCGCAGTGGCTCGCCGACGGAAAGCGCTTCTGGTACAAGAACGATCTGGCTGAAGGCGGGTCGGAATTCGTGTTCGTCGATGCGGAGGCCGGCCGGCGACAGGTCGCCTTCGACCCCGCCTCCACCATGCAGGTCGTCAACGCCCTCATCAAGGCCGACAAGGACTTCGACCTCGTCATCGTTCCGGGCGCCCGCCACGGAGTGGGCGAGATTCCCTACCTCCGCCGCCGACGCCAGGACTTCTTCGTCAGGCACCTCCTCGGCCTCGAGCCCCGACGAGAATAGTCAGCCGGGAGTGTTAATCCCTCCAGTAGGTCGACTCCTTGCCGACCGAGTAGCGCACCGCCATCTCGGGAGTCTCGACGAGCACTCCGCCGCGGTGCAGGGACTCCACGCCCGCGATCACCATGCCGGAGGTGAGCAAGGTGCGATCGGCGGGGTAGGGGACCTTGCCGGTGAGGACGGTGTCCTCGATGTGGCGCGCCAGGGGGTGGAAGAAGTCGGCGGTGGTGGATCCGTGGGTCGGCATCGGGAGATACATCTGGGTCGAGACGATTTCGCCGTTGTCGGCCCGCAGGCCGGCGTAGTTGAAATCCTGGATGCCCACCAGGAACATGGAGGTGCGGAAGCCGTCGCGGTGCTCGATGAAGTAGGCGGTGGCGTTGGCAAACTTTTGGCGGGCCCACTGAAAGGTGATCTTGTCGGTGTAGTAGCCGCCGCTGACTGGCAGATTGTGGCTGCGGGTCAGGGCGGAAACCATGAGGCGGCGCGTGTCTTCCCGGTCAGGATGCTCGAGGTGCTTCCACATCGCCTCGTTGCGCAGGGCGTGCACGCTCACGATGCCGACTTCGCCGCCCTTGCGCCGCTCCGACATGCACTGCGCAGTTTCGAGGGCGTGGATGTCGTAGCTGTCGACTCCGCCGTACGCCACGCACACGCTCTCTTTCAACGCCACGCCGTGCGGCATGTCGAGGGCGGGCAGGCGGCGCGTGACGGGCAGCGAGGAACCCGCGAAAAAGGGAAAGCCGAGACGCCTGGAATCCGCCACCATCTCGGCGCATTCCTTCCAGGTGGTGGAGAGATGCTTGTCGTTGAAGACGGGAACCGCGCGCCCCGACTTTTCGAAGACCGCCACACACTTTTTGAACCACTCGTAGCGCGGGTAGCGGGTCTGTCCCTTCTCATTGCGCGGATACTTGCCGTGCTCCGCGATGATGACCACCCCGTCCACCGCCAGCTTGCCGGTCCCGAGGGTGAGCGCATCCTCGATGCTGGGATAGAGCTTGAGCCCGTATTTCTTCACGCGCTGGTGTCCGAGGTCGGCGTCGCCCTGGGGAAACTGGTCGATATACACCGAGGCGATCTCGAGCCGCGGATTCTGCCACTGTCCGCGCCATCCGTAACCCAACGCGAGCCGGTCGAGGAAGTGTTGAGCGTGCGAGTGCGTGTGCACCACCGTTCCAAGAAAGGCGATCTTCTTGCGCGGTTTGTCTGTGGCTCGATCGTCGTCTGCAGCGCGGGCCAGCCACGGAGTTGCGAGGGCGCCGGCAGCGGAGAGGCGGGTGAGAAACGTGCGTCGGTTCGTGCTCATGGTTCCCTCTCTTGTAGCGATTTGACAGGGGGCGGAAAGGAAGATTCAGCCCGATCGTGCTGCGGCGACGAGAACACCGCCTCCACGGGCCTGCGGCGCCCCTGCCAAGAGCACCGCGGCATGATCAGACTCGGAACGGCGCCCGGAGGGCCTCGCGCGCAAATCGTCCGAGTCCGGCCCGGAGCAGGCAGTTTGCTCCGAATTGCCCATTGAATCGTCCCCACTTCGGCACGTATACTGTGCATCCACGCTGTGCCCCCCCACCGGCCCCCCCACCGTGGTCCCGCCATGTCTCCCGCCTCTCCCAGATTTGCGCCGCGGCGACTGCCCTTGGCTGGGCCTGCTGGTGCGGTGCGCGGGCGGACTTCGTGATCAGCGAAATTCTCGCCGATAACGCGGGAACCCTTACCGACCAGGACGGCGATTCCTCCGACTGGATCGAGCTCTTCAACGCCGGTTCATCGCCCCTCGATAGCGAAGGCTACTACCTGACCGACGATCCCGGCGACCTGACCAAGTTCCGTCTCCCGGCCCGCCACGGGCGAGATCCATGCCTCCTTCTCGCTCAACAAGGACGGCGAATACCTCGCCCTGGTGAAGCCCGATGGCTTGACCGTGGCGAGCGAGTTCGCTCCTTCCTATCCTCTCCAGCGAGAGGATATCTCGTACGGCTCCGGCCTGAAGGAGTTGACGTTGGTCTCTCGCGGATCACCCCTCAAATTCACGGTCCCAAGCGATGATTCTCTCGCATTGACCTGGACCGGCCAGGACGCCGACTTCGACGATTCCGGGTGGACGAACGGAGTGGCGGGCGTTGGTTACGAAAGCAGCGACGGTCCCCTCTGGTCGATTATCGACACCGACATCGCCGGCGAGATGAAGCGCACCAACCCCGGCGCCTTCTTTCGCTTTCCGTTCAGCTACGAGGCGGGAGACCGGCATATCGTCGATCTGAATCTCTCGGTCACCATCGATGACGGATTCGTCGCCTACCTCAACGGCGTCGAGGTGGGCTGCTTCGGGAAGCCCTCGCCGCTGGCCTGGAACTCGTCTTCGGCGAGCACGCGCGACGACGAGGAGGTGCTCGCCGAACCGATTGTCCTGGATCTCGGCGCCCACGCGGATGGGATTGTCGACGGGACAAATGTGCTCGCCATCCACGGAATGACGGCGGTGCCGGGGAATGCGGATTTCGCCCTGGATCTCACTCTGACTCTCACGGTCGAGAACAGATCCGGCCACGCGGACTATGCGTACTTCCGGACCCCGACGCCGGGAGCTCCCAATGGCCCCAGCTTTTCGGGGTTTGCGAGCCCGCCCAGTTTCAGCGCCCTCCGCGGGTTTTACGACGGACCATTTCGCCTCGTGGTGGACTCACCCGACTCCGACTCCACGATCCGTTTCACAACCGACGGCAGCTTGCCGGACGTGGGCAGCCAGGTTTACCGCGGGCCGATCCGCATCGCGGACACCACGGTGTTGCGAGCCTCGGTTTACCGGCCTGGCTACGAGCCCTCGGAGGTCATCACACATTCCTATTTCTTCGGAAACGAGGCCATCAGGTCCCTCCCCGTCCTCTCCCTGGTAACCAAACGGAGTAATCTGTGGGGGCCGACCGGCATCATGGAAATCCATCCGCGCAACACTACCATGAAGGGCATCGCGTGGGAGAGGCCCGTCTCCGCCGAGCTCCTCGAGCCGGGCGGTGGTGGTTTCGCCGTGAGCTGCGGCATGCGCCTCGGAGGGAGCGACGGCAACCGGGCCGAGTACGATCCGAACCTTGGCCCGCCCTTTTCGAAGTACTCCTTCCGGCTCTACTTCCGGGGGAGCTACGGGCCCCCCACCCTGAAGTATCCGCTCTTCGGAGACTACGAGGTCGAGGAGTTCGACAAGATCGCCTTGCGCGCGGGCAATAGCGATCACACCAACCCCTTCCTCATCGACGAACTCATGCGCCGCCTGCAGATCGCCACCGGAAACGTCGGCAGCCGCGGAACCTTCGTGAACCTCTTTCTCAACGGCGAATACCAGGGGTACTACAATCCCACCGAGCGGATCGACGACGAGTTCCTGCGCTCCCACTACGGCGGCGAGAACGACTGGGACATCATCGCCCAGGGCGGCGACGTGCGCGATGGGGACGCCATCGCATGGAACCAGCTCATGGCGCATGTCAATAGCACCGACCAGGTTGTGCTCAGGAACTACCGCCTGACCGCCAAGTCCCTCGACATCGATAATTTCATCGACTACCTCCTGGTTGAAATTTACGGCGGCAATGGCGACTGGCCGCAAAACAATGTGCGCGTGGCCCGCGAGCGGGTGTCCGGGGCGAAGTTCCGCTGTTACGTCTGGGACGCGGAATTCTCGCTGGGCAACGGCAACCGGAGCGTGTTCAGAAATCCGCTCACCGAGGAACTCGGGCGGAATGTCCCAATTGCGATCCTCTACCGCCAGCTGCTTTCCAGCCCGGAGTTCCGCCTGCGCTTCGCGGACCGGATTCACCGCCATTTCTTCAACGGCGGCGCCCTCACCGGCGAGAGGATCCTGGCGCTCTTCGAGGAAATGCGGGATGAACTCGCGGGGGCGATCCCGAACATGAACACCACCATCCCCGACGTCTGGATTCCGGATCGACAAAGGGTTCTCATGGGTCACTTCAGCAGGGCCGGGCTTCTCCGTTCCGGCAACGCGCCGGTGTTCACTCCGCACGGTGGAGTGGTGCGGCGCGGGTTCAACCTGTGGCCGACCAACCTCTCCGGGGACATTTACGTGACCACCGACGGAACCGATCCCCATCTCCTGCAAGGTGGCGTCTCGCCGACGGCAAGGCGGATCAGCGGCTCCAGGCAGGACGTCAACCTGTTCGGCCGCAGCGCGACGTGGAAATTCCTCGACGACGGCTCCGATCTTGGCGGGAGCGGCGTGGTCGAGGGCAGCGCCGGATTCGGACCTGCCGACTGGAAACATGCCGACTTCGATGACGACGCCTGGGCTTCCGGCCCCGCGCCCCTCGGGTACGGCCGGATCGGCGACATCTCGATCGAGACGCCGGTCAGCTACGGAGGAATCGTGGGAGATCGGCATGTGACCACCTACTTCCGGCGTTCTTTCGACGTCGCACAAGCCCACCTTTTCACCTCCCTGAGGGCCAGCCTGCTGAAGGACGACGGCGCGATCGTCTACCTCAACGGCCGTGAAGCCGCCCGCGCAAACATGCCGGGCCACGAAGTCTCCGCCGACACCCTGGCGACCGCCAACCTGGCCCGGGGCGAGGATCAGTTCGAATCGATCGACCTCGATCCGACCGCCCTGGTGGAAGGTGCCAATGTTCTCGCGGTGGAAGTTCACCAGGGCACGAACCGGAGCAGCGATCTCGCCTTCGCGCTCTCCCTGGAGGGAAAGGTCGTGGTAGACGCGAGTGCGGTGGTGAGGATCGACTCACCGGCCGTGATCAAGGCCCGGAGCCTGGACCCTGCCACCGGTGAATGGAGCGCCCTGACCGAGGCCTTCTTCAGCACCGGGGTCGCCGCCTCCGCCGCGAACCTCGCCATCTCCGAGATCCACTATCGCCCGCTGTCGCCCAGTGCGGCCGAATTCGCCGCCGGGTTCGAAGAGCGCAGTGAGTTCGAGTTTGTCGAGTTGATGAACATCGGGAACGAGCACATCGACCTCGCCACTCTCGCTTTCGTGGAGGGAGTGCGATTCGAACTCGACGGCGACACGGACGCCGCCATCCTTGCTCCCGGTGACCGCGCCCTGCTGGTCAACAATCGCGCCGCCTTCCAGATGCGCTACCCGGCCATCAGTTCCAGCCTCGTGATCGGCGAATTCTCCGGCAGTCTCAATAACGACGGGGAAGCTCTCCTCGTGCTCTCCGAAGAGGGCGACACGATTCGCGCCCTTACCTTCAATGACAAGTTCCCCTGGCCGGAGGCGGCCGACGGCGACGGCTTCAGCCTGGTGCTGATCGATCCCCGCGCGAACCCGAACCACGACGATCCCGCAAACTGGCGGCCCAGTGTCGCCATCGGGGGCACCCCCGGCGGCAGCGACGCGACCCCCTTCACGGCCGCCCCGCTCGAGGATCTTGACCAGGACGGCCTGGCCGCTCTCCTGGAATACGCTCTCGGCACCTCCGACACGATCCCCGACCCCGGTCCGCCCCTGGCCGTGACGGTGGCGAGGGCGGACACCCCCGCCGGGCAGGACTCACTCCTCCTTTCCTATCGCCGCAACCTCGCCGCGGACGAGGCGAGACTCGCCATCGAGATCTCCGAAGATCTTCAAAACTGGAGGAGCGCATCTGGCCGCGTCGAGCACGTCGACAGTGCCCACAACGGCGACGGCACCAGTCGCGAACACTTCCGGGTCACGCTCGACGGGACACCGATGCAGTTCTTCCGCTTGAGGGCATCCACTCGATAGGACCCTCTCCCGGACCCGCCTCAGGGTGATTGGGACTCGCGAACCCGATAGAACCGGTTTACCGGCATAGGGAGTTCTTCGAACCTCTCCGTGAATCCGGTGATGTTGCTGCCCTCTTCCCCTTCCACGAAATCATCGACCTCCTCGCTCCAGTCCGCCAGGTCCGGAGAGGCATCGATCGCGTAGACGATGCCGGGCTGCGAGTGGAAGGTCAGGGTGACGGCATCCTCCGTAGCCGTGATCGCGACGATTTCGAGAGGAGGTGGCTCGCCGAGATCGCCCAGACCGTCGTTATAGATCGCCGCGACGTCTTCATCGCCGAGCGCCACGTTGTAAATGCGGAGGTCGTCGATCCCACCCTCGAAGGGATTGGCGCTTCCAGTCTCGGCGCCGATTGCCAGGCTGCCGTTTCCGGCCAGGCTGCCTACTTCGCCCTCCGTTCCGGCCATGCCGGCGGGACTTATGGACAACTCTCCATCCACGTAGGCGCGGAGTTCCTGGTTTACGGTGTCGCGCAGGAAGACGAGGTGGTGCCAGCCGGTGTTGCCGGCGAAAATGTTGTTGGTCTTGATCTCGGCATTTCCGCCCGACCGGATGTTCCAGATCACTCCGCCCACGCCGTCGGTCTCGGCCTGCCAGAATGTGCTGCCGTCCACAATCCTCTGGAACAGCTTGTCGAACTGCCCGCCTCCGTTGTCGGAGCGGGCCCAGAGGGACACACTGAAATCTTCATCTCCGAAGTTGAACGAGGAATCGTCGGGGGCGAGCAGGAAACCGGATTCGGGACCTGTTTCCGTGGCGTAGCTCACCCCGAAGGGAAGCGGCCAGAAGGGATTGCCGGCCACCCGCTGCGGTGTGCCCTGGGCCGCCGCCGGCACGCTCCGGCCGGACTGGTCGGGAATCTCGGCGATCGTGTCGCCGGCGGCGAGGGCGGCGCTTTCCCCCATCAACCACCAGGCCACCAGGTTGTCCTGGCGGGTCACCTCGTCGGCCCGCGGCGCGGCGCAGAACATCAGGGTGAACAGGCAGCAAAGAATTTCGGGACGGCGCATCGCGAAAACAATTGGTTCCCGGTTGAAGGACCAACCTGGAGGAAGACAACCTCGGACCAGGCGAGATCTCATTCAAGTTCGGTCGTCGAATTTTTCCCGGACTCCAGGGAGTTGCAGCCGGCCCGCCCCGAGGGCGGGGGATGAAAATTTTGAATTGACCGAAATCGGCTTCTGTTTTTTGAGCCTTCTCCTCTGTGGTTCCAGCCGAACCCCCACGGCGTTCGTGCCCAGTTGGCGGTATGCCCAAACCGCGCGGATCGCTTCGCCGGTGATCATGTCGGGGCCCGCCCGCTATTCCTTGGGCGGACTTAGATCAACGCACACCATCTGCGCCTGGCTGCGCATGACGAGCTTGCCGTTGGACAGAGCCATGGGCGCCCAGATTTCTCGGCCGGGCGACTTGCTGAACACCTTGGCGCTCGCCAATTCCTTGTAGGCCGGGCCCGGCTCGATCAGACGCAGGGTCCCGTCGCCGCCGTCCTGGCTGATGATGATACTGCCGGCATTGATGATGCTGCCTTCGCCCAGTCCTGGCTTTGATCCCGTGCTCCAAATCACCTTCCCGGAGCTATCCATGCAGACCAACCCGGACCCGCTTGCGGTTCCCGCCTGGGGCGCTCCGCCCGGACGACCTTGCGGCCTTCCACCTGGTGCTCCACCCGGTCGCCCAGCCGGCTCTTCTCCCGGTCGTCCACTGGGCCGCCCCTGTGGCCGCCCACGCGGACCGCCACGCTCGCGGCCACCGCGTCTTCCGAACCTTCCGCGGCCTCCGCGGCCGCTGCCCACCGTCATGAAGACCTTGTCGCCAATAATCAACGCGGGGTGAAGCTTCGTGCCCGCCGTGAGGGTGTTGCTCTTTTTCACGCTGATCGAGCCATCATTCTCCGTGAACTTCAAAACCTGAGAACCCTGGCCGTAGCCCCCGCTCAGGAATGCGGTGTCCGTATTGATCACCGAGATGTTTGGAATGGAATTGTGCATCCGCGCGCTCAAGGGCTCGGTGTACCGAAAGAGCTGCTTGCCGTCCATTGGATCAAAGCCCGTCAACATGAGGGTCCCGCGGCTCGATCCCGGCATCACCAGCATCTCGCGGTCCAGCAATTTGACCAGGATCGGCGAAGAGTGACTGCCGCCAATGGTCTTGGTGCGCCAGAGCGTCTTCCCGGTCTTCTTGTCCAACGCGGCGAGACCGACCGATTTTCCGCTTGGCGCGATGATGCACGTGTCTCCGTAAATCACGGGATGCACCGAGTAACCAAAGCGCGGCACTCGGGTCTCAAAGCTCTTGGTCACATCGAGCACCCACCGCTCCTTTCCGGTCTTCCGGTCCACGCAGTACACGTGTCCGAATCCCCCGCTTCCGTAGACGGCGTCCTCTTCGACCGTCGGGACCACCCGCGATCCGGGATGCGAAATGCGTCCCGGCACGTCGTGTTCAAATTTCCACTTCTCCTTGCCATCCTTCAAACTCACACAGACCAGCAGATCCTTCTCCTGGTCCACCCGGTCCATGAAGAACACTTCCTCACCCGAAATAGCCGCCCCGCCGTAACCGGCCCGCACGTCGACCGACCAGAGAATCTTGGGGCCATCCTTCGGAAACGAGGTCACGATCTTGGCGTCAGGCAGGCTGTTGTCGCCATTTGGACCACGAAAATGGGGCCCATCCTGGGCAAAAATTGGCGCGCTCAGGGCGAGCAGGAGGGACCAGGGAAGAACACGGCAAGGATTCGTCACCCCCATAAAACCCGCCCGGGACCATTTCGTTGCGCCCTATCCCCGCAAGCCCCTCCGCGTGAACGGTCGGTCTTGATGCCGAGACAAGGGCGGGCTATGAATTGGGCGATGGGAGAACGATTGCCGCAATCCGGCGACCAGGTCGACGAATTGGCATCAACGCACGGCCGGGGCGCAACTCGATTTGGAAACCCTGACAACCTCGAAAATTTAAGGGCATCTCGAAGATCCCTCGCCCTTCGGGGAATCGTGATTTCTAGAATTTGCCGTTTTTAACGATACCTTGATTTTCTGGGTTCTCGCGTCATCAATGGGTTCCCTGCCATGAAATCACTTGCCCTGCTGCCAATTGCCGGGGCGCTTACCCTGTTTGGGAGCGCCTTCTCTGGAGTCTGGACCCCACCCGGTCTTGAAGGACTGCCGACCTACAAGGATGTGTTGGAACAAACTCCGTGGGGAGCACCCGCGGATGAGGAGCCGGAGAGCGGGATGTTCCCGATTTCCGATGCGCACCAATTCCGGCCCCACGGCGTGGCGGGCAATTGGGGCGACGCTCCCCTCATCGATCTACCGGAGCGCAAGGTGCAAAGCCCGGCCGTCGAGAACGACGCCCGAACCGCTGCCAACACGTCCGCCCCCCCGAATCGTCCCACCGCACCGCGCCGGGCGGTCGCCAATGCGACCCCCAAGCCTCCAAAGGTTGCGGCCCCGCGTCCAAGCAGAAGCTACCAGCTGGCCGGAAGCAGTACCAGGTTCAGGAGATAGTCCATTTAAGTATTAGGGGACAGACCCGGTCCCGGGCCACAGTCCCGCGAGTATTAGGGGACAGACCCGGTCCCGGGCCACGGTCCCATCAAGCAGTCCGTCATCTTCTACGACGAGCACTATCAATACCGGCGTAAGCGTCGGAACGAGCCGCCTCTCTCCCCTGACGGAAAACTGATCATCAGCCCCTCCAATGCGCTGGAAGGGGCTCCCGGTGTCACCAATCCGGCCGAAGCGGTGGCCGGCCTGATGCGGGTGCTCGAGGAATTGTGCGCGTTACCCGAACCCCTGATCACCGCCGAAGAACGCGAGCAATTCAAGGCAATGCTGGCGCGAGTGCCCGAGCTGACGGTCGGCGAGATGGATGGAAAGTCGTATATGATGGTCGCTGCAAACCGGGGACATGCCCACCCGCTATCATCGGAACTGTACCCGCTGTTTCCCTATGATCTGTTCGGCCTGGGCAAGCCCAACCTGGAGATCATGCGGAACACCTGGGATTTTCTCCCGGGCGCGACCAAGGGGTACGTTATATCCTGGTCGCAGATGCCGATTCAAGCTGCACGCCTCGCGACAAACCACGGTCGAAGGCCGCGTGAGAAACGGCAAGCTGCTGGAACTGAAAGTCACGCCGGAAGGACGTCGCAAGGACGTCCGGTTCATTGACGACAACGGCTTCCTCGAGCCATAGTTCAGTGTAACCTTTGAAAGTGAACGGTTTTTGCGATTTGTTAGAGTGTTGCCACGGCGAGGCACTATACTTCTCTGCGCTATATTTTCGGAATATCATTTCCTGTGAGATATACGTGTCTGAGTAGTGCCG
>CAUZKZ010000003.1:0-42436 GCA_963580345.1 Verrucomicrobiia bacterium | reverse complement strand
ATTCTCGGACCACACTTCGATGCGGCTTGGACAGCGCGCCGCGACATCCTGAAGACGCGACGTCAAGAGAAACGCCGCTGGTCTTCTTCATTAAACTAGACCATCTTAACTTTTTTGTCCTGCACCCGACCGAGCATCCCTCTTCCGTCCCCGGCCCCTTCCGCACTCGGCAACTGACCGAGGAACTTGGCCCGCTCGTTCTCGGTGCCGAGGAAATTGAATTCCCCGGAGGAGGTGAAGTTGGGCAAGGGGACATCTCCCTTGAGGGCGGTAAAGGCCGAATTGTCGATGGTGGCGGCCACGAAGGTGTTGGCGGGGTCGGTGAGATCGAGCATCTCCCGCAGCTGCCGATAGAACATCCCATCCTTGATGGCGGGATTGTTTGGAACGCCCTTCTCCCAGAAGTCCTCGCTCTCGAAGTGAGAGCGGGACTGGTTGATGTATCCCACGCGGTGAATCATGGCCAACTTGCCCGCGTTGAAAAGAGGCATCATGGGCGCCATCATGGGGTGGAGGGAAGCGAAGCTGTTACCCAGGTCGATGGCATCGGTATCCGCGATGAAAAGGTTGGGCCGATTGGTGGTGTTATACTGGCTGTCGCCGTGCGGAATGAGGGTGTTTACCCCGTCGTTTCCGCCGCGCTGGAAAATAAAGAGCAGCTTCTTGTCGCCGGTCCCCGTGTTTTGTGCGAGCGCCTGGCGGCCGAGGTAACCCAGGTAGGTCGTTCCAAACGCACCGAGAGTCAGCGCGGAGCGGAGGAAGTGTCTGCGTGAATGAATCATCGTCGGGAGCGGCGGGTGATTACTGAAACTGGAACTCGGGCGTGGAGAGGATCAGCCCGGTCAGTTCCCGCAAGCGGGTGATCTTCTGGGCGGGCGAAAGCGAACCGAAGGGGCTTGACGAGTAAGTGACCGTCCCGTTCCCATCGACGCTGGCGATGGTGTTGGCAAAATCGAGGAAGACCGCCCGCCGGATCTCCGGCAATCGGTTGGAGAAAAGGAGATTGTCGAAGTAGTCGATCAATTCCTCCGGCGTCTGGATGTTGTTGGCCGTCAGGGTGGCATCGATGTCCCAGTCCGCCGCACTGTAGGGCTCGCTTTTGCCGAGCCCCTGGTTGAACCTGGTCCGCGACAGGAGACCGAGGGTATCGACCCACTCCACGCCCTTCTCGGCATAGCCGTCCGGTTCGTCGCGCCGGAAGAGTTCCATGCCCATCTCCTCGGTCCGGTCCGGGAGGTCCTTGCTGGCAAGATGCGCCTCCAGGGCCCGGAATCCGCTGTTGATGAACTCAATGGGCGTCTTGATCTTGGACTGGTTGGCTCCCTCCAGCCAGAAGCCGCTGAGCTGATCGACGGGGTCGAGAATGGACTGCATGACCGCGCCGATGTCGCCCCGTGGCACCGTTCCCAGCCAGGCTGCGACAGCCTCATCCATCATCGTGAGCAGCCACTCGGGGGCGGCGCGGGACTGGTAGGTGTCGAGCGAGATTTCGTCCGAGACGAACTTGTTGACCAGCTTGACGCAGACGAATTCCGCTGTGAGCCGGTGCCCGGCCAGGGCGTCGATCACGTCGATGGCGTCATTGACGGCATCCACGCCGGTTCGCCCGGCCGGGATGGTGATCTGCTCCAGCGCGCCGTCGAAGAGGATCTTTTCCCCCGTGTCGTGCTCGCCGGGATTGAATCGGAAGGTCCACACCGCGGCGGGATCGGATTCCTCCACGCTGTCAGGGGTGTAGGTGCGGCCCAGGACCCGCGGAATGAGGGAGAGGTCGCTGCTCCCGAGCGTGCCGTTGTGGACCTGGATCGCGAGGACGTTGGTTGCCGGGGCATCGTTCATGAGCCCGGCAAAGGGCGCGAGGTTGATGGCGGCGGGTTCGCCGGCCTCGTGGTTTCCGGATAGCTCGTCGAAGGCCGGCGGGGTGCCGGCGTTCGACATGGAAGAACTCCGCGCGATCTCGGTCCCGTTCAGGTAGGCCACGAAACCGTCATCGTAGTCGATTTCCAGGACCAGGGCGTCGTAGTTGCCGGCGGTCACGGCGAACTCGTGCCGGGCGTAGACCGAGGCGTAGCCGGGCTGCACGGGTGGATTGTTGCCCGGGTCAACCGGGTCGGGAATGTACCTCATGTCGCTGAGAATTGTGGCGTCGTCGTTGTCGCCGTAACCGATTCCCGTCGCGCCGCTCTCCCAGCCGGTCGCCGGGAAGGCGGGTTGGGTCCAGTCGATGGTCGCCTCTCCCCCCGGTCCGGGGGTGGGTTCCACCGTGCCGCGGAAGAACTGCCAGATCGCCCCGGTGTCCACGAAGGCGGTGTCGGACTGGACCGTCAAGCTGGGAGTGATGGGCGGGGTGCGGGCCGAGAAGGGGAAAGGCGATTTGTCCAGCGGCTTCACCTTGCGAATCGTCCACCCTGTGAAACACCGCGCCAGAACCTCGAGATCCAGCTGCGTGTAACCGTTGTCGGGCCCGCGCGTGTGAAGTTCGAGAATCTCCCGGGAGTAGTTCTCGTTCGGGGCGTTGGCCAGATTCAGGATGTTGTCGAGGTAGATCAGCATGGTCGGACTGGTGGCGCTGAAGAGCAGCATGTCTCCGAAGTCGCCCAGGGCATTGTCGTAGAAGAACTGGTACTCCTCGTACTCCAGCGCGGCGGCCTCGGTCTCGGCCTGCAATTCGCTGCTCACTCCCTCCACCCCGCTTGCGACGAGATCCTCGAGGGTGTCCGCCACCTTGTCGTAGTCGGTAGTGAAGTGGTTCTCCCAAAACTCCGCCAGGATGCCCTGCAGCTGCTTTTGCGAGTAGACGCCCCGCACGTGCAGGAGGTGCTGCAATTCCTTCACCCCCTTGATGGCGGGATAGGGAGTCGCCGAGACGCTCACCAGTTCGGGGATGATGGAAGAATCGGAACTGGTGACACCGATGTTATGCATCTGCACCGCCAGGGTGTTGGTGCCTTGCACCAGCAGGGGCTTGAAGGAATTGAGGTCCCATTCGAACTGCAGACTGGAATTGTCGACGTTGCCTCCGCCAGTGTCGGCCGGGGAGTCGAAGGCCGGCGGGCTGGCACTGATATTCGGGCTGCGCGCCACCTCGGTCCCGTTGAGGTAGGCTACAAAGGCATCGTCGTATCTCATGCGCAGCAGGAGGTTGTCGATCGCACCGAGATCTGGGACCTCGAAGCTTTGCCGCAGGTAAACGCTCAGGTAGCCGGGTTGCACGCCCGAGATGAAGCGCATATCGGTCAGCTCCGTGGCGTCGTCGTTGTCGCCGTACCCAAGTCCCGTGATGCCGGTTTCCCAGCCCGTATCCACGAAGGCCGGCTGGGCCCAGTCGAGGGTCGCTTCGCCTCCCGCTCCGGGAGTGGGCTCGGACGTGCCCCGGAAGAACCGGCAGCTGTCGCCCGGGGAGAGCAGGGGCGACCCTCCGTAGGGCAGGTAGGTGTAAAACAAATCGTCGACCCGGGTCTTGAGCGCGAGGTTCCCGGACTCGTCGATGGATTGGGGTGCGAGCTGTTCATCGAGAAAGGCCGCCGCTCCCATGGTCTCCACCTTGTTGAAGTCGAGCGGTCCCGGGCCGTAGGTGACGCGATTCAGGATGTGCAGCGTCTTGGCGCTCTCGGGGAGATAGAAGCCCCCGTCGCTGTAAGCTGCCGAGAGGTGGTCGAGGCCGGTGTAGGCGGTGGGCGGGACCACCGTGCTGGAGCCAAACGCGGCCCGCACAATCGCGTAGTTCCCCTGCTTGGGTAAGGTGAACCGCACGTCTCCGGCCGCACCGGTAAGAGGACCGGATACCATCGGTTGCCAGATGGTCGGATCCGCCCCCTGCGGGATCACTTCCAGAACGCCGTGACGAAAGCCGGGAGGAATGTTGACGAACACTTCGAGATCGCCGTTCGAAATGAATCCGAGGGACGTGATGCTCGGCGCGAGTTGGCCGCGCGACGGCGCGGCGAGGAGCGCGAGTAAGAGGGCGGGAAGAAGCGCTCGGAGCAGGCCGTGAGAACAGGCACGAGCCCGCGCGCCCATGAGCAAAGTGCGACACATGACTGATTTTGAGGGGATAGCGGTTCGGCACGGCCCCAACTCCGCATCCTCAGGGCGATGGATGCCGAGCTACGACCGTAAACAACAGCCTCGCAAAAAAAAAGTAATTCCGGCACGCCAAATCTGGATACCAGGACCACTTTTCCGGCGGCCATCGTGACGGGTCCCCGCAACAGGCTGGAATCGGAATACGAACCTTACCCACTCGGGTTAACACGCTCCGGCGAGTTCGTGTTCAGGCACGCGCTGATCGATCGATCATGGATCCTCGCCCTCGGGAAACACGTTCTTCACGATGCGAACAAACCTGGCCCCGCCAACGAGGGGGAGACGAAAGACCAGCGCACCGTTGTCGGCGGGAACCTGCGCCGCTTCCACCGTCCAGGCGGTGAGGTCGATTCCGCACTGCAATTCGTACCGGAACCCGCGCGCTCCTTCCACCCGAACCAAAAGTTCCTGCGTGACCTCGTCGATCTCGAGCGAAGTCAGTTTTGGCGGGACGACCGGGATTGGCGGGGAGAAGGTAATTTCCAGTTTCGGCGCGGGTCCCTCGTTGATCGTTTCGCGCGATGTCCAGCGGCGGGCCGTCTTGCGACTGCTTTCCGAAAGCGAGTACAGGACCCACCCGTGATTCGGAGCGGTCCCATCGACCGTGGCCTGGATGTCGCCGAGCCCGGTCGAGTTGAAGTTGAAGAAGTAGCTGGTGGGATTGAACTCGCTTCCATCCACGTTGACCGCCAGGGCGCTCTGGTCCGGGGCATAGTCGACACCGAACTCCCCTCCCGGGATCGCCCAGGCTTCGCCGGGGACCCCCTCCCCGGGAAGAAAGCGGTGATTCCAGGTGGCTTCTCCCGGTTCGGCCGGCCTCCCTCCGGGACGCTCGCCGAAGCCATCGCCCTCGCCCCAGGGCACCAGGACGCGGCTCAGGGCGAAATCCGAGATCCGTCGCCCGCTTTCCGGGATCTGGGTGCCGACCGTGAGGGTCATGCGGGCGGCCTCGATGGTGGCCCCGGCGGGAAGCGCTGCTGCGAGGTCGTAGCGGTAAAGCACCCGGGCTCGCGAGGTGTCTCCCATAATTCCCAGCGCCCCGGCCGGAAGGTCGCGCTGGCGTCCGAAATTGTCGTCCGGGTGGAACTCGAAGAGGGAGGTGTCCGCCACCGGAGGCACAGTCACGACGTCCGCGCCCACGAGCTTGCTGGTCAGAAGAGAGACCGCGATGGCGATGCCGAGGAGGGGCAGGACCGGCATGCCGCTACCCTAGTGGTATCGACCGGGAGGTCAACCGGAGGGTTGAACAGAGCGCCCGGTTCCACACCTCGACCGGACCGTCCCCTGGCGGCGTGTGGAAATCCCTGCTAGATATTTCGCCGCTTGCGCTTGAGCTTGAGCTGCGCCATCGATCGGGCGATGGATGCCTGCAGGGCGGCCACTTCCTCGGTGTTCTCGGAGTGGTCGATGCTGGTGAGAGTCTCCTCGGCCCGCTTCATGGCTTCCTCCACCTTGGCTTCATCGATCTCGGCGTCGGTGACGGCGAGGTCGGTAAGGACCGTCACTTTCTCCTGGGTGACTTCCGCAAAGCCCGCCCCGATCGCCAATTCTTCGACCTGGCCGCCGATCGAATAACGAAGCTCCCCGGCATTCACGCCCGTCACGAGCGGCGCGTGCCCCGGCAGGATCCCCATTTCTCCCTCCGTGCCCGGCAAATAGACGTTCTCCACTTCGCCCGTGAAGAACATCTTCTCCGGAGTCACGATGTCGAGGATGAGGGGCATGGCTGCGAGTTTTGGGAGGGAAAGTGTTAAGTGTTAAGACCCGGAAACGCTGAGACGAAAACCGAAAGTCTTAACACTTAAAGCTTAAGACTCCTGGTCTCCGTGAAAAGGGCTCAGCCCTTTTCCACCGTATCGATTCCGCCTTTCATGTAGAAGTTGCTCTCCGGCACGTCGTCGTACTTTCCATCGAGAATCTCCGCGAAGCCCTTCACGGTTTCCTCCACCGGAACGTAGACCCCCGGAGTGCCGGTGAAGACTTCCGCCACGCTGAAGGGCTGGGAGAGAAAGCGCTGAATCTTGCGGGCGCGGAAGACGCTGAGCTTGTCGTCGTCGGAGAGCTCATCCATCCCGAGAATCGCGATGATGTCCTGGAGGTCCTTGTAGCGCTGCAGGACGCCCTGCACGCCACGGGCGACGCGGTAGTGCTCTTCTCCGACGGTATCGGGAGCAAGCGCAGTCGAGACCGAAGCGAGGGGATCCACCGCGGGATAGATCCCAAGCTCCGCGAGGGAACGCTCCAGCACCACCGTCGAATCGAGGTGCGCAAAGGTGTTGGCCGGAGCGGGGTCGGTCAGGTCATCGGCGGGGACATAAACGGCCTGGAAAGAGGTAATCGATCCCTTGTTGGTTGAGGTGATGCGCTCCTGCAGGCCGGCCATCTCTTCCGCGAGGGTGGGCTGGTATCCCACCGCCGAGGGCGTGCGGCCGAGGAGAGCCGAAACCTCCGAACCGG
Organism: Verrucomicrobiia bacterium; assembly: GCA_963580345.1. Lineage (GTDB taxonomy): Bacteria > Verrucomicrobiota > Verrucomicrobiia > Verrucomicrobiales > Akkermansiaceae > Roseibacillus_B. Next base: position 35,893 of record CAUZKZ010000003.1, on the reverse strand, counting down.
CCTGCGAGAAGCGGAAGACGTTGTCCACGAAGAGCAGCACGTCCTGGTTCTCCTCGTCGCGAAAGTACTCCGCCATGGCGAGCGCGGAGAGGGCCACTCGGAGACGAGCTCCGGGAGGCTCGTTCATCTGGCCATAGGTCAGCGCCACCTTGGAGCCCTCGCTCTTGATCTTGGGAAGTCCGTTCTCGCCCGTGACGAGATTGCCATCGGCGTCCTTTTCGGCGTTGATAACGCCCGCCTCCATCATCTCGAACCACAGATCGTTTCCTTCCCGGGTCCGCTCCCCAACTCCCGCGAAGACCGAGTAACCACCGTGGTTCTTCGCAATGTTGTTGATGAGCTCCATGATGACCACCGTCTTGCCCACCCCCGCACCACCGAAGGCGCCCACTTTGCCACCCTTCGTAAAGGGGCAGATCAGATCGACGACCTTGATGCCGGTTTCGAGGATCTCGGTTGAAGTGGCCTGGTCGACGAGGAGCGGGGCGGCCCGGTGAATCGGGTAACGCTTCTCGTACTGGACCGGTCCCATGTCGTCCACTTCATCGCCCGTCACGTTGAAAATCCGTCCCAGCACACCAGCACCCACTGGAACCGTGATCGGGTTGCCCGTATCGACGATCGTCATGCCGCGCTTCAGGCCGTCCGTGGTCGTCATCGCCACAGCCCGCACCCAGCCGTCACCGAGGTGCTGCTGCACTTCGAGAACGAGGGTGGTTTCGGAGCCATAGAGATCGTAGGTGACCTCGATGGCGTTGTAGATCGAAGGCAGCTTCGCGGCGTTCGAGAAGTCGGCATCCACTACGGCGCCGATGATCTGCACGATTGTTCCGGTATTGCTCATTGGGTTGGGCGTTTCGGTTATAGAAAGTCTGAATACTGTTTACTGAACACTGCTTACCGGACCCTACTCCATCGCTTTCATGGCGGTCGTGATCTCGAGAAGCTCCGATGTAATAGCGGCCTGGCGGACCTTGTTGTACTCGAGGGTGAGATCCTTGATCATGCTCTCGGCGTTGTCGGTGGCACTCTTCATGGCGACCATGCGGGCCGAGTGCTCCGAGGCGCGGCCCTCGAGAATCATCTGGTAAACCTGGAAGTTGATGTAGAGGGGCAGCAAGGCGTCGAGCACGCCGTCCGGGCTGGGCTCGAAGATGTAGTTGCACATCATGTTCTCGTCCCTCGCAGTCTCCGCGACCTGCTCGCCGCCCATCCCTTCATAGGCCCGCTTTTCGGCCAGGGTGGAGGCCTCGATGGGCAGGAGTTGCGATATCCACGGCGTCTGCGTGAGGGTCGACTCGAAGTTCGTGAAGGCCACCTTCACGGCACTGAACTCGCCGGTCAGGAACTGCTCGGTGAGATAGGCTCCGATCGGTTTGGCGTCGGCGAAGGGAACCGGGTCGTGAACCTCCCAGTCCGAGACGAGGCGCTTGCCGAACTTGGCGAGCGAGAGGCGCAGCTTGCGGCCCACTGTCACGACGTCGGTGTCGTCTGCCATCTCGCTACGCACTTTGCGCAGAAGATTGGTATTCAGGCCGCCGCACAATCCCTTGTCGGTGGAGATCACCAGCATCATCTCCTTCTTGCCCTTCGGCGCCAAGAGGAGGGCGTGGTCTTCCTCGTTGATGTGCTCCTTGAGATTGACGAGGACCTCATTGAGACGGTCGGCGTAGTCGCGGCCCGCGATGGCCTGGTCCTGGGCCTTCTTCATCTTCGCGGCCGCCACCAATTGCATCGCCTTGGTGATCTGCGAGGTGTTCTTGACCGACTTGATGCGCCGGCGAATGTCGCGAAGGTTAGCCATTTTCCGTGTTCAGTAATCAGTATTCAGTAGAAAATCTGGTGTGAACCTGAGCAGTTTTTGATGACGGCGTGATGCGGTGAGATGTTGGCTGCAATTGTTCAGATCAGTCTGAATACCGAACCCTGAATACTGAACACTGTATACTTCCTAGCTCCACGAGGCCTTGAAATCCTTCAGGGCGGTCTCCAACCCGCTCACCACGTCGTCGACGAGGTCCTTCTTGTCCGAGATGAGCTCGAGGAGGTCGGTTTTGCGGGTGGAGAGAAATTCCTCCAGGGCTTCCTGGCACTCCTTGATGCGCTTCACTTCCACGTCGTCAAAGTAGCCGTTCTGCATCGCCCACAAGATGGCGACCTCCAGGTCGAGACCGAGCGGAGTGTACTGGTTCTGCTTGAAGAGCTCCACGATGCGCTGGCCGCGCTCGATCTTGCCCTTGGTGGCATCGTCGAGGTCAGAGCCAAACTGCGCGAAGGCCTGCAATTCGCGGAACTGCGCGAGGTCCAGCTTGGTCGTTCCGGAGACCTTCTTGATGGCCTTGGTCTGCGCCGCCGATCCCACCCGCGAGACGGAAAGGCCCACCGAGATGGCCGGACGGATGCCCTGGTAGAAGAGGTCGGTCTCGAGGAAGATCTGGCCGTCCGTGATCGAGATCACGTTGGTCGGAATGTAGGCCGAAACGTCCCCGGCCTGCGTCTCGATGATCGGGAGGGCCGTGATCGATCCCCCGCCCTCGGCGTCGGAGAGACGCGCGGAGCGCTCCAGCAGGCGGCTGTGCAGGTAGAAGACATCCCCCGGATAGGCCTCGCGGCCGGAGGGACGGCGCAGGATGAGCGAGACCTGGCGATAGGCCACGGCCTGCTTGGAGAGATCATCGTAGACGATCAGGACGTCCTTGCCCTGGTCCATGAGATACTCGGCCATCGCGCATCCGGCATAGGGCGCCAGAAACTGGTTGGCGGCGGAGTCCGAGGCGGCGGCCGCCACGATGATGGTGTTCTCCATCGCATCGGCCTTCTCGAGAGTGGCGATGATCCGCGCGATGTTGGACTGCTTCTGGCCGATCGCGACGTAGACGCAGTAGAGGGGCTTGTGGTCCTTGAGAGTGCCTTCCCGCGCCGCCTTGTTCTGCTGGGCCTGCGAAATGATGGTGTCTACCGCAATGGTGGTTTTCCCGGTGGAGCGGTCCCCGATGATGAGCTCCCGCTGGCCGCGGCCGATCGGGATCATGGCGTCGATGGCGGCGATCCCGGTCTGCACCGGAACGCTGACGGACTTCCGCTTGATGATGCCGGGCGCGATCTTCTCGACCGGATACTGCGTGTCGGACTGGATCTCGCCTTTGCCGTCCACCGGGCGGCCCAGGGCATCCACCACGCGTCCGAGAAGTGCTTCGCCGACGGGCACGGAGAGAAGTTTGCCGGTAGTGTGGCACTCGTCACCTTCCGAGATGTGCTGCGAATTCCCGAGCATCACGACCCCCACTTCGCCTTCCTCCAGGTTGAGCGCGAGACCGAAGAGATTGCCGGGAAACTCGATCATCTCGTTGAGCTGAGCCTCGCTCAGGCCTTCGACCTTGGCGACGCCGTCTCCGATTTCCCGCACCGTCCCGACGTTGGTCTTCCCGACCCCCGTGCTGAGGTTCGCGATTTCCTGTTCCAGTTCCTGAAGGATGTTGCTCATGGATTGAATTGAGGAGTGATAGTGAGAAGGTAAGGGAAAAAACTGTTAGAAAGCGTTGGAGAGGCGGTCGAGGCGGGTCTTGACGCTGCCGTCCCACACGTCGTTGCCGACGCGCACGCGCATTCCGCCCACCAGATCGGGGTTGATCAAGAATTCGAACTCGAGGCCCAGGCCGTATTGCCTGGTGAGCTCGGCCTTGACGCGCTCCATCTCCGGATCGGTCAGACCGGCCGCGCTCTCAACGCGCACTTGCCGCTTTTCGAGTTCCAGGCGGACCCACTTCTTCAAATCGTGGAGAATGGCCTGCCAGCCGCGCGGCTTGTCGGCCGCGATCTTCTTGAAGATTGCGCGCAGTTTCTCATCGTTCAGCCGGTCGCTATCCAGGCACATGCGGAAGGCGCGGCGGGCGATGCTAGCTGCTTCGCGGGAAACTTTCATGGCTTCGCAATCAATTCTTCGTTCCTCCCTAGCCTTCGACCTTGGCGAGAGCTTCTTCGTTGATGCGGCGCTGGTCCTCGTCGGTGAGAACCTTCCCGGTGACCTGGGCCGTGGTGGCGGTGACGAGACGGCCGAATTCCTTTTTCAAACCGGCGTGCATCTTTTCGCGCTCCGCCTTGGCCGCTTCCTCCGCCTTGGCGAGAATGGCCTGGGCTGCCGCGGTGGCGTCCTGTGTTTTCTTCTCGCCGATCGCGGTGGCGCTCTCGCGGGCCTCTTCCACCAGGCGCTTGGCGCGCTCGTTGGCCTCCTGGATGGCTTCCTGGGTGCGTTTTTCGCTCTCCGCGATCTGATGTTCGACCTCCGCGAGCTTCGCCTCGCCGTCCGCGATGCGTTTGCGGCGCTGCTCGAGAATATTCTGCACCGGTCCGAAGACGAATTTCTTCAAGACAAACACCACCACCAGAAAGTTCACAAGCTGCGCCACGAAGTTCCAGCCTTGGATTTTGAACTTGTGGACAATATCCGTAACAATATTGCCGCCATCTTCGGTGGCGGTGTCGACTGCCAGGATCAGAATTGAGTCGAGAGGCATGGTCTGAGATTTATTACAAGCGATGGGTGGCGGAGGACGCCCCCGGAAGAGCGCCCTCCAAAACCAGTCCTTATCCTCCCAGGAAGATCGCGACGAAGAAGACCCCCTCCGACAAAGCGGCGAAGATAATTGCGATCGTCATGATTTTTCCCTGGGCACCGGGGTTGCGGCCCACTGCCTCGGCCGCTTTCGCGCCGACCAGGCCCACGCCGATTCCGGCGCCGGTCCCTGCGAGGCCAATATGAATTTTTCCTTCCATCGCGGCCAGGAGGTCGAAGATGGGAGGAAAGGTTGCAACGAGTTGCATCAGGCTTTCCATCGTTCTGTTTGGTTCGGGTTGTCGCTTTTTTTGCCGGCCTCCACGGGAACCATGGTCCGACCGGCAAGAGTTGTCATGAGGTGGTCGGGGTGGTTTCCGCCGCGGGCTCTTCCGGGTGCTCGCCCTCGTGCTCGTCTTCGTGCTCGCACATCAGCTTGGTGAAGACCGCGCACAGCACGGCGAAGACCAGGGCTTGCACAAATCCCACCAGGAGTTCCAGGAAGTAGAAGGGCAACACCGGCGCCCACTTCAGCCAGTTGGGGACCATCGCCATCAAGCTCTCCAGCATGTTTTCCCCGGCGTAGACGTTTCCAAAAAGGCGGAGCATGAGGGCCAGCGGACGGACCGCGATGGAGATCACCTCGATGACGCCCACCGCCAGGAAGAGGGCGCCCATCAGGACCAGCACCACGCCCTTGTAATCGCCCTTCGGGGCGAAGATGTGCTTGATGAAATTCTTCGGTCCGATCTCGGTCAGGGACCAGTAGAACCACAGGACGAAGAAGGTCAGGGCCATCGCCATGGTGAGGTTCAGATCCGCGTTCGCGCCGCGGAAGAAGGGCCGGAACTTGTCGTGTGCGTCCACCCCGGTTCCCTCCAATTCGAACCCGATGGTTCCCACCCCGGGAATGAGCCCGGCCCAGTTCGAGGCCAGGATCAGGATGAAGACCGTTCCGATGAACCAGAAGGTGCGCTTGGCGAGGCGTTCGCCCATGATCCCGGCGAAAAAGTCGAGAAGCGATTCCACCAGCCACTCCACAAAGTTCTGCAAGGGCCCTGGAATCAGCCGCATGTTCCGCGAGGCGGCCTGCGCAAAAAAGATCAAGACCGCCGCCACAATCCAGACCATGATCATGGAGTTGGTAACCGAAAGCGGCCCGATTTTGACCACCTCCTCCGCGAAGAGCGGAAGGGCCTCGTGACCCCCTTCGTGGCTCTCACCCTCGGCCGCCAGAGCATTGGCGGCCCCGAGTACAAAAAGGCCCAGAAAGACGGCAAGTCTCGCAATGAGGGCGGTCAAAAGGCGTGGTTTTGCCGGCATTCGGAGCAGGGACCGCAGCGCCTATAAAGGGGGCCCGAGAACCCCGCAAGATGAATTTGTGAAATTTTTCACAAAGTCCGGGGGAGCCTGTTTTCCGAGCCTTGGTCGCCTCCTCGCCCCTCCGTGACTCCCGCCAAAACCGGCCCAGTCCGTGCTCCCAACTCGCGAGAGATCGCCCCCGCCGCAGCGCGCGTGGAGCAATTTCCGCATCTTCCTGATCCCCTGTGGCTCGACCCCATATTTCCCATCGCCCGAAGTGGGCCTTTCCTTCCCGGAGGGAAAGTGAGGCGCTGTCTGCCACCCCCCCCGGTTACCCGCGGCGCGAGGCGGAACGGAGCCCTTATTTACGGATCGGCCGTCCCTATTGGCCCGCTCCACCCATCCAAGCCTCCATGGAGACAAAAAAAGTTTCCCCGCCCAAAAAGCGGCGGCCCGCCCGGAATCGCCCCTGCAGCAACGCTTCGGGACCGCTCAGTTCCCGGAATCCCCTCTCTCCTGGTGCCCCCCTCCCTGCCTCTTAACAGGAAAATATCCCTCGTTTTCAGGCCTTTGACGGAATCTAACACAATCTAACAGATACAAATCCTATATTTTGTGGGGGTTTGCGGCCCGACGGCCCGGACCATCCGTGAACCGAAATCGCCAAAAACCCCTGATGTTTCGGGGATAGAAAGGGATGTGTTTTAGCTTTACAAAATGTATCATAAGCCCCAAAAGCGCGACTGCCATGAACAAAGCTGAACTTGTCGATGCTGTCCAAGGTTCCTTGGGCAAGGACGCCACGAAGCGGGCTGCCGAGGATTCTGTCTCCGCGGTACTCGAGGCGATTGCGAACGGGATCCGGGGGGACCGCAAGGTTCAACTGATTGGTTTCGGGACTTTTGAGGTGAAGAACCGCGCCGCCCGGATGGGCCGCAACCCCAAGACCGGGGAGCCCATGCAGATCCAGGCATCCAAGTCGGTAGGCTTCAAAGCTTCCTCGACCCTCAAGGGGTCCCTGTAACGCTGCCCCCGGTCAAATCTTCCCTTCCGACAATCCCGGCTACCCCCCGGCCGGGTTTTGTGTGCGGTGGCAGAACGTTCCGGGCGCTCTCGCGTTTTACCAGCCCCCGCCGCCACCGCCGCCCCCTCCCCCGCCGGAGGATCCACCCCCGCCCCCCGAGCCGCTCGAGGACGGGGCCGTGGCCGAGGAGGCCAGCGCGCCAGTGATCGCTCCCCCCACGGCGGCCGCCGAGAGGGCGCCACCCATCCCGGGGTGGGATCCGGTATAGAAGCTGGGCCGGTAGCTGCGACCGGATTCTCCGGGCGCCGAGCCGGCCGCCTTCAGGACCTCGTCGAATTTCTCCGACCACTTCTGCTCGCAGTCCAGGGCGAGGGCGTAGGGAAGAAAGCGTTCGAACAACTTGGGGGTCTTCTCGGGCGGATTCTGCAGGTTGAGCCGCTCTTCCTCCGCCACGCTCAGGTAGTGTTTGAATCCCTCGATCTGATCCATGACGCGCCTTCCCAGGTGGGTGGGAGCCTTGATGAGGTGGTAGAAGACCGTGTTCATGAGGCCGGCCACGACGAAGGCCCCCGCCGCCCACGGCCCGCTCGCAAACCAAAAGCCGATCGCTCCGGCGATCCAGCCGGCCGCAAAGGGGACCGCAAAAACGGTCGCCCCCAGGGCGGGACCGACGCTCCCGCTGCGCCACAAGCTGAGGCATCGCGACACCAGCGCCGAGGTCCCCGCGGTCCAAGCGCTCAACCATAACAGCAGAAAGAGGGCTGCCGGGGTCTTGCCGGTAAGGAGCACCAGCACCAGGGTGGCGAGGATGGAGGCGAGCAGTCCCGGCAACCACCAGCGCACATTGCGCATGAAGTGGGTCTTCTCGATTTTCGAGGACAGAATCATCTGCAACGCCTTGCGTGCTCCGCCGATGCGCGCGTGGTTGGCCTGCTTCAGCTCGATGTCGCCGGAGGCCAGGAGCTTGTTGCGAAGCCGTTGTTCGTCGGGCTGCAGGTCCGCCTTCAGGTTGAGGTCTTCCTTGTTTCGCAGGGTGTAGGTCTTGCCCTCCTGCTCGATGGCCGCCACTCCCTTCACGGCGAGGCCCAGGACTCCGGCACTGAAGCAGGTGTTGTCGAAGCCCATGCGGTCCAGGTAACGCACCGCAGCGGGCGAAAATCCATCCGGCGGCTCGAAGTGCGGGATGATCACTCCCCGGTCAGGATCCTTGCCAACCAGGAACCACGCCACCACGTTGTAACCAAGGGCACCCAGGAGGAGGACCAGCGCGAGGAGAACGAGGGGATGATCTCTGAAAAGGGAGCTCTTCCCCTTCGCGTAAGCTCCGGGATCCAGCTTTCCGGGTGGCCACTCCACGACAATGGTAAGATTTTCGTTCGGCCCGAAGCCCCGCGTCGCGGCAAAGGTCGCCATGTTCCCGCTGGAACGGGCCTCGAAATCCTTGCCCTTTTCCCCCCGTTTCCCGCTGGAGCCGGAAACCATGGTCGCCTCGATTCCCTCCGGCAGCACCACCGTGGCCGAGACCTGGTCCGTCGGGAATCCCCACTCCGTACCGTTCACGTTCCAGTAGAGCACGTCGCGCTTCGTCTCGAAGTAGAGCTGCCTCCCGGTCCGATACACGATCTCGTAGGTGTAATTCCCCCGCGGCAGTAACACGTGCTGCTGCCCGATGCGGATCCGGATCCCGGCCTGGCCGATCTCCTCCACCACGAAATTCTCCGCCTCGCCGTTCTTCCTTACCGCGAGCACCTTGAAGGGCTTCTTCTTCTTCAATCCCCACTTCGTCGTGTGCACCCGCGGAAGATCGCGGTAGATCCCCCGCTTGATCTCGTTGCCCTCCGCCCGAACCTGGATCTTCTCCGTCACCACCACGTCCCCGCCCTTTTCCACCACGATGTGGCTTTCGAACGACAGGATCCGCTCGTCCGCTAACACGGGGCAAGCGAGGAGGAGGATGACGTAAAAAATACGAGCCATGATTCCAGCGAGCGGGTTGTCCATTGACTGTTGCGAGGCCGAAGCGCTGCCCTTCCCACCCCTTATACCTGATCACCGGCAACTGACAACTCAACCGCGAAGCGCCTCCGCCAGGTCGGGTGGTATCCGTTCGCTGGCATTTTCCACTTCGAAGAAATCCGCCCTCGCAAACGAGAAGCTGATGGCGACCAGATTGGTCGGAAAGGATTCGATGGCGTTGTTCAGATCCCGCACCGAGCCGTTGTAGTAGCGCCGCGAATATTGAATCTGGTCCTCGATTTCGACCAGGTCCGTCATCAACCCACGAAACGAGGTGTCGGCCTTCAGGTCCGGGTAGGCTTCCGCGAGAGCCACGATCTTTCCGAGGTTCCGTCCCAGCGTCTTTTCCGCTCCCCCGGCTTCACTCGCTCCGGTCGCAGCCTGGGCCACGCTGCGCTCCCGGGTCACCGTCTCCAGGAGTTCCCGCTCGTGCGTCTGGTAGCCCTTCACGCACTCGACCAGCGCCGGAACCAGGTCGTGGCGGCGCTTCAGTTGGACCTCGATCCCGCTCCAGCCCTCCCACATCTGATTTCGCGCCTTCACCAGCTTATTGTACGCCAACACAAACAATACCACCCCCAGCAGCACCAAGACCCCAAGCCCCATCAATTCAATCTTCATCGACCCCCAATCTGCCCGGCAACTTTAGGATTTAGAATTTCGAATTTCGATTTTAAATCACCCCGTGATCTATTTCCGGCTGCTCGGCCGACTCGTCCTGAGATTCTTCTCATATCTCGGCGAGCTATCCGGCCTGCTCGGCCAGATCGCGGAGTCCTTCGTCTACGGCCGCCCGCGCTGGCGGCAGGTCTTCGAACAGATCGCCGAGATCGGTTTCCGTTCCCAGCTGGTAGTGATCATCACGGGCGCCTTCACCGGCGCGGTGCTCGCCGCCCAGGCCCTCTTCCAGTTTGCCCTCATCGATATGGAAACCATGGGCGGCGTAATTGTGAGCATCGGCATGCTGCGCGAACTCGGGCCGACCATCACCGGGCTCATGTTGGCAGGACGCGTCGGTTCTTCCATGGCGGCGGAAATCGGGACCATGAAAGTCACCGAACAGATCGATGCCCTGCGCTCCATGGGGGTGCATCCCATCGACTACCTCGTCACCCCGCGCCTCCTCGCCATGACTGTCTCCATTCCCCTTCTCATCGCGCAGTCCGCCGCCTTCGGAATCTTCGCTTCCTACGTGGTGGGCGTTTATCTCTTCAAGGTCCCCGGGGTCTACTGGAACTTCAACGTGGAACGCTATACGGACGGAACCGATATCACCATCGCGATGGCCAAGGGGCTCGTGTTTGGATTGCTGATCGTCATCATCTCCTGCCACCAGGGCCTGCGCGCTACCAATGGGGCGGTCGGAGTGGGCCGCGGCACCACCGAGGCCATGGTGATCTCCTCCCTCGCCATCCTGGTCTGCAATCTCTTCCTCACCATGCTCATGCAAATCATCTTCCCGGTGGGATTCAACGCGAACTAAGTTTGAGTTGACGGATGACCAGTGCAGTGGCCGGATAGTCAGGGTGGAGCCGGCCGAGGGCGGGGCACGAGCGACTCCGGGAAATCGCCTTGGGGCCGCCGAAACGCCTCCCACCCTGGGAATAACGCTGCTTTGACAGGCTCCCACCAGCAGGTTACGTTTCCCCGCAAATGAAATCCGCCACCCGTGTCACCGCTTTGGCCCTCGCCGCGGGGATCAGCCTCTTCCAGCTCTCCTGTGGGGATGGCGGCGCCGACTACAAGAAGAAGATCGAGAGTAGTGAGAAAGCACCCGAGCAACCCGCCAAGGCCGTGAAGAAGACCGGGACCAACGAGAAAGCGCCCGAGCAACCCACCAAACCTGTGAGAGAGACCGAAGCAGAGCCTGCGAAGAAGACCGATGCAGAGTGGAGAAAGTTACTCAGTCCCGAGCAGTATTACATCCTTCGCAAACACGGAACGGAGCGGCCGTGGGGCAAAGCCTACGACGAATTCAAGAACCACGGCGAGGGAACCTACTCTTGCGCCGGGTGCGGCGCGGAACTCTTCACCTCGAAGGAGAAGTTTGAAGCCCGCTGCGGCTGGCCCGCCTTCTACGACGCCTCCCGGCACAAGAACGTCAAAACCTTGCGCGATAGCTCCGGTGGCTTCGTCCGCATCGAAGTGCGCTGCAACGTCTGCGACGGCCACCTCGGCCACGTCTTCGAAGGCGAGGGCTTCAACACCCCCACCGACCAGCGCTACTGCATCAACGGCAAGGTCCTGAAATTCGTTCCCAAGGCTGCCGCCAATGAGAAAGGCGAGAAGAAGCCGGAGCCAAAGCCCGAAAAGGAAAATCCCTGAGGCCAGCTCCCGATTCCCCAAGACGGAATTCCCTTAGGAGCCTGTTGAAAAACCCTGCAACGACAAATCTTGTTTGATGTCGATCGGGAAATTGCGACTTCGCCGGATTTAGCAACGGATACGACTCTTCGGGCCGCGGCCCTTCGGCGCAAGGAGCGCTCGATGACGATTGCGCTCCGGCGTTGCTTCCCGGCCGCCGCATCTTTCGTTTTCGTCACGGGCCGGTGGTGGAAGGCGGCCTCGTCCTGTGCTATCGATAAAATACCCCATCCCTCCCCCATATAGGGTAGCCCTTCGGCTCGGTGCGTTTTTCGGCTTCACGCCGCCGGCTGCCTCCTCCCCTCGACCTCTTCCTCCGCAATCCCCTCCGTTACAATGGTTCCCCGCTCCACCCCGCTCCCCGCGACCCCTCCCGACACCGCTTTCAGCAGGTCCTCGGCGCCTTCCCGGGACGCAATGATGCGGGAGCAAGAATGCTTGCTGAGACCGCGTTCTGGAACGAAATTTCAGCACCATAGCCAACTCCCAAAACCTGCTCTCTTCGCCTGGATCCGCGTGCTGGTTGACTCTTCCTAGAGAGCTCCAACAACAACGCCGGATGCACCGGCGCGAAGTCTCCCCGCGACGATGAGATCAACGTTCGCTGCCGCCTTTCTCCTCGGCCTCGCCTCCGCGAGCGCGGCCCCGGTGATCAGTGAACTCATGTTCCATCCGCCCCACCGCGACGGTCGCGAAAACCTGCAGGAGGAGTGGATTGAAATCCACAACCCGGGATTGGACGGCGTCAACCTCGACGATTGGAAACTCACCGGCGTCGCCTTCACCTTCCCCGACCTAACCATTCCACCCGGCGGCTATCTGGTGGTGGCCGCCGATCTCGCCACATTTCAGGGCCGCCATCCCACCGTCAACGAGCTGGTTGGCGGGTGGCGCGGACGGCTTTCCAACCGCCGCGAGACCGTTTGCCTCCTCGATTCCTCCGGCCATGAGGTCGATCGCGTCGATTACGCCCATGAGGGCGACTGGGCCGTGCGCCGGCCCGGGCCCGACGACCAGGGCTACACCGGGTGGATCTGGAAGTCGCCGGCCGCCGCCACCGGCAAGTCGATGGAACTCTGCAACCCCGCCCTCACCAACAACTCCGGTCAAAACTGGCTTCCCAGCATTCCGGACCTCGGCACACCGGGCACCCAAAACTCGGTATTCGCCCTCAATGTGCCGCCCCTCATCGAGGACGTTTCACACCACCCCGCGGTTCCTCGCCCCACCGATCACGTCCTGGTCCGGGCCCGGATCACCGACGATCTCACCACCCCGACCGCCGTGGTCCGCTATCGGGTCTCGTCCCTCTCCCCGAAGGCCTTCCTGGCGGTCCCCATGCGTGACGACGGCCGTGGCGGAGACGAAACCGCCGGAGACGGGATTCACACCGCGGTGTTGCCGGCCCGGTCCGAAGGCACCGTGGTGGAATTCTATCTGGAGGCCTTCGACGCCACCCAGGGCCGCACCTGGCCGGGGCCCACCGATGAACTCGGCACCCAGGGCGCCAACCTTCTCTATCAGGTCGACGGCGAAGTCCACCGCGGGCGCGAGCCCCTCTATCGCCTCGTCCTCTCCGTCTCCGAAAACGATGAACTCACAAACATACCGGTCGGTTCCGCGAGTACAACCAATGCCCAGTTCAACACCAGCTTCATCGCCAAAGCCGGCGAAGAATTCACCACCATTTACCGGTGCGGAACCCGCCTGCGAGGGTCCAGCAGCAGGTTCCAGCTCCCCCGCAACCTGAAGGTCCGGCTACCTTCCACCTCCTCCTGGCAAGGCCAGCATGAGTTCAACCTCAATACGCAATTCTCTTACAACCAGCTCCTCGGCAGCTGGTTCTATCGCGAGGCCGGCCTTCCCGTCGCCGAGGCGAAGTCGGTCGAGGTGCGCATGAACGGAGTCAACCACGCCTCCGCGGAAAACGCCCGGTCCTCCGGACCCTTCGACCGTCACTATGGTCGCTACGTCCACACCGAGTCGCTCAACTCCCGGTTCGTCGATAAACACTTCCCGCTCGACCCGGGTGGAAACCTCTATCGCAAGATCGGGACCGGCACCCGCTGGAACTATTTCCCGGAAAGCGTGGATCTCGCCGCCGACTACTCCGGTGCCGGGTGGCAAATAGAAACCAACTCTGCCAGCAGCGATTGGACCGATCTCCACAACTTCCTTGCGGTCATGACGACCGCCTCCGGACCACAGTACCTCGAGCAGGTCGAGGCCGTGATCGACCTCGAGTCCTGGCTCCGCGCCCTGGCGGTCAGCACCATCCTCACCAACGGCGAAGACAGCGTCTTCACCGGGCGAAGTGACGACTTTGCGATCTACCGCGGCAGCGACGAAAGGTTTCGTCTCATCCCACACGATCTCGACACCATCCTCGGTCTGGGTGACAGCAGCCGCATCGAGATCGGCGATCTCCCCTGGACTATCTTCGACTTCGTCGACCACGGTGAATCCCTGGAACAGTTGGAACCTCTCTTCGAGCAACCCACCGTCGTACGGCGCTACTACCAGATCCTGCGGGAGCTGCTCGAGGGCCCCTTCGAAGAATCCCGTGCCAATTCCCTCATCGAGAACGCTCTCGCCTGGGCACCCCGCCCCCGCGCAGCCGAGGCGAAGTCCTTCCTCGCCGCCCGCCGCGCCGATATCCTGGGTAAGATCCAGCCCGCCCTCGACGCTTCCACAATCCTCAGTGTGGTCGACGGTTTCCCGCACACCACCGATGGCGCCGCCGAGCTCTCCGGAGCCTTCGACGCCACTCTCACGGATACCGTCCTCGTCAACGGTTCGCTCGCCACCCTGGATCGCCGCAACGCCTCCTGGTCTTTCTCCGCCGCCGGTCTCAATCCCGGCATCAATCGCCTCCGGATCGAAGAACGCGACGCGGACGGAGAGCTTCTCGCCTCAAGCTTCCTCGAAATTCGCTACGACGATGGGAACACGCGGCCGATGCGCGGGACCCTTTCCACCGACGTCACCCTCGATGCCGCGAGCGGTCCGTGGACCATTGCCGCCGACCTCATCGTGCCGGCCGGGCAGACCCTCACCATCGAGCCCGGAGCCTCCCTCTACCTCAGCGCCGGGGTCGCCCTCAAGGTCGAGGCGGGCGGTTCCCTGGTGTGCGCAGGCACCCCGAACAATCGCATCCGCCTCACCCGACCTCCCGGCACCGGCGGAACCTGGAACGGAATCTCGTTTGACGCCCCCTCCGGGCCGAGCTCCATCACCGACAATGTGATCTCCTACACCGACATGGAGTTCGGTGATGCCCAGGGTCAAGCCATCTTCGTCCGGCGCTCACGGCTGACCCTCGATCACGTCACATGGGATCACGCCACCAACACCGTCCTCGAACTCCGCAGCCCCCAACTGGAAGTGCGCGATTGCCGCTTCCCGACCCTACCCTCCGCCGAGGTGGTCCACGGCGACACTCTCACCGGCGACGACTATCTCATCTTCCGCCGAAACCTATTCGTTCCCAGTTCCGGCAACAACGACATCATCGATTTCACCGGTGGTCGCCGGCCCGGCCCGATCCTGGCCGCATACGACAACGTCTTTACCGGCGCCACCGAAGACTGCTTCGACCTCGATGGCGCCGACGCCCACCTCGAGGGAAACATTTTCATGAATGTCCACCCCGACGAGCAACGCGAAACCACATCCAATGCCATCGCGACCGACCTCCAATCTCACCTCACCGTGGTCCGCAACCTCTTCTACGACGTCGATCACGCCTTGCTCCTGAAAAACGAGGCCGATTGCGTTTTCGAACACAACACCGTCGTGAAGGCCACCGTCGCGGCCCTGAATCTCGACGAACCCCTGCGGGCCGGGTTCGTTCCCGGGAAACACATCGACATGGACTCCAACCTGTTCGTGGACTGCGCTGCCGTGTTTGCACACGCCGTCTCGGTGCCCCCCGAGCCCGATCCCATCATCATCGGCCACCGCAACTTCCTTCCCGCTGCCCACCTCGGAATCGGAACCGGTAACTTCGATCTCGATCCCTTCCTCGCAAGACAGGAGGCCGGCCCATGGCCCAAGTCCAACTGGTCCCTCTTCCCGGGCTCCCCCGCCATCGGCACCGGCCGCGACGGCGCGGACCGGGGCGCACTCGTCCCTCGCGGCGCCCGCGCTTCAGGTCTTCCCTCTCCCCTCACCAACCTCACCTCCGCCACCCTCTCGGTCAGCGGGCCGGGAATCACGGCCTACCGATGGCGGCTCGCCGCCGACGGGCTTCCGGGCTCCTGGAGCGGCGACACCCCCGTCTCTTCCCCAATCGAACTGAGCGGCTTGGTGGTGGGATCCTACCACCTCGACCTCCTGGCCAGGGACTCCGCCGGTTACTGGCAGGAACCCTCCGCGTTCAACTCCTCCGCAGAATGGCAAGTCGATCCCGCCTTCCCCGGCGCGCTGGTGTTGAGCGAGGTCGCCGCCCGCGCTTCGCCGCTGGTCGATGCCGTGGAACTCCACAACGGGACCACCGCGCCAATCGATCTCTCCGGATGGGCTCTCACCGACGACCCTCTCGAACCGGCCAAGGTTCCGCTCGCGGGCAGCATCGCTCCGGGCGAGTACCTCTCCTTTTCCGATTCCGAGGCTCCTGCCCTGTCGGTCGGCGGAGAGACCATTTACCTCTACGACGGTCTCACCCTCACCGATTCCATCACCTGGGGCCCGCAGGTGCCCGGCTTCACGATTGGCCGCATCACCCCCGCAGGCCCCTGGTCGCTGAATACCCCGACTCTTGGCTCACCCAACCAACGCGCCGGCACCGCCCCGCCCCGGGACCTCCGGATCAATGAATGGCTCGCCGCCTTCGCCGTGCACTACTGCGAGGAGTTTGTGGAACTCTACAACCCCGGAGATTCCCCGGCCCCGCTGGGCGGCCTCTGGATCTCGGATTCGCCCGACCAGCCCTTTCGCCACCAGCTTCCCGCGCTCTCCTTCATCGCCCCAAATGGTTTCGCCCTTCTTCGCGCCACCAATGATCCCATCCCTTCGCCCGACGAACTTCCCTTCACCTTCGACGCCTTTAACGGGTGGATCGTCCTCTCCGACCCGACCGGAAACAACATCGATCAGGTCCCGGTCGCGTGTCTCCATGCAGACACCACCGAGGGCCGCCGGCCGGACGGCACGGACCACATCGAACAGTTTGCCCTGGGAACGCCGGGCTTTTCAAACAATCGCGACACGCTGCAACTCTCCACCATTCTGCTTCCCTTCGAATCGCGGGGTTGGGTCTTCCTCGACAATGACGATCCCCCTGCCGAATGGATCACCGAGGGGTTCGACCATTCGGCCTGGGAAGTCGGCCCCGCTCCGCTCGGCCGCGAGACGTCCGTCCTTCCCGTGCCGCTCGCCACCGATCCCGGCACCGTCCCGGCATTCGACTACCTCCTCGGGCGCAAGAATTACTACTTCCGTCGTACTTTTGAATTCTCCGGCAACCCCGCCAGGACTTCCCTGGCCATTTCCACCTACATCGACGACGGCGCCATCTTCTACCTCAATGGAAACGAGCTCTACCGCCACAACATGCCGGCCGGCCCCGTCACCGCTTCCACCTACGCGGTAAATACCATTGTCGATACTGTCGCCGAAGGCCCTTTCCCCATCCCCGCCGACAGCCTCGTCAACGGCACCAACCTGCTGGCCGTCGTCACCTTCCAGGTCTCCGATACGAGTTCCGACATCGTCCTCGATTGCGAGATCATCGCGCGAGAGACAGTGCCCGCCCCGCCCGGCCCGGTCGAACTCGTCCTCCAGGAACTCCTCGACCACCTCCGCATCACGGAGGTCATGTACAATCCCCCGGATGGAAACGATGCGGAATTCATCGAGGTTCAGAACATCAGCGACACTCTCACCCTCGACCTCTCCGGAGTCCGCTTCACCGAGGGGGTCAGCTTCACCTTCCCCGCCGTGACTCTTCTCCCCCGGGAACACATCGTGGTGGTCAAGAATCGCTCCTTGTTCGAGGTGGTTCACGGACCCGGAATTCGCATCGCCGGCGAGTTCGAAGCCAAGTTCGACAACGCAGGCGAAGACATCGCGCTCAGCCTCCCGGCTCCATGGGACGTCAATATCCAGAAGTTTACCTACTCCGACAGCTGGTACTCCGAAACCGATGGTTTCGGCCGCTCTCTCGAACTTGTCGATCCGGCCCGGCCCCTGCTCTCCTGGAACCACCCCGGGTCGTGGAGGGCCTCCTTCGATCTGCACGGTTCGCCCGGTGCCGGTAACTCCGTCGCCACCTTCGCAGCGTGGACCGCCGCGCTCGGAACTGGCAACGGCGATACCGACGGGGACAGCCTCGCCGATCCGCTCGAGTACGCCCTCGGCCTCGATGCCCTCACTGCCGAGTTTCTCCCGGTGCTCTTCTCCCTCGATCTCGTTCCCGGCAGCAGCCTCCGCAGCACCTTCGTGGTGCCCGCCGTCGCCCCGCCCGATACGGCCTTCCATCTCCAATCCTCCACCGATATGCGAACCTGGACAACCCACGCCACCCGCATTGGGAATGGACCGTGGACTGGATCCGTAGTGGTCGAGTCCGCCCTGCCACCTTCCGGTCTTGGCCTCGCCACCCTCCACCTTCCCGCGGCCGCTCCGCAACTGCTCACGCGCATGCGCATCGTGATCTCCCCCTGAGCGAGCGGCCCTCCTCGCCGCGGATTGCCTTGCCTGGCTCGGCCCTCGTGGGTGCGGTTCGCCGGGATTTTCTCACCCCGCCCTCAACGCGGAGCCGTGGTCAGGGTCGCCTCGGTCGCGTTTTCAGCCGAAGCCGTCACGAGCGCTTCCCGCGGCGTAAACCGGTAGTGGCCCACGATATCGTAACTGAAAAGCTTGTCCTCCCACTCCGGGCCCGAGCCGATGTTGTGAACAACCCACTTCTCCTCGTTTCGCGCCCCCGGGCCCGGCACCACGATTCCGATGTGACTTCCCCCCTGATTCGCCTCCACGTAAGGAAGCCGCCACGCCACTAAGTCACCGATTTCATAATCGTCGAGCGATGGGGAGTTCCCGAGGACCTTGCCAAACCGGGTGAAAAAGCGCTGTAGATTCGGAACCCGGCGGTGATCAATATTGCTGTCGGGCTGCTTGTGCTTCCAAAACTGGGGGTAGAGCCGGAAATGCTTCCGCATGTCCTCATGCACAAGCTCCTGAAGATCAACCCCCAGTGACCTGTAACTCCTCACCACAAGATCCGTGCAGATCCCTTTCTGGGAGGGGACGTCTCCCCCGGGGTAGCTCAGGTCGAAGTAGCTCGGATCATACTCCACCTTGGCCTTGGTCCGCTCCAGGGCCGCAGCGGCCAGCTTCCTCGCAAATTCCTTCGATTCCCGAAGCTCCAGGATCGCCCGCTCCGCATTCTCCTTTGATGCCTCGCTCCGCTGCGCCTGCAGAAACGGAACCAGGGGACGGACAAATAAGAATCCGATGCCCGCCACCAACAAAAAAAGAATCCAGCCGCCAATTACGTTGGGACCTTTCTTCTTTCGGCGGGGGCTCCGCCCGACGTACTCAATGGGTTGCAGTTTCAGCATGAATTCGGGACTCCCAGACCGGTCCAGTGTAGTCTCTAACAGACCAGCATATCCAGCCAAATTATTCATATTTCTTAAATAGACTGGTTCATTTATGTGCTCGCCCGAACAGGAGTTATGAAAATTTATTCATCGTCGCAGCCCCACGATCCCGGCCGCCTTCCCCTCACCGCGGTCGACACGGACTGGTTCGGAGCCGCCGTGAGCCCCCCCGTCCACTTTTCCTTCGGCCTGGATCCTGCCTCCCTGCACTTCGTCGCCAGCCGGCAGCGGATGGCCCTCTGTCACCCCGCGTCGCTTCCCGGCCGATTCCAGGCCGAACTCTGGAAGTTCGACGTAGCGGAATTCTTCCTCACCGATCCCGTCACCGGCCACTACCTCGAATTCAATCTCGCCCCCAATGGTGGCTGGTGGTCCTGCCGGTTCAAAGCCCCCCTCGCGCGGGTCAGCGAGATCGACCAGCCCCTCCCCGGCATCGCGATCCACGCCCACGCCGGAGCCTCGGGCTGGATGGCCAGCGCCTCACTTCCTCTGCCCTGGCTGCAGGAACATCTCCACTTCGGCCCCGACTCGCGCCTCAATGCCACTTTCATTCTCGAGTCCCCCGCGCAACGGTTCCTCACCGCTAGCTCCCTCGGTGGCGGGGAACCCGCTTTCCATCGCCCCGATTCTTTCCCCACCGTCTCAATCGTTACCCGGTCGTGATAGGAGGGTATTGCCCTCATCAAAGTAGTAATCTATAACTTCAATATGTCCAAACTGCCGGAAGCCGCCCCCATTCCGGACAAACCTCCGATCCATATCAAGGGCGGTAACCTCGTGGTGGCCTCCCCCACAAGCATCACGGAGGCCTGTTTCAGCGTCCCAGCCGTGCGGGCCCTGCACAATTCCCGCCCGACCGCCACCCTCGCGGTTCTCACCCCGGCCTCCATCGCGCCCCTCTGGCGAAACCTCGGAAGTCTCAATCACGTCCTGGAGTACCCCGATGGCGCGCCCGTGAAACAGATCGTGGGGATCCTCAAAGACTGCGGCTTTACCCTCGAGTCCTCCCTCGCGTGGGAAAATTCCGTGGCAGCCGTGGCCCTCGCCAAGGCCCGCATCCCGCAACGTCTCGGATACGACCTCGAGCGCCTCGGCAGGAGACTCACCGACAAGCTCAAGACCGACCCGCCAACCGGCCAGGTCGAGCACCGCGTCCGCTTCTATATGGGCCTCCTGGAGAAGCTTGGAATCGAAGGCTACGTTGCCAAAAACTTCGAGACCCCTCCTCTCCCTCCTCGTCCCGATCTCATCCGGATCGGCCTCGTCCCCGGCTCCACCCTCGGCAGCACCTACCGCTGGGACCTCGCGCGCTTCCACGAACTCGGCCAGGAACTCCTCACCAACCACCAGGTCGAACTCGTCATCCTCGCCTACCCCGGCCAAGCCGACGAAGCCCACGATCTCGAAAACCTCTTCGATGGCCAGGTCAAGAATTTCGGCCATGACTTCGATCTTGCGGGGCTCCTCGGTGCCGTTCCCCACTGCTCCTTCCTCGTCTCGAACGATGGCGCCGTCACGCATCTCGCCGCCCACCTCGGGGTGCCGACCGTGGCCCTCTTCGGCCCCGGCGACCCGGTCGCGCTCCGCCCGCTCGGACGCCAGCACATCGTTCTCTCCCAGCACGTCGACTGCAGTCCCTGCAACCGGCGCAGGTGCCCCCTCGGCCATCATCGCTGCCTGGAAGAATTGACCGTCGCCCGTGTCTACAAAACCGCGAAGGCCCTTCTGCAATCTCAACCCCAAGCTGCGCCCGCACCGTGAGCGAGTCTCCGCGATCCGATCCCGCCCTGCCCCATCACTCCAGCACGTGCTCTAACAACACGCTCTGCAGCGCACAGTAAAACTGGCTGCGAATAAACGCCGAGCGTTTCGCCGCGGAGAACTCCTCTACGTCGGTGGCCTCCTGGGACGGTCCGAACTTGTAGCGCCTCTCCAACGCCAGGCGGGCCTGGTTCAGCGCCCCATACCACTCCGCCCCGTCCTCGCGCACAATTAAAACCTCCCCATCCGGAACTTCGCCCTGCGCCCCGGCATCCTTCTGCGCCTCGAACACCGTATCGGCCACCTTCCGCAGCTGCCCCGAGAAAAAATCCTGCAGCTCCGGGATCACCACCTCGTCCCACCCCGACTCCTCATCCATCAAGGCCCCCAGCCGGGAGGGTAGCTTCTCTGCGCCGCCCTGCAGGGCATCCGGCGCAATCTGCTCCAGGACCAGCCAGTCCGTCGCGGTCTCCACGTCGATCCGAAGGCCTCCTTCAATCGTCGGCATTACTCTCATCCCCTCATCTCGCTTTCTCCAGGCTGGCCTGCAGCTGGTAACTGTGCAGTTGCTGCACGTAAAGTTCCGCCGGCTCCCGCGCTCCCGTCCACACCAGGGCTTTCCCCGCCACGTGGACCGTCATCATGAGGTCCTCCGCCTTCTCCCGTGGGTATCCGAACACCCTCTGGATGACCTTCGTCACGTAATCCATCAGATTCACCGGATCATCGAATACCAGCACGTTCCACGTCCCTTCCAGTTCCGTGGAGGTCTTCTGCTTCTTCTCTGTGATCGTCGCGCCACTCTTCATGGTGCCGGCTGGGGATACTTTACCCAGCCCAGCTGATTTGCGCAACCCGCCTGTCCCGGAGGGCCCGTAGCGCCCGTCCCGGGAAGGAGATTCCGCCCAGCAGGGCGGTGGCCGCCGCGGCCCACCATAACACGCCCAGAACATTCCAGACAATTTCCCCCCGGAGGAGCGATTCTCAGGCGATCCGGGATGTACAGTTCAGCCGGGTCCACTGCCTAGACTTCCACGGCATCCCGCACCGGCGGATCGATCCACTTCCCGTGCTCGGTGATCAGGTCGATGAGGCGATCCACCGCCTCCTCTTCCGGAAGGTTGAACTTCACCGCCTCCTTGCCCACGTAGAGGTTGATCTTCCCCGGCGCCCCGCCCACGTACCCGAAGTCCGCATCCGCCATTTCTCCCGGTCCGTTCACGATGCAGCCCATCACCGCGATACGCACCCCTTTCAGGTGCTCGGTCGCCTCGCGGATCTTCTGCGTGGTGGTCTGCAGGTTGAAGAGGGTGCGCCCGCAACTCGGACAGGCCACGTAGTCCGTCTTGAAAATCCGCGCTCCCGCCGCCTGCAGGATGTTGTAGCTCAGCCGCAGGCTCTGCCCGGGAGCCTCCTCGCCCTGCACGATCACGGCGTCGCCGATCCCGTCGCACACCAGCGACCCAATGGTGTGCGCCGCCGCCAGCAGCGTCTGAAGGAAGTCCTTCCCGGCCTCCTCCGATGGCTCCAACACGTCCTTCAGCAAGATCGGATGCCGCGCCTCCAGTCTCGCCGCCAGCATCCGGAAGGCCGGAATGACCTCCACGTCCAGGCCATCCTTCACGGTCACCAGGACCGGGTCCGGCCGCCCCGCGAGTTCCGCCAGCGCTTTCACGTCGCGCGGATCGACCTCCACCACGCCGCTGTCCTCCAGCACAAACTCCGGTTGAAAATCCCCCAGCTTGTCCAGCTTGTACGCCAGCGCTTCCCACTTCCGCCGCGTCGTTGCCACCCGGAATTCCCGGTCCCCGCCCAATTCGTGGCCACCGATCTCCATCACGGAACTATGCCGCCGCTCGTAGGAAAATGGATTCCAGGTCGGGGTGAGTGATCCAGCCGTGGCTGCGGCGTCCCGCCGTAGGCCGTCACCGCGGCGGCTCTTAAAAGGCTCCGCCAGCGCCAGCGCCACCGGAATTTCATGCACCGCGTCCTCCGTCAGCGAGACCCGGATCGTGTCCCCGATCCCGTCGGCCAGGAGCGACCCGATTCCAATCGCGGACTTGATGCGCCCATCTTCCCCATCGCCTGCTTCCGTCACTCCCAGGTGGATCGGGTAGTTCCAGTCCGGACCCTCCTCGTCCAGCCGCGCCACCAGCAACCGGTAGGCCTCGATCATGACCTTCGGGTTGGAGGCCTTCATCGAAAAGATGATCTCGTGATAGTCGAGGTCACGGGCAATCCGCACGAACTCCAAAGCGCTTTCCACCATTCCGAGGGGCGTGTCGCCGTAGCGATTCATGATGCGGTCCGAGAGCGAGCCGTGGTTCGTCCCGATCCGAATCGCGCGCCCCAGCTCTTTGCACAGTTCCACCAGGGGTACGAATTTTTCGCGAATTCGCGCCAGTTCCTCCGCGTACTCCGCGTCGCTGTACTCCCAGACTTCGAATTTCTTCTTGTCGGCGTAGTTCCCGGGATTCACCCGCACCTTTTCCACCCACTTGGCGGCTTCCAGCGCGGCGTCCGGCTTGAAGTGGATGTCCGCCACCAGTGGCACCTCGCAGCCCGCTCCCCGCACGCCGTCACGGATGTGCTCCAGGTTCGCGGCGTACTTCCTGGTTTGCGCCGTGATCCGCACGATCTCGCAGCCGGCCTCCGCCAATTCCAGGACTTCATTCACGCACGCCTCCGTATCCCGCGTGTCGGATGTGATCATGGACTGAACCCGGATCGGATTCTCCCCTCCCACCGCCACATTTCCCACCATCACTTCGCGCGACACCCGCCGCTGGTAGCGGAAGAAGTCGGGGCAATAGCGATGCTGCGAACTGGCGCTCATCTCGGTGATCTCTATAGACCGGATTCGCGGCTCCCGCAATGGCCTCGATCCGGGCTTCTCCTTTCCCCGGCGTTCCGCCCCCGTGGTGCTCCCCGCTCGCGCCCACAAATTCCTCCCGCCCCGAGTCAGAGAAAATGCTTCCTCCTGCGCACCATCCGCGAGCGAGAAGTCCGGATGCGTGTCGCCATGCAAGTCCGCAAGGCGCCCCAACCCCTATGCCATTCCGGATGGATGCAGGGAAACCCGCCCAAAAACCGTTCGGTGGTGAATTCCCGTCCTTGCCGCGGTGGGCGAGAGAGCGCATGGTTGTGGCCATGATTCGATTCCTTCCCTTCCTTGCCGTCACCGCCGTGGCCCTCCTGCCCGCTCGGGCCGAGAAGGATCCGGCTGCCGTCAAGCCCGGTGCCGAGGCCGCCGGGAATCCTCCCGCCAGCGACTTCATCCGCATCGACGAGGATGAGAAGGCCGCCCGACTCCAGACCGCCGTAACACGCTACGAAAAAAACGGCGTCACGGTCGAACTCGTCGGCGCGGTCCACATCGGGGACAAGAAGTACTACCACCAGCTCAACGAGTCCTTCGACCAGTACGACGCCCTCCTCTTCGAGATGGTCGGAGGCGAGAACCTGGTCGACGGCAAGATCCCCGAAAATGGCGGAGACCACGATCTCCAAACCAAGGTCCTTCGCCAGATGGTCGATTCCATGTCCCGCTTCCTGCAACTCTCGAGCCAGATGAAGGAGGTCGACTATTCGAAGCAACATTTCGTCCACGCCGATCTCACCCTCGAGCAGTTCGCCAGGAAACAGAAGGAGAAGGGCGAGTCCATCTTCAGCTTCGCCCTCGCCGCAGCCCAGAACGCCGAAAACAACGGCGTAAAGCAACCCGACCTGGCCAAACTCCTGGCCGCCCTCCTCTCCGGAAATTCAAACGGAATCAAGCTCGAGATGATCAAGTCCCTCGGCCACGGCGACGATCAGATCGCGGCCATTGCCGGCGAAAACGTCATCATTGCGGACCGCAACGCGAAATGTCTCGAGGTCCTCACCAGGCAGTTGGAGGCCGGCAAGAAAAAGCTCGGTATATTTTACGGCGCCGCCCACTTCCCCGATATGGAGAAGCGCCTCCTCGAACTGAAATACAAACGGACCGGCCAGGAGTGGATGACCGCCTGGGACGTCCCCAAGCCGGAAAAAAAACCCACGGCGGGCGAAGAGGAGAAGGCCAAGAGTTAGAGTCAGGATACAGTATACAGTGTACAGATCTGCTCCAGATCAGTCTGTTCACTGTTCACCGTATACTGTCCACTGAACCGCCAGACCATTTCCACCCCGGGGGACGCCACTACAGTTCAATGCGCAACCACTCTTGCCCCTGATCCTTGTTGGCGAAGCGCAGGGGCTTGCCGCCCTTCATGGGATTGGGAATTCGGAGGCGGTAGACCGGTGATTTGCCGACCTTCAGCGTCCACCTAACCGGTTTTCCGGGCAGGACTTCGCTGAGATTCCAACCTTTCGGATAGCTGCTGAGATCCTGCACGGCCTGCTGGAAGGCGATGGTCCAGTCATGGTAGAACGGCGCCACTCCGCGATTCTCCACCGTGAGGGAGAGTTCCCCGTTCTTCCATACCGCCTCGGAGAGGTGCAGCTCGTATCCCATTCGCGCCACCTCTTTCAAGGCCTTGGCCTTCCGCTTTGCATCCATCGGGATCTGCCTGTCGAACAGTCCCGTGTCCATCATCCAGGTGGCGTGCACCCGCTCCACGCACTTCACGAATCCCTGGTCCCGCTTGTGCCGTCGAGCGGTAAAACTTTTCTTCCACAACTCCGGCCGGATCTCGCCGCCGATCGGAAAGGTCTTCCACTTGGCGGTCGCCCCCGCCGCCTTCAACGAGGCCTCGAAAAACCAGTCGTCGTCCTCTCTGCCGGTGTCCAGGGTGGCCCAGCAAAATGAGTCGTCGTGGTAGCCGAATGGCCGCCGGGCGTTCTCGGCGTGCCTTTAGGTCTCCGGCCCGGCCGGATAACGCAGCAGGATCTTGGTTTTCCGAAACGCCTTTGCATAAGCGTCCATCACCTCGCGCTGCACCCCCTTCTTCGCCCACAAATCGTCGCGCGGATAGTCGTGCCACTCCCCCCACTTGCCCAGGAGGCCCGCGGTAAGAAAGGCCACCCGCGGATCTCCGTCGTACTTCTTCCCCATCGCAGAAATAAAACTCACCAGCGCCTTGCGCAGGAGCGGACTGGCGTAGTCCGGAGTGTGGCACGTCTGCCCCTCGTCGTCCTTCCACTTGATCACCTTCACTCCCCGGTCGATCAGGAACCGGGGAACATCCACGCCCTTCCCGGGATACTCGCCATATACCCGGAAGATAAGCTGGTTCCCACGCCCGTTCACTTCCTTCAAGGTCTTCTCGATCGGCGACCATTCGAACTCCGCCGGGCCTCTCATCAATGCTCTCCA
The DNA here is from genome assembly GCA_963580345.1 of Verrucomicrobiia bacterium. GTDB lineage: Bacteria > Verrucomicrobiota > Verrucomicrobiia > Verrucomicrobiales > Akkermansiaceae > Roseibacillus_B. The sequence continues at coordinate 9,974 of CAUZKZ010000003.1, read as the reverse complement.
GGGGAAGTAGCGAAACTCCATGCTGTGCGGAAAGCGATCCTTCCCGGAAGCAGAAACGTAGGGGACCAGTCCCTTGAGCGGATTGTCGAGCGGGGCCGGCGCATAGTGCAGTTTTACCGCCAGGGCCGAACTACCACACGCCGCCGCGAGCAGGATGATCCCGGACACGACCCACCTGGCAGGATTTGCGCCCCGGTTCCGATTCGCGGTGTCCCGATTCTTGTCCATTCGTGTTGCACCGGACTCTACACGAAATTCCGCGATTGGCACCGATTTGCCATGGATACGTTCCCATCCGGGTCGGTTCGCTCGAAGCTCTCGGGACTCCAGGGCCCGCCATGCCGCCGGGGACGGCGGCATCCACCAGTCCGGAGGGCGGCTTCACTTCACAGTGACCCGCAGGCGCAGAAACGCCTGCACCGCACCCTGGAGAACGGTGGGCAAACGGTAGGTCTCCGAGACCGACCCATCTTCATTGAGAACACTCTCCGCCAGCACGACTCCCGCCGCCAGCGACCAGTCCAGCAGGTTGCCCGAGGACTCGATCTCGTAGCGGAGATCTCCTGCCCCCGGGCGGCGGCGGAACCCGAGCGCCAGAAACTCGTTGCCCCCGTCCTGCACCGTCGCCAGGACGGGCAAGTGCTCGGGATCGAAGACCTTCGGATCCGCCATCAAGGCATACTCCAGGAGGGTCACGAGTCCATCCAACTCGAAATCCGCCGAGTCCCCGGAGATCAACGGATTCGCCAGCTCGGCCGCAGTGAAATTGTCCGTCTTCCAGGCTGCCAGGGTGATCGTGGCTTCATCAGCTCCCGGACTTCCCCCCGCGCTCCCGCTGGCGCACCAGTTCTCCGGCAGACTGTGATCGGGCCCCGAATCGGGATCGATCAGGACCAACGAAAATCCCAGGCCATCCGGCGCGGTGGGCCAGGGCGCCTCGTCGAGGTAGTGGAATTCCTGAATTGCCACTCCGGCCCCGAAGGAGAGCCTCACGTTCTCTCCGCCGTTCGAAAGGTTGTCAGGCGCGTACCCGCCCGCCACGGGGTGCCCCGCCCCGTACCTCCTTTCGAAGGCCGCCTCGTTCCGCACCACCAACGCGATTTCGCCCGGGTCCAGGGCCGTGATCGCACCGGTGCCGAAATCAAAATCCACCCCCTTCGTGAACCGGACATCGGCCAAGTCGAGCGCAATCGCCCCGATGTTCTTCACCTCCGCGTATTCAAAGTCGCTGGTCTCGTATCCGGCCGCCAGTTCCACCGCGGTGGCGGGAGTGGGATTGTACATCAGCTCCGTGACCATCAGGTTCTGCGAGAAGAGCGTAATGTCCGGGGCGGTAGCGACAAACTCGACCGGATCCGACCAGTGACTCCACTGCCCGCTGGAAGAGAGATGGCGGACCCGCGCCCGGTAAGTGTGACCCGCCCGCGCTGCGACGGGCGGGATCGTTATTATATCGTCGATGCTCGTTAGCTCGCCCGACTCCCAAACCGCGTCGATCTCGTAGACCCACGGCTCGGTCGGATCGAAGTTCGGGGATTCCGGATCGGTGATTTCGGCCAGGCGCCATTCCAACCCCGCGAATGACCCGTCCCCGGAAAAGTTCGAGGTGTCGAAGCGCAGGTCGTCGGCCGGGAATCCCGGGTCCCCGATGGGCCGGATCGCAGGCTTGTTCGGCACCGGATCACCGGAGGCCGCCTTTTCGTTCAGCAGGCGGTTCGCCCCGTAACCGCCGGGCGAGACGAGTTCCTTCATGTACTGAATCAGTCCCTCCCAGTTTTGTTCCGCCGCCGGCAGGTGCGGATTGTTCTTGTACCAGATGCCCGGCTTCGTCTTGCGTGGATGATAATCCCACAGGGCCTGATTGGCCTCCACGATGCGCGTCAGGCCATCGCCATCGAGGAACCGTTTCATTTCCTCCACCACCTTCGCTCCTTCACCCGAGCTGCACATCAGGTCCCACACCTCTCGCGCCCGGTTCTCGAATTCCCGCTCCGCCCCGGGGTAGACGAGAACCCTCTGCCAGTTTTCCCAGGCGCTCTCGGGCCGGATGTGGGGTTTGCTCTCCCAGGTGAGGTCGAGATCCCACGGAAACATCTCCCACCGCCGGGAGTTCGGATCGCCCACCACCCCCGGCCGAAAGTAGTAGAGGCAGTTCCACTCCGAGCGCAGATCGGTATTGTTGATCAGGGTCGTGCCGATCTTGTAATTGTAGTAGCTCGTCAGATTGACCGTGCGCTGCCACCAACTGAGGCTGTTGGCACTGTTCTTGGAACTGATGAAGGAATTCACGTCGGAGGTTCCGGAGCGTTGGTTCGGCCCCTGGTTCCGCTTGTTGGGCGTCCCGTTCATCTTGTAGAGGTTGCCGTCCGGAAGGTTCATCTCATCGAGGAAGCGGCCATCCGGTTCCTCCAACGCGATGTAGAGGCCCCAGAAGTCGCCCTCGAACTGGTTCGTGCTGCTGCTCTCCCGCGAACCGTCGATGATGCGTAAGTGGAACATATGGGTGTTGCACGAGGGCACCCCGAGGAGCCGGTAAATCATGTAGCTTCCCTGCTCGTTGAGCACCATGCCTCCGGTGGAGACATTACTCCCCCACCACGGACAGGTCCCGGTTTGCAGCGCGAACTTGTCCCACCTGGTCGGATACTCCCGGCCGTAGTTGTCGCGGACCTGGAAGCGATGACCGCGGTTGAAGTTCCACTTGATCTTGTTCTTGCCCGTCGCGCGGGTCGAGGCCTGGCCTTTTACGCGGAACTTGATGTGGTCGTAGACCTCGCCGTCATAGACCACCGTCGCGTAGTAGCGATAGGTGCTGGCGGTGCCGGCCGGGTCGTCGTACATACAGCCCAACACGTCCGATTCAAGCGCAAGCATGTGGTAGACCGGCACCTTGGTGAGGGTCCCGGACGGGTAGGTCACCTTCGGCGTGGTGCCGACCCGCAGAGCCCCCGTCCAGTCCGGCACGCCGTCGTAATGGAAGTAGGCGAAGTTCGGCTGCAGGTCATCCGCGTAGGGGACCCGCACGGAGTTTCCGAGAGGATCGGAGACGGTGATGCGGTAACGGACCAGGTTGCGGTGGCGGGTTCCGGGGACCTGCGCGGACCAGTTATTGTCCCCGGCCAAGGCATCGCCGTCCGTCCCGAAGTCGTTCATCGGCAGCTCGGTCCAGGCCGTCCCGTAATTGGGATCGGTAAGACGGATATAGCCGCCCGCCCGCACTACCTGGTAGTGCAAGGTGGCGGAAGCCACCCCGTCGGGATCGGTGATGAGGGCCGAGATGAGGACCTCCTCGCCGGTCCCGGGTTGTTGGGGGGCGTGGTGGACCCGTCGAATCTGCGGCGGCGCGTTGGTGGCGAACACCGAGTTCGGAAAGCCCGGCGTCGGTCCCTGCGCCACCGCCACGTTGGTGAGGAGGAGGGCATCGAAAAAGGCGTCCGCATCGGCGGCGGCGGTGTTGAGCAACTGCACCGCCAGGACGTTCTCCCCCTCCACCAGCAAGCCCCCACCGTTGGGAAGAGCGTGATCCACAAAGCTGCTGGTGGTACTGGTGCCCTGCGCGGTGGAATCGAAGGGAAGCTCCGAACCGGAGACATTGAGGTTCGCGATGTGGATCCCGTTGATCCAGGCATTGAATCCGTCGTCGGCCCGGGCCCGCAGGAGCAATGACCCGATCGCGGCGGGGTCCGCCACCTGAAATGCCTTGCGAAAGTAGATCGTCGAATAGTTGCCGATCATGTCCTCCAGCTCGGTGGAGACGAACCCCTGGCCGGAGCCGATCGCGCCTTCCCCCGCGGCCCAGCCGGAATCGTCAAAGCCGATCTGCCGCCACGCGCCGGGAGTCGCCGACGGTTCGGAGGTTCCCTTGAAAAATTTCCAGTGGGAGCCCCCCGCAATGAGGGTGCCCTCCTCATCTCCGGAGCCTCCCGTCGAAGCCCGCCAACTGCCGCCGAGGTCGTTTTCGAGACCGGGATTGATCAGCTCGATCGAGTAGCTCGGCGGCGCCCCCACCGTCGGCCATGGGAACCCGAGCTTGTAATCGACTTCATCCACCACGGCGTCATTCTTATCGCGCAGGCGGATCGTCTCGCCGTCGTTGTTGAGCTTGCCGGTCCACGGACCGAGGGCGGTAACATTCCACTTCGACGACACCGTGGACGGCTTCTCACCAATCACCAGGAAGCCGCCCGGGTCGATCCAGGTGCCCGCCGGAAACCTATAATCGACGGCCGAGGAGAGACGCCACCCCGAGAGATCGAGCCTCTCGCTGGTGGTGTTGTGCAACTCGATGAACTCGGCGTGCACCGTCTTGTCGTCCTCGTCGTATTGCACCTCGTTAATCACCACCGGCGGCAGGACGTGGTCGGTGGTGGTGAACGAGGCGGTGGTGGGCGCCCAGGCCGTGCCCCCCGCGTTGCTCCCGAAGGCGCGATAGTGGTAGACGGTTTGCGGATCGAGTCCGCCCACGAAGACCGAGAAATTGCCGCTTTCTCTTCCCAGTTCCGCCGAATTCGCCCAGGCCTCGGGATCCGTGTCGCCGTTGGCGGTGCCGTAGTGAATCGTGATCTGTGGCGGGTCGTGGCCGGTGTCGAGCACTTCTCCCCGCAAGACCGCGCTGTTCCCGGTCAGGCTGTTGCCCGGGAGGTTGACCACCGCGGGCGGAGCCAGGCTCGGAGTGGTGAAGGTCGCGGTCTCCGGAGCCCAGCTGCTCCCACCCGCATTGCTCGCGAATGCCCGGAAAAAGTACTGCGTATTCTCCGTCAGGCCGGTCAGGCTCGTCCTCGCCACTCCGAACTGCACGCCCAGTTCTATCGAGTCATCCCAACTCGCCGGGTCGGTTCCGCCATTGGAGGTCCCGAAGTAAATCGTCCCGGTCGTCGCCTCGCCGCCCTGCCCCGCAACGGAACTCCCCACCGTGGCCGACAGGGCTTGAAGGTCCGAGGCAAAAGTATTGCCGACCACCAGCGCCGCCCGCACCGAGGGCACAGCCCAGGCCCAGGCCAAGAGGGCGCTCGTTGCGAGACGAAACAGGAGCGGCATTTGGGGGGCAGTTGCGTTTGAAGCGAGGAACCGCAGCGAGACCAGCTTCGGAAAAACCTATCCACCCGGCGCTGAATGGCAAGGAGTAGACGCTCCATTCCCCGGCCTCCGGGCCCCTGTCCCCCTCACGGTCGAGATCTCAGCCGATCTCGCCAACTGCACCGCCCTCGCCACCCGCGCCGGCGACGGAACCTGGACCGGCGCCATCACGGACGTCCCCACCGCTCCCGGGAAGGTGCAGGTGACGCTCACCAATCCCACCACCGTCCCAGGCCGGTTCTATAGGCTGCGAGTGGAGTTGCTGCCGTAAACGTGACGCCTTGTCGATTGACAGTTTCCGGGAGACGCCTCTATCAATCTGGACATGGCGCGCTACCTCCCAGTTCTGCTCTTCGCTGCCTCCCTCTCCCTCACTCACGGCGCCAGCCTCAACCTCGGCGCCGGCGCCCTGATAATAAATTACTCGGACCCAGTCGGGCTCCCTGCCCTCAACGAAGCGAGAACTTTCGATTTCGACCTCAGCGACACGACAGGTCTCTTGCCGGGTGATCCTATCGAACTGTCACTTATCCTCGACAGCGAGTTCATCTCGACCGGATCGTTCTCCTTCGCCCCCGGTTTCGTGACTCTCGATTGGGCCCTGCAGATTGAACTTGGGGCGGGCGGCGGCAGCGACAGTATGATCCACTCCCTCTCGTTTGGACCAATCGACAGCAGCGATCTTGGAGGGGCCGGGGGATTCGCCGTCCTCAGCGGGCCTCCCTCCCTGGCGCTGGTGGTCCCGTGGGGCACCGACCTCGGCAACGTCTCTCTCACGCTCACCACTCAGACTTCGATTTCGGCACCCAACGGGCGGGTCATCAGAGCCGATATCACATCGCCTTCCCTCGTCCTTTCCACCCGGTCCGTCCCCGAGCCAGGTCCTCCTCTCCTGGCCGCCGCGGGCTTCGCTCTCCTCGCTTCTCGCCGCGCCCGCTCCGCAAGTCAGGCCAAGCTCTAAACCGGCCGGAGCGCGAACCTCCCCCGATTTGTAACTTGCTTCGCGGTCCATCCGTCGTTCCCCTTGCGGCCTACGGCATGTTTATTTATTCTGGCGCACCGTGGCACCTGATGGGATCAGGTTTGGAGTTTGCGGCTTCGCCGTCCAGGGGAGAACGGTGCCCTAGAGGGCGGCGGCCCCTTCTTCTGCAGGCTGCGTTGCAGCTCGGTCGCAGGTCGCGACCTACTCCCTCCCCGCGTCTGACCTGCAAAAAAACTGGCTCGCCGCTCGATACACCACAATAAATAAACATGCCCTAGCCCGCTGCCGCATGGAAGAGCCCCCCTCAAGGATCACCCCCGAACTCCTTGAGAAGGTCAAAGCCGGGGACGAAACCGCGAACCGCGCCCTGGTCGAGATCCTTTACCCCACCGTCCGCGCAAACATCCGCAACCACCTTCGGCGCCAGGCCGACCACGACGACGTCGCCCAGGAAGTCTTCATGAAGATCTTCCTCAAGATCGAGCAGTACTCCGGACCCCGGCCCTTCGATCATTGGGTTTCCCGCATTGCAGTCACGACCTGCTACGACTGGCTGCGCAAGCAACGGGCCCGTCCCCTTGTCAGCTACTCCGACCTGAGCGACGCGGAGGTCGAGATCATCGACAAGAGCCTCAAGACCGACGGCGGAGAGAACCCCGACACGCAACGCGAACTCTTTTCCGGCCTGCTCGACAAACTCATTTCCACCCTCAAGCCGCGCGAGCAAATCGTGATCCGTCTCCTCGACCTCGAAGAACACTCCGTTAAGGAGGTGGTCGAGCTGACCGGCTGGAGCGCCTCGAAGGTGAAGGTCACCGCCATGCGCGCCCGCCGCAAACTGGCCGAGCATTTGGGACGGCTCGAGAAGAGCGGCGAATCCTGACTCCGAGAATCTAACATAAAGTAATCCCATGCCAGACAACCATCGCAAGAACCCCTGGAACCGGTTGGTCGACGCCGCCCGGAACGCCGGGGCGACGGAGGACCACGCTCCGAACGACGCGGCGTCTTCCGGATTCGTGGCGCGCGTCATCACAATGCGCGAAGGTCTCTGGAGGTTGGCCAAGACTCTCCTGTGGCGGCGCTGGTCGCTGGTGGCGGCCCTCATTGCGATTGCGCTCTACCTCATTCTGTATTTTGTCATGAAATCGATTCCGCCCGCGTCCGACCCGGTGCCCACTCCCAGCCTTCCCCTTCCTCCCGAGCCATGAAGCCGACCTTTAAAGACTACCTGAGTATCGCGCTGGCTCTGCTCGCCATCTTCCTCTGTGGCTACGGGATCGGCTTTCTCTTCGGTGAACGCAAGGGACTGCGCCATGCACCGCCTCCGCCGCCCGCGCCCACCACTTCCATCGCACACTGGGAGGAAAACACCCTCGCCGTGTTGCAAAAAACGATCGAGCTTACCCCCGAGCAGCTCGCAAAGGTGAAGGCCGAGATTGCAGCAAGCGCGGCGACGGTCCGGACCGCTCGTAACGGCGCCTTCGAGGCCTACCGGGCCGAGCTGGAGGAACTTCACCAGCGCCTCAAGCCCCATCTCACTCCCGAGCAGTGGGAAAAATTGCAGAAGCCTCCCCCGGACGGGTAAGACCCCGTCACACCCCTGCCGGGACCGGGACGTGCCGCATCATTCGGATTCCTACCGGACCCCGGGCCGGCTGAGTCCGGAAGCGTCTCCTGCCGGCTTGCCAAAAACTTTGTAACCGCCCGGCCTCCTGCCGCGTCGATCTTGGTGGAGGCTTTCTGCAAGCATTTCGGTGTATCTCCCCCAGCGTCGAGGCCGCAGAAAGCCTCCGGTTTCCCTCTCCGGTTACCGTCCCGTCCCGACAATACTTTACCAAAATTCGCGCAACTGGAGTTCGATAGGCCTGTTATATCTTCAGCACCCTCTTCGAAACCTCGCACTCCTCGAACCTACCTGCGCAATGAGATTCGGTAACCTCATCTTTGGTGTCGCTCTTCTGCTCGTCGCGACCACCCTCGCCCTCACGATCACGTTCCGCAACGTGCCCGCCGAGCAAACCGCGATCCGCCAACGTTCCACCGCCACGCCGGCATCGCCCCGCCCCCCGGGGAAGGCCCGTCCCCTCCCATCCGCCACTTCTCCTGGCAAGAGCGTGGCACCCGCCCCGCACCGGAAGAACCCCGGCGTGGAGGATCTCGATATCGTGCTGGACGATGGTCCCTCCGCGCCCGCCGTCTCCTCCGCCGAGCGCCAGACCATCAGTCGACGCACCGCCGGCGTCAGGCGTGCCGCCCTCGCCAAGCTCGACCGGATGACGGAGCACTTCGACCTCACCGCGGCCCAACGGCGCAAGATTTTCCCCCTCCTCGTCCAGTCCACCAACGGATACCATCCCGCCATGGTGGTGACCCAACCGGCAGGCGGCCTCCCCGTGCCGGTAGAAGTGGCCGGCAAAACACAGACGCCCGACGAAGCAATTCACGATGCCCTCGATCCCGAGCAACAGGAGGACTTTGTGGAAGCGCAAATCGACCAGCGGGCGTGGTGGAACGAAATCGTGGCGCAACTGGAAGAGGACTTCGATTCCGTGGTGGCAGCCGGGACCGCTCCGCCCGAAGAGGACCCGGCCGAACCCGAAATCCCTGCCGAGGGAGCCCCGCAGGACGATTCCCCGCAGCAGGGAAACAACATTTTCGACCTGCTGAAAAAGTAGGCGGAAAAAATGTAACCGCACCGGACCACGCTCCGTCGGTCCCCTCGAAAAGCAGACAAAGCCGCTTTTCACCAACCTGAAGCAGAAAACAGAACCATGAAAATCAAACACCTCCCAATCCTCGGCCTCGCCCTTGGCCTCGGGGTCACCACCGCCGGCGCGCGCGATCGCTCCTTCGGCGACGAGCTCCCCGAATTCCTCGAGCAGTTCGACGTGAACGAAGACGGCGTGATCGACGAAGAAGAGCGTCAGGCCGTCAGGGAAGCCCGCGAAGCAAGACACGAAGAGTGGATCGCACAGTGGGATACCGACGACGACGGCGTCCTTTCAGATGAAGAAAAGGAAGCCGCGCGCGATGCCATCCGCGCCAAGATCGAAGCCAAACGCACCGAGCGGTTCAACGAGCTCGCCGGTGAGGATGGTTGCCTCTCCCTCGACGAGTTTGCCGCCATCCCCGGCCTTGACGGGGTCGATCCGGCCCGCGTGGAAGCCCTCTTCAATCGCATGGATGCCGACGACAGCGGCGACGTGAAGTTGGACGAGTTCCTGGCCCGCCTGCGGCACCACCGCAGACCCGGTGGCCACCACCCTCCGCGGCGCCCGCGTCCCCCCCATCGTCCGAACGACGGCGAGGGTGACGGAGGCAACGAGTAAATCCGTTGGCCACTCTGATCCCCACGGACAACAAACCTGGGAGGCAGCCTTCCCCACGGGCTGCCTCCTTCTTGTGACAACCCCTTCCCACCGTGCACAGGATTGTCTCCCTCCTCGTTTCCCTGCTCGCCGCGGGACCGGCTCCCCTGGCGGCCGAGACGCTTTACAGCACCGACTTCGACAGCTTTCCGACCGGGAACAACGCCTGGGCAGGTTTCGACGGCTGGCTCTCAAACGACACCGCCTCGGGCGCCCAGGGCATCGACGACGGCCTCTTCAGCGGAGCCCTGGGAAAGACTGCCGCGCTCGGATTCAATCGCCCCGATAATTCCTTCACCTCCGTCGCCCACTTCATCAACTACGATCCGGCGGTGGGAGGAAATCCGCTCCTCGAATTCCAAACCCTCTTCGGAATCGAGGACTCCACCGAATTCACGAACTTCCGCCGCGACGATTTCTTCTTCAGCTTCTACAACATGGAGGGAGATCTCCTGGCCGCGATCCGCATTTCGAACGCCGATGCCGATTACGGGTTCTGGCGGCAGAACGGAAGTCTTCACGCGGGAGGGACCGAGACCGACACC
>CAUZKZ010000002.1:0-53090 GCA_963580345.1 Verrucomicrobiia bacterium | reverse complement strand
CACCTTCTCCAGCAACTTTCCGTGCACATCGGTCAGCCGGTAGTCACGGCCCTGGAGGCGGTAGGTGAGGCGTTCGTGATCGATGCCCAGGAGGTGCAGCCAGGTGGCGTGCAGGTCGTGCACGTGGGCGGAATCCTCGACGGGTCGGTAACCGAACTCGTCGGACTCGCCGACCGTCACTCCAGGTTTGATGCCCGCCCCGGCCATCCAGATTGTGAAACAGAGCATGTGGTGGTCGCGGCCGTATTTCTTTGGTTCGAATTTGCCCTGGAGCATGGGGGTGCGGCCGAACTCGGTGGCCCAGATCACGAGGGTGTCATCGAGCATCCCGCGAGCCTTGAGATCTTTGACAAGCGCGGCCGATGGCTGGTCGGTCTGCCGGCATTGGCGCGAAAGATCGTTGGGCAGATTGCCGTGCTGGTCCCAGCCTCGGTGGTAGAGTTGAATGAAGCGCACCCCGCGCTCGGCCAGGCGGCGGGCCAGCAGGCAGGTGCTCGCCGCGCTGCCGGGTTGTTTGACCTCCGGACCATAGAGGCTGAGGACGTGTTCCGGTTCGTCCGAGATGTCCATGAGCCCGGGCACGGAGGCCTGCATGCGAAAGGCCATCTCGTAGGCCTTGATGCGGGCGGCAATCTCGGGATCGAAGAGCTGACGGCGCTTGAGTTCGTTCATGGCCGCGACGCTGTCGAGCACGCGGCGGCGCGCCGCACGGCTGATGCCTTGTGGGTTGTTGACGAAGGGGATCGGGTCGCTGGTGGGCCGGAAGCGCACCCCCTGGTGCTCGGAGGGAAGAAATCCGCTGCCCCAGTAGCGGGTGTGGAGGTTCTGCCCCTGGTTCATTCCCGACGCCAGGACCACGAAGGCCGGCAGATCGCTGTTCTCACTTCCCAGTCCGTAACTCAGCCAAGCCCCCATGGTGGGCCGGCCCGGTTGTTGATTGCCGCATTGCAGAAAGGTGACTGCAGGGTCGTGATTGATCGCTTCGGATACACAGCTCCTCACGATGCAAATGTCGTCCGCGATCTGGCCGGTGAAGGGAAGGAGTTCGGAAATCTCGGCGCCGCACTGCCCGTGCCGGGAGAACTTGTAGGGCGAGCCGCAGACGATGAGCTTCTTGCCGCGGATCTGCGCCAGGCGTTGGCCCGCGGTGAGAGAATCCGGCATCGGTTTGCCGTTGAGCTCCGTCAGCTTGGGCTTGTGATCGAAGGTCTCGAATTGCGAGACGCCCCCGCTCTGGCAGATGAAGATGACGCGCTTGGCTTTGGCCGGAAAGTGCAGCCCACCCAGCGATCCGGTTCCGGCCGAGGCCTCGTCGTGCAGCAGAGAAGCCAGGGCCACCGACCCGATGCCCGCCGCGCCGTGACCGAGAAAGGCCCGGCGGTTGAGAGCCGACGAATCGCCCGGGTATAAATGGGGTGAGCTTGGAGTCATCATTCCTTGGTCAGTGCTTCGTCCAGGTTCAGGATCGCCTGGGCCACCGAGGTCCAGGCCGCCAGCGTGACGGGATCGAGGTCGTTGGGAACTGGCCGCTCTCCGGCTGCCACAATCTTGCGCGCGGCCTCCGCATCCGCGCGGTAGTGCGTTTGCATGTCTCCCAGGAGCCCCTCCAGGATCGCGGCCTCGGCCGTAGAAGGCGGACGGGCCAGCGCCACTTCCATCGCAAACTCGATCCGGCTCCCGGAGTCTCCCCCACCCTCGCGGATGATGCGTTCCGCGAACACGCGCGCCGCTTCCACAAAAGCGATGTCGTTGAGAGTCACAAAGGCCTGCAACGGCGTGTTGGTGATGGGCCGGCTAACCGTGCATTCTTCCCGGATGGGGGCATCGAAGGCCGCGAAGGCCGGGTAGAGAATCGAGCGCTTCCAGAAGGTGTAGAGTCCGCGCCGATAGAGGCTTTCACCGTGGTCCTGATTGTAGGCCTTGCCGGCCGAGTCGCCATACGACATCTCTTTCCACAAGCCGGCCGGCTGGTAGGGTTTCACCGAGGGACCACCCAGTTTATCATGCAGGAGCCCGGAAATCGCGAGGGCGTTGTCGCGGATCATTTCGGCGGGCAGGCGAAATCGCGGGCCGCGCGCGAGCAGGCGGTTGGCCGGATCGATTCCCATCAGTTCTTCGGTCCCGCGCGACGATTGCCGGTAAGTGGCGGAGGTGACCATCAAAGTCAGCATGTGTTTGAGGTCCCATCCTGATTCGACAAATTCGACGGCCAACCAGTCGAGCAATTCCGGGTGGCTCGGCCACGCGCCCTGCGATCCGAAATCTTCCGCGGTCGCCACCAGGCCGGTTCCAAAGAGCATGGCCCAGAGCCGGTTCACCACGACGCGTGCGGGGAGGGGATTTTGCGGATCATTCAGCCACTCGGCCAGCGCCAGACGCGGAGTGCCAGCGTTGGGCAACGGTGGCAAGAGGGCCGGAACGCCCGGTTGCACCTCGTCCCCCTTGCGCCGGAAATCGCCCCGGATCAACACGTGGGTCGGCTGGCGCTGCGGCGAGTCCTGCATGATGCGGAGCCTGGGAAACGACTTCGCGAGGGTGTCGCGACTCTTCTTGGCCTCGGCCAGTTGTTTCGCGATCGCTTCCTCGCCAGGATGTTTGGAGCCCACTTTCTCGAGGGCTGCGATGCGCGCGTCCAACTCCTGCAGCTTGGCCTCTTGATCGGCATTGGGCGTCTCGATCGCGGGCGGCGCATAGAGGCCGCGGAAGATGTGATTCCCGGGAACCTGGTCGAAGAAGGCGAAGAGTTGGTAGAACTCGCGCTGCGTAAAGGGATCGAACTTGTGGTCGTGACACTCGGTACATTGCAGGGTGACCCCCAACCAGACCGTGGCAGTCGTGTTGACGCGGTCCACCGCGTACTTGACTCGATACTCTTCCGGGTTGGCTCCGCCTTCGCTCGAGGTCGGGCCGTTGCGGTGAAAGGCGGACCCGATCCTTTGTTCGAGAGTTGCATTCGGGATCTGGTCGCCCGCGATCTGCTCGCGGGTGAAGACATCGAAGGGCTTGTTTTCGTTGAAGGACCGGATCACGTAATCGCGATAGGGCCACATCGCGCGGGTGGTGTCGTCGTGATAGCCGTCGCTGTCGGCATACCTCGCGAGATCCAGCCAGTGTTGCGCCATGCGCTCTCCATAGCGAGGAGAGGACAACAAGCGCCGAATCAGATTTTCGTAGGACCGAGGTGACTGGTCGAACAAAAACGCTGCGACCTCTTCGAGCGCCGGCGGCAGACCAGTGAGATCGAATGAGAGCCGTCGGATGACTGTGCGTCGACTCGCTTCCGGCGAAGGCGCCAGATTCTCTTTTTCCAGGCGCTCGAGGATGAAGGCATCGATGGCGTTTTTTCCCCAGCTCTTCTTCTTCACCCGCGGCAATTCCGGGCGCACCGGCGGAATCCACGCCCAGTGGCGGCTGTACTCCGCCCCCGATGCCACCCAGCGTTGGAGGAGTTCGATCTGTCCGGCAGCGAGCGGCTTTTTGGTCTTCGCCGGCGGCATCCGTTCATCCGGATCGGAGTGCAGGATGCGCTGGACAAGCTCGCTCGCACCGGCCTCTCCGGGGACGATGGCCTTCTTCTCGACTGCCACCTCGCGGACATCGAGACGAAGCTTCGCTTTCCGCTTGTTGGCGTCCGGTCCATGGCAAGCAAAGCAGTGATTGGACAGGATGGGCCGAATGTCGCGATTGAAATCGATGGCGTCCTCGCCTTTGCCGTTCGCCGGCCGGATCAGGAAAGCCGTCACCGCCAGCACGAGCGCGACCGGGACCTTCATCCACTGGGCACGTGGGGCGGAGCGTAGGCAGCCCTTGGGTTGACAGGCACCAATAGATTGGCGGCCCTGATTTGATGGGCAGATTTGTAGGGCAGCCGCCCCGGCTGCCATCTTGCCGAATTCACCACCAAGTCCGGCAAGCGGGGCGCTCGCCCTACAATTCCCATCAAATGACGCTGGTCTATGCACGGGTCTGTGGCGAGTAACTCACTCTACTCCCCTCTTCACTTCAAGCTCTTCAGGTACGCTACCAAGTCCGCCAGCTCCTGCGGGGTCAGCAAACGTTCCAACCCGGGAGGCATCATCGAGACCGACGCCATTTCCCGTCCGGTGATCTGCTTCGCTGGGATGCGGGAAGACTGGCCGGCGGCATCGATGAGTGCGAGAGATTCCTTAGTCTCCCGTCCGAGACGGCCCGATCTTTTTGAGCCATCTTTCATGGTGACAACGAATGGCTCGTATCCGCGGGCGAAGGTGGCACTGGGAAAGGCAATGGCTTCCAGCAAATCGCGCTCGCTACGCACAGGGCCGATGGTGGTAAGTTCGGGACCAAGAACTCCGCCCTCTCCCTTCGTCTTGTGACAAACGATACAGGTGGCCTTGGCAAAAGCGACTTTGCCGCGTTCCGGATCACCTGACTTCGTAGCGACGGTGGCGACCAATTCCCGGAGGCGTTCCTCGCGTTGAGAGGCCGCTTTGCGGATCCTTTCGACCAGGGGTCTCGCTCCCGCATGTGCTCCGAAAATCGAATCGAGTTGCTTCTCCGAAAGACTGAAGAAACCGGGAGAACCGGAGAGAGCGGTGGCGAGCAGATCGAGAGTCTTGACATCGGCGCCGACTCGAAAAGCCTCCAAAAGGGAACCGATTTCCAGAGGACCGGCCTTCGAGACGAGACTGACACACGTCCGTTGCTGGGAACTGTTGAGGGTCACCCTCCCGAGGATTTCGGCCGCCTTGACCCGCTGCGAAACGGCCGCCGCGGGATCGAATTGCGCGACGAGGAGGCCAAACTGGGCGTCCGCAAATGCGGTCGGAATGACCCGGGCCGCAAGATCGAGAGCAGCCAGACGCGTCGCCGTGTCCAGCGCTTCGTCCCTCGCGAGCTTGAGCCAGTCGACTATGTACGCCGTCGTCCCAAGCCGGCCCTCGTCGTGAAGCCGTCCGATGGTCACGATAAGCACGGCATCGGGTGAGGTTTTGAGTTGGGATTGCAGGCCCTCACGCCAACTCTCCGGAGTCGACTTCAATTCGGACCGCCCAATCACCTCGAGCGCCAAGGCACGAGTCGTCTCCCTGCGGAGCGCATCGGCGATCAGAGCCTGCACCTTCGCATCATTCGAGAACTCCACCAGCGCGTCGGCGAGCGCGGGGGAAACCGGTTCTGCCCCCAGCGAGGATTTCAAATAGCCAACCAGTGAACCTCCCCACTCCGGTCGTGTTGTGGCGAGACGCAGGGCTTCGGCCCGGAGAGCGGGTTCCTTCGAAGCCAGGTGGGGGGCGAGTTGCTCGGCCCGCATCTCGCTGGATTTCATTTCAACACAGGCGATCAGAGCGGCGCGCCTTACGTGCGGATCCTCGTCGTCAAGATACGCGCGGGTGACCGTCCAATCGTCGATTTCAATGAGGGCGTAAATCAGGGAATGATCGAGATAGGGGTCGGTTCCGGCGTTGTGTTTCACGGCCGCCAGCAAGCTGCCCACCGCATCTCCTTTGGCCCCGGTCCGGCCGAGCGCGGTGGCGGCTTCCCGCCGAATCTGCGGCTCATCGCTGCGGACGAGTTTCTGGAGGCGCCCCACCGCGTTCGGGTCGCGCCAAACGCTGCAACTGCGCGCGGCCGTGAGGCGGACCGAGGGGGAGGGATCGGTGAGAGACTCAACAACCGCTTCCCGCGCTTTGGGGTGATCGATTCGGGTCAAGGTCCAGATCGCACCGCGGCGGTGTCGTTCCGAGTTCCGTTGCTCCTGCAGGATCTTCCTCAGGGCGGAAACGACTCGTTCTCCCCGCTTCGCAATTTCGGCCCTGGCCCGGTCTCTGACCGTGAAGCGAGGATCGTCGAGCCAGGCGACCGATGGATTCTTCCAATCCAGGCGCAACCCGCGAGGATCAGCGATGGTCTTCGAGACCTTTTTCCGGATTCGATAAATCCCGCCCTTGATGTCCGGTCGCGCAATCGCCGACTTGGGGCAACCGTAGAGAAACCAACCTCCTGTATCGACCACAAGTAAGCTACCATCGGCGTCTTCGAAGACGTCCGTGAAATGAGAGTAGGGACTGGTCGATTCGAGAAAGAGCTGATCCGTCGTTGCATAGCTCGCGCCCTTCCGCTCCGGTTTGATCCGATAGACGCGGTGGCTGTTGAACTCGGTCAGGAAAATGTCGTCGCGGTAGTCGGATCCAAATCCGTTGGCGTGCTCTCCGCTCCGATAGCGGCACAAGCCGGACGGCGCGACCCATCCGCGGCGACTCATCGGAGCGAGCAATTTCCCACTGGTTCGCGGGCGAATCGGCCCCAGATGCAGGTTGTAAGTCGTCCCGTAGATCCAATGCAGAAGGGCGTCTTTTCGTCCGTTCAGGTTCTGATAAACCGCGACCGATCCGAACACTTCCCCTTCCGAGGAAAAGGTCACCTCCACTGGATTCGCGAGGCCGCCCTGGGCCCGATTCTCCGGATCCTCCCCGTTCGGCCACATCGAGAACACACCGGGAGCCCGGCTCACCCACGGCCCGGCGAAATCGAGTCCGGGTGAGGTATCGCCCAGGGTCCAACCGTGCTGACCTCCGCAATAATACATCCGCCCATCCGGTCCCAACACCGGTCCGTGAAATGCGGAGGACATGCCGTTGAATGCAAACTTCCCACCGACCGGAATTTGTTTGTCGGCCTTGCCGTCTCCATTGGTGTCTTCGAGTTTCCAGATGTAAGGAGGCGAGCAGACATAGAGCGCTCCGTCGTGCCACTGCGCGCCATTGGGCAAGACAAGGTTCTCGGCAAACACGGTGGACGAATCAAAGATGCCATCGTGATTCGTGTCCTCGAGCATGAGAATTTTGTGAGGCCGTGTCTTGAGCAACTCGGGAGCTTTGGCATTGCTCCCGGCCGACTCGGAAATGAACATCCTCCCACGATCATCCAGGCAGGCCATCATGGGATGAGAAACGAGCGGTGGGAGCGCTGCCGCCTCGATCACGAATCCGTCCGGCACTGTCAGCGTCGAGATGACGGGAGTCTCCTCCGGGGCTGCCTTGAGCTTCTTCAAGCGCGACGACCCCACCGGGATCAATTGCATCACACGAAGATCGAGCAGATCGTCGCCTTTCACTTGATTGGATGGCGCGAAGGACACTTCGAAATCCGCTTCTTTGATCGTGATATCTCCCACCGCCTTGCGAGCCCACTTCGCCCAACCACCAGTGGAATCCGCTTTCGTGGTCAAGGTGGCTTGCCCCGCTTTCACCACGAATTGCTGGCCCGCCAGATCAGTTGGCACGGCGTAATCGAGCACCACGGTGTAGTTCCCCTCCTTCGCGCCGCGGACCTTCCATGTGGCGACGTCCACGGTCGACTTCCACCACGCGAGAGCACCGTGATCGGGATTCACCTTCACCGAGTCGCCGGCCAAGGCTGCATCGGCCGCTCGTAGAATGAGGGCGTGGTCTTTTTCGGGAGTGATCACGCGTTTGGCCTTGGCCCGGTCACCCGCCGGATCCAGCCAGACCGGGTCATAGGGGGTCTTCGCCTTCACCCCGGCAAGGTGAAACAACACGTTGCGGAGCAGCACGCTGTGTTTCGGATCGGCATCGAGCGCCCATCCAAATGCGATTGCCCCGGCATTGAAGACCTTGCCCCCCTCGGGACGTTCCCAGTAGATCATATCGACCAGGGTCGCTTTTTCCTGAGCGCCGAACTTGGCGAAGTAGTCGAGGACCCGCGCGTTCTTGCGCACAATGTTCGCGATTGATTCGATGCCCTTCGGCTCGTCGGGAACCGCGGCGCCCTTCGGAATCGTCGCATGGGGAGCGAAGGAACTGAGCCGAATGTCGCCCTCGTGCCCTCCCGCTTTGCGCGCTCCGCTTTTCGCTCCGCCGAAAAACGTCCGGTCCGAAAAATCGATCTTCTCCGGTTTCTGAAACAGAAAGTGCCTGGGCGCCGTCGCGGTGTAGACCCCGTTATTGGAGCCGGCCCACCAACCACTGCACTCGAGGCCGATCGTTCTGGACGGAGGCAATCCGCAATTGCGCGTCAGGCTGCCGCGTCGGCCGTCGGCGCTGTGATAGATCTCACCGATGTTGGCGAATTTCCGTCCGCCAATGTTCGGGCCGTACTTCCGGCATTCGATCACGCCCAGTTCGTCATCGACCGAGATCCGCCAGAACATGGTATTTCCTGACAAGACCGCGGTGCTGCCGCCGCTCTTCAGGTAGCGGTCGAGCCCCTCGTACATCCTGCGCGACCAGTATTCATCGTGCCCGTTGATGATGAGAGTGCGATAGCCCTGCAAGAGCTCGGGGTCGCGATGCAGATCGAGATTGGTGATCACGTCGAACTCGTAGCCCTGCTTTTCCAACCACACGTGGGTAAACCGCTCGCCGCGCATGAGGTGCGAGTAGCCCACCTTTTTATCGCTGTAGAGCACATCCGGACCGGCGGCTGGCCAGGGAATCCTCAGCCCGACCTGGTAGGTCGGCTGCCCCGCCGCGTGGTCGCGGTAGAAATTGTAAGCCGGAGGATTTGCCGGATCGTTGGGAACCCCGCCCGTTCCCCAGAATCGATTCTCGTCGGGCACGTTCTGCGCAAAAGGCGTCCCGTTGTAGGCCCGCCAGGTGGTGGTGGAACACATGAGCGCGATCGGTGCCTTCTTTGCCTTCCCCGCCTTCTTGACAATGAACGTGACGGGGTAGTGCAGTTCGACGCCTTCCTTCTTGAATTCAAACCATGCCGCATATATCCCGGACCGCGCTCCTTCCGGAACTCGCCAGGTGTGCCGGGCATCCCAACCACAGTCGTAGAGATCGTCGGAGGCGAGACGGAGCGCGTGTCCACGGGTGGGATCCTTCGCGGGGTCGTAGCTCGCATCGTAACGGTTGACCTTCGTGCCGTCGAACGACGGACCGCCGATCATCCACGTCCCGAGATTGACGATTTCTCCGTCAAATCCATGGCCGGTCGCGTCGGCCACCTTCTTGCCTCGTTCCTCGCTCAGCGGCCAGAAGGCGAGGAGAGACTTTTCCGTTGGAGCAGTCAGTCCTTTGGCGGCAACTCGTGCTGCGATCGCCTTGGCGTCGAGCGCCGTTCCGTAAATCGCGGGCATCGCGATGTCCCCATCGAGAGTGTGGCTGGCCAGGCCCTTTTCCCCGTAGGCGCCGATGCGAAACGGAGCTGGACCGGCGGAGCGCGGTTTCGCCCCCTCGGGTTTCCGCCACTCCCCCGCAGTCTTACCATCCACCCAGAGCAGGGCACGCTCGCCGTCCCAGGTCGCCGCCAGATGAAACCACTGGCGCACATTCAACACCGGGCCGACCACCTTCGCCTCCGGTTCAAACGCGCCACCGGTCCCGAGCAGGAAAACCACCCGTCCCGATTCATCGAGAAACAATCCATGGCCGCAATGGTCCGGATAATCGTGCTGGGTCAGAATGCCCTGCCATCGATTCAGACGCCAGGGCCGCACCCAGCATTCCAAGGAGAGGGTCTCGAGCTTCGGACGCAGTCTCTTTGCGACCTTGACCCATGATCCGGGGCGGATCGGTTGCACCCCGGGTTCAAACACCTCGGGAGAGGAAAAAATCGTTTCATCACTGGAGCGGTCATCCACCTCCAGGCCCAACTTGGTCACACGAAAACGATAGGGATATTCGCTACTGACATGAAACGTGATCGCTTCGCCTGCAGCCACGCTCTCACTCCCGGGGTAAGCATGTAGCCCCTTCAACTGAATCCCGGATTGAGCGGGAAGATCGGCCTGAGCCGCAAAACAACCACCAAGAAGTCCAAGGGCACAAAGGAAAGGGAGCGATTTCATGGATGATTCGGAAGGAACCGACGAATTGCTCCCTCATAAAACTCCCTGCTCCCCGGAGGTCAAGGTGAACCCGCGAGACTCCTTTCCCGCGTCTTGTCACTTTATCCGGGTGCACCCGTGGTTCCCTCTCGCGATTCACCACTTCAAGCCTGCCTGGCGCGCCCACGCGTCGTGGTGCTGCGACATGCTGATCGCGGGGTTGCCGACCAGGCCTCGCACGGCGTCCACGTAGTTATGCAACGCGGCCTTGCGCTCGTCAGGATCCTGCACGAGCTGCGCCTGGGTGAACTGAACGGCCAGGCGCGCGACGCGCACCTCCTTCTTGTGCTCTTCGGTGTCCGCCAGTGCCTCGGCCCGATCCAGGTAGGCGTGCCAACGTTCGAACATCGAGGGCTTGATCCACGCGAAGTGCGCTTCGTCCATCCCATTCGCACCGGGCCCGCCCGACTTGAGAAACGCGGCGTGGCGGTCGTCAAGGTAGTCCTCGATCACGGCGCCGGCCGCCCCGCCATAGTAAGCGGCGCAAAACCCGCGGCGCTCCTCTCGCCAGTCCAGGTCGGGATTCCACATCAGGCGGGCCCAGAGATAGCCGTGCAGTTCGCTCATGTCCCCGGCGTATCGGCCTGAAACCGCCGAGTTGCCCTCGGCGAAGATACCCTTCACGCCCACGTCCCTCAAGTAGCGCAGGTCCTTGGCGATGAACCCGTCGGTCGGATGCATGAACCACCAATGACCGAAGTTCATCGTGTAGAGCCACTGGTAGACCGTTCCCGCGGACTGAACCCAGCCCGCCAGACGCCGGGGCACAACTTGTCCGGGGTCCTGCAGTGGACGAAACGCCTGCTGCTGGTGGGCGGCGTACACGACGCACAGGTCTTTGTGCATCGGGGGCTTCGCCGGCGGTACGGGCGTGTCCCCGTAGGCCAGCATGCCCACCTTGGCCGAATCGGGATGATTCGCAAGAACGTCCTGCACGCGCCGGGCGAAGTCCAGCCACAGCGCTCCGTAGGGCCAGTTCGCGCCCGCGCCCCAGGTCGGATGCGGCGGCGGCAGCGACCCGCCCAATTCGTTTCGAAGCCAGGCCTGACAGCGCTCACACTCGCACCAGTCATTGTTGTCCGCGGAGCTGAGGACGTACCACACGTCCCCTTCGGGCACGGTCCGGCGCAGTTTCAAAATCGCGTCGCCCACGATCCGGGCCACGTCCGGGTGGGTGACGCACACGCCGATGTTGTTGGCTTGAGAAGAAGGCCCGGACCTGCGCGGCCCGCCTTCTCGGGGCCAGAAATAGTCCGGGTGATCCTTCAGATATGTCTCCTTCGGCACGAGCCGTGGCATCGTGTGAACAAAGCAATGCCGGGCCGGACCCGTTCGCCGCCATCCCTTCTGCGCCCAACCGGCCTGATGTCGGTGCACTTCTTGATGGGCAAAGTTGTGAAACGTCCATTCCACGTCTTTCGCGGACAGGTATTCGACATTCCGCCATTCGAAGGGCGGCTCGTAACGAACGTCCAGGGACGGCATCGCCAGTCGGTCGTGCTTGGGAATCCGCCGGTGCCAGGCCGTGAACCAGCGGCACCCCCATTGCTCCGTCAGCAGGCTGTTCACACCATACAACACGCCGCGCGGCGAGCCCCCCACGATGACGAGGCGACCTTCAATACTCTTGAGCAGGAATTCCTCCGGACCGAAGTCCGCGCGCTGCAGATGCGGCGCCAACATCCGCACGTGACGATTGAAGCCCACGATGATCTCGGTCTCACCCAGGGCATTGTCGTCGCTGACGATGCTCAGCTCGGCCCCCGTCATTTCCTGGATGGTGCGCTGCAGCAGTTCGGCCGCGTGGAAATCCTGCACGCTCGCATCGACGGCCACAACGATGTGACAGGGGCTCTGGCCGTTCTCGACCAGGACCCATTCGGCGCCCGGCGCCGAAGAGGCCAGGCATAGGACGATGCAGAGAAGCAGAAGAGTTGTGGTTCGCATGGTTGCTTCCTGGCACGGCGGGGCCGCAAGCCGAAGCTAGATCACCGTGCGTGATTATGCCACGGTCTTCACT
Organism: Verrucomicrobiia bacterium; assembly: GCA_963580345.1. GTDB lineage: Bacteria > Verrucomicrobiota > Verrucomicrobiia > Verrucomicrobiales > Akkermansiaceae > Roseibacillus_B. Next base: position 41,238 of record CAUZKZ010000002.1, on the reverse strand, counting down.
GCAGGAAATTGCTTTTTCTACCCCGGCGCCCATCGCTGCTGGCCGGGTCGGGTCGGAGGGGGTGCAGGGGGAGGAAGGGGTAAATTTTCGTCCCTTTGCGCTGATTGAGCCCCCGATTGCGCCGATCGACAAGGCTCGAGTCGATCCGGATCCTGGGCCCCTTGTCCGGACGGTTTCCGCCCGAATTTGGGTACCCAGTCCGTCCCCGCCCGTTTGGTGAATCGCAAACGTGCGAGCGGATCATGGTTTCGACGACCACCATCGTGGCTTTGCAGCATGGGCAGAGGAGCGGGTCCTCTCCCCAGACGCGCTTGATGAGGTCGCGCCAGAGGGGGCGCAGGGCGCGGGCGCTTTTCGGTTCGGGCGGCGGGCATGCCGGGGGAATCTCGTCCGGGACTTGGCACCCGGTGGCGAGATCTCCTATGTTCCCCCCGTGTCCAAACCCGCCCTGCTTCCCCAGATCCGTTCGGAGCTCGAGAATCAACTCGCGGTCATGACCGCAGCCGCCCGGGAAGCACGCGAGAACGCCACCGGCGACGAAGCCAGGTCGGAGGGGAAGTACGACACGCGCGCCACCGAGGCCGCTTATCTCGCCGGAGCGCAAGCCGAGCAGGCGGACAAACTCGCCGAAGTGGTTCGCCTCTTCCACACCTTCGATCCGCCCCTCTACGGCGACGACGAGGCGATCGGCCCGGGCGCCCTGGTGGAGAGCGAGCACGGCGGCGAGATCGTCTACTATCTCCTCGCACCCGCAGCGGGCGGACACACCGTCGAATACGATGGCTTCGACTGTATCGTTCTCACCCCGGATTCGCAGCTGTATCAAGATCTGCTGGGAGCACGCAGCGGAGAAATTGTGGATGAGTCGGCGCTGATGGTTCTGAGCGTGACCTGACCCATGGGTCAAAATCCCTTGCTTCTCGCAGGGATCCGGCTTGGTTCGCACCATGTTCAGATATCGGACCTTGCGAATCGCGGTGCTGGCCACGGCGCTGGGTTGCGCATCGCTTTTTGCCCAGGACGGCAAGACGGCCTTCACCCTGCACTGCGCCGCCTGCCATCTGACGGACCGGCAGCTGGTGGGTCCGTCCCTCGTGGAGGTCTCCAGACTTTACACGGGCAAGCTCGAGGAGTTCCTCGCCTGGTGCCGGGAGCCGACGCAGAAACGTCCCGGCGTGATCCGGATGCCGCCCATGGCGCACGTCGGCGCAGACGACCTGCGACAGATTCACGCCTTCATTCTCGAAACCTCCAAGGGGGTGAAGGAGATCAAGCTGAAAGGCCTGGATCCTTTCTATGCGTCCCCTTCCATGCGCAAGCGCCCCCAGGTTCAGCGCATCTTCATGCCGGATGCCGGCCCGGCCGCCATTTCAGTCGCCGTGAATGACGAGTTGCATTACTGCTGGGACGCTGGGGAGTGCCGCCTGCGCTACATCTGGAAGGGCGACTTCATCGACGGCTGGGCGGTCTGGAAAAGCAACGGAGACGGACTGGCGAAGATCCAGGGCGAGCTGATCCTGCGCGAAGATAAGAGCCCCCTTCCCTTCGCCTCCGAACCCGGACCGAAGTTCCTCGGATACTCCCTGCGAGACGGCCTGCCGGAGTTTCGCTACCGGATTGGCCGGACCGAAGTCCGGGAGGAACTTCGCCCGACCGCGGATGGCAAAGCCCTCGAGCGGACCTTCACGGTGTCCGGTCCCCTCGCGACGAGGCACCTGACCTTCACGGCCTCCGAGCGGGTCGCCTACTCGAGCCAGAGCGGTTCCTGGAACGGCCCGGTCCTTTCTCTCAACACCAACCAGGCCGGCCGCTACGCCGTCACCATCACCCCGAAGCCATGATGCGCCCGTTCGCCCTGGTTCTCCTGGCCACCGCCCTCGTCCGTGCCGACCCCTGGACGGACACCTTCACCATCGACAAGGTCGCCATTCCTCCCGGGATCGATCCGCAGATCGGCGGCATCGACGCCCTGCCCAACGGCAACCTCGCGATGTGTTTTCATCGCGGAGAAGTCCTCATCTACAATCCCGGAGCGGAAACCTGGACCCGGTTTGCGGAGGGCCTGCACGAGCCGCTCGGCCTCCTGGCGGAGAGCGACACGAGCCTTCTCGTCATGCAGCGTCCGGAACTCACCCGCCTGCGCGACACGGACGGCGACGGAGAGGCCGATGTCTACGAGACGGTCTTCGACGGATTCGGCATGACCGGAAATTACCACGAGTTCGCCTTCGGCCCGGCGCGCGACAAGGACGGCAACCTCTACATCTCGCTCAACGTGGCGTCGAACGGAGCCGGCATCCGGGCCGAAGTTCGCGGCGAGTGGAACGAGATCGGACTGGCGCGCTCCGGGATGTTGCACGGCAGTCCGGACTGGGGGCGTAACAAGGGCCGGGCCGGCCGCATGTACTCCCGCGTGCCCTATCGCGGCTGGGTCATGAAAGGCTCCCCGGACGGCAAGTCCTGGAAACCCTTCGCCAGCGGATTTCGCTCACCGGAGGGCCTGGGCTTCGACGCCGAGGGCCGCCTCTTCGTCACCGACAACCAGGGCGACTGGGTGGGCACCAGCAAGGTGCACCACGTGCGCAAAGGACAGTTCCACGGCCATCCCGCTTCCCTGGTCTGGAACAAGGGCTGGACCCGCGAACCTCTCAAGGTTCCGGTCGGGGAGCTCGACGAGATGCGCACCCCCGCCATGGGGCTGCTCCCGCATGGCGAGCTGGCAAACTCACCGACCGAGCCGCGCATGATCCCCAAGGGCATCTTCGGGCCTCTCACCGGGCAAATGCTCATCGGCGAGATGAACCAGGCGACGCTCATTCGGTTCCTCCCCGACCCGGCCGGAGAGGTCTCGCAAGGCGCCGCCATCCCCTTTCTGCGAACCGGAACTCTCGGCCGGGGGAACCACCGCCTCGCTTTCACCAAGGACGGCTCGCTCTGGGTTGGAAAAACTCATCTCTCGTGGGCCGGCGCCAACGGACTGGTGCGCGTCCGTCTGAAGGAAGATTGCAAGGATTTCCTCGCAATCGAGGAGGTGAAGCAGATCGGCGGAGGATTTGCTCTGAAGTTCACGGAACCGGTTGACCCTGAAACCGCCGGCTTGGTCAAGGTGCGCCGTCACTCATACAAGTACCACGCCGCCTACGGTTCGCCGAAAGTCGACGATAAGGAAGTGGCCTGTGACGAGATCAAATTGAACCAGGCCGGAACGGTTTGTAGCGTAAAACTTGCCGACCTCAGGGAAGGCTACGTTTACACCTTGAGCCTGCCGGGTGTGTCGTCCACCACGGGCAAGCCCCTTCTCGGTGACAAGGTCTATTATACGGTCTTGAAGAAGCGGCCCTAGAACACCTATCCCTGCGACCCCGGTCGGCGGCCTGGCGGTCAATGTCGTGGAATGCTGACCCCAGGCGCCCGGGGGCGATTCGCGGCAAGATTTAGCTCGCCTTGGTGGGGCGGAACGCTCTAGAAAAGGGTTCAAATCGCCAACCCCTGCCATGAAGTCTCCCTCACTTCCCGCCCTGGTGGTCTGTGCAGCGGCCCTGCTCGGGGGGCCGATCCACGCGCAAGACGAATTCGATCCGATCGCAGCCGAACTGGTTGATCGCGCCGTCGTGATGAAACTGCCCGACGGGGTGCGGCGGGTACGCCTGCGCGTGAGGGACGGCAATGGGATGTGGAAGACCCGGACGATCGCTCACCTCGAAGGCAACGAGGGCTATCTCAAGCTGCGGCTCCCCGACGGGGTGGCGGAAGACGACCTGGACGTCACCGCGAGCTGGACCGACCCCTTCCCCCACGCTTTTTACCAGGGTGCCACCAATCACGCCGGGACCGAATCGGAAGGCGCCTTGCGGGCGGGTCCCAACTTCGGACCGCAGGCCTTCGAGGATTCCGGGAGCGATCCCGGCGGCGCAGAACCCGTGGTGGAAGAATCGGACATCTGGAAATGGCGTGGCAGCACGCTCTACTTCTTCAACCAGTACCGCGGATTGCAGGTCATCGACGTTTCCGATCCGGGCGCCCCGGCCCGCCTCGCCAGCGTGCGGATCAACGAATACGGCGAGCAGATGTATCTGCATCCCGAAGAGGACGTCGTCATCCTCCTCACCTACGACAGCACCACCGGCAACGGCGAAGTCCAACTCGTCGCGCACGAATCGCCCCACAGCCTGCAAAAGCGCGCCGGCTTCCCGGTGCCCGGCTACATCCTGGAGTCCCGGCTGATCGGTACCATCCTCTACGTCGTCTCCCGCAACTCGTGGCAGGAGACGGCCACCGGCCCCGACGGCGCCACCCATATCTCGTGGCGCTCCGGCCTCGCAGTCACCAAGATCGACCTGAGTGATCCATCCGATCCGCGCGCCGATCCCCCGCTCACCCTGACCAGCGACCAGTACAACTACTGGGGCGCCCAGGTGCAGGCCACCTCCAAGGCGCTCCTGGTGTCCACCAACGCCTACGACTCCGGACTCCGCCAGTCGATCTCGACCGTCCACGTCGTCGACATTTCCGATCCAGGTGTCCCACCCACCGTGACCCACCACCTGCCCGTCAAGGGACAGGTCCTCAAGAAATTCAACCTCAACCTCGACGGCCATATCCTGACGGTGGCAAGCCAGGTGTGGAGATGGTCGACCAATAACCGCCGGAGCTTCGCCAGCGTGGAAACCTTCGATCTCACGCGCAGCACCCCGCGTCTCGCAGAGCTCGAGTTCGCCAACAACGAATCGATCACCGCCACCCGCTTCGTGGGCGACCTCCTCTATGTTGTGACTTTCCTGCGAGTCGACCCCCTCTTCGTCATCAGCCTCGCGGATCCGGCCCGGCCCACGCTCTTGAGCGAACTGGTCATTCCCGGCTTCTCGACGCACCTCGAGCCGCTCGGCGACGAGGCCCTGATCTCGATCGGCGTGGAGGGCTCGCAGATCGCGGTCTCGTGGTTCGATGTCAGGGACCCCACCAACGTCCCCCCCCCTCGCGCGTCTATATCGGCGCCGAAGAGGGATGGGCCTGGACCGAGGCAAACTGGGACGAGAAGGCCCTCGGATTCTTCCCGGATGACGGGCTGCTCCTGGTGCCTTTCCAGGGCTCGATCCCCGGAGAAGGCTGGATGAGCGGAGTGCAACTCGTCGAACTGGGCGACCGGGAACTCATCAAGCGCGGATCGTTCGAACACGAATTCCGCGCCCGCCGCGCCCGCCTCCTGGGCGACGCCGTGGTCTCGATCTCCGGTCGCTCCCTCAAGTCGCTCGACGTCACGGATCGCGACCATCCGCGCCTCCTCGCGGAGCTTACCCTCGCCTGGCCGGCCGACCTCGTGCACCGCGTCGGCGACGTCTTCATCCAGCTCGAGCGCGGACCCGGCTACTTCTGGTACGGGTCCGGGACTGAAACCCCGGCCCGGCTCCACGTCAGCCCCGTCGACGATCCCGACGAACTCCTCGGCTCGCTCGACCTGCCCGACGGGCGCATCGCCGGATCGTTCCAGCACGGCGACTGCCTCTTCGTGGCTCAGCAGCTAATGACTCAGGAACAGGTCGAGGGACAGTTCAAGTCTTCGGAAACCTTCACCACCACCGTCATCGACCTTGGCGATCCGGATCGGCCCCTCATCGTGGGCCGCGCCTCCAAGACGACCACCAACACGGGTTACCACTACGGATTTGGGGCGGACTATCGGGGCGCCCTCCTTCCGGACGGCTCGCTGGCGTGGTATCCCGCCCAGCAGAACTATTACTTCTGGCTGGATCCCATTCCCCTGGGCCCGGTGGCGGACCTCGGCGGGGACGTGATCTACCCGTATTTCCCCACCTCAGGCCGCGTTTACACCGTCGCTATCGCGAACAAGACCCAGCCGGCCATCCTTGCCTCGGTGGAACTCGCCTCCCCGGCGAACGCCTGGCCCGAGGGGGAGATCCGGCTCGTAGGCGCCACTCTCTTCCACGGACTCCAGCAAAGCGAAACGGAGTTGCAGCCGGACGGCAGCACGAAGTGGTACTCCCGGCACCTCCTCGGTCATGTCGATTTGAGCAATCCCGCTGCACCCGTGGCGGGTGAGCTTGTCAAACTGCCGGGAACCTTCGAGCACGCCCTCGGCACTCCCGCCCGGGGCACGGTGCTGTTCACCACCACCCAGCGATACTTCCAGGAAGCGGACAACAACTGGCGTTCCGAATTCCGGGTGCAGGCCCTGGCCTTCGACGGCGTGCAGGCCTTCCTGATCGAGGAACTCGTGGTCCCTGACTGGAGCTACGGACCGAAAATTTTCCATGAACGCTTCCTGGTCCTCGGAAGCACGGACTACTCCACGGCCGGTGGCACCACCGCGCTCACCATCCATGAGTGGCTCAACAGCGGCTCCTTCGGGGAACTGCAAACTCTCCAGCTCAACTCTCCCGTCAACAACCTGGACGTTAACGATCACCTCCTCGTCGCGCGCGGCGCAGCCCTCACCTTCATCGACTTTGTCGATCCTGCCGATCCCGACCCCGCCCTCGTCACCTTCCCGGCGGTCAATTTCTGGCAGCGCCTCGACTTGATCGACGTCCATCAGCGCCAGTTCGCGCACCTCCCGCTCGGATTGTCCGGGGTCCGCACTCTCGACTTCGGGAGCGCCTTCGATGGCAGCACCCCCGCTCCCCCGACCCTCCCGTCGCAGAACCCCCAGCCCGAGTGGCAGACCGTCCCGCTCTCCCTGCTGGCAGCCACTTCCCCAGGCCACGGCCTCCTCCTCGACGCCCTGCCCGATGGCGCAGACTGGCTCTTCGACAACGCGGTTGCGCAGGTCGACTACGAGAGCTGGACCCGCCTGGCGCTCGGTCTGGCCCCCCCCGACCCGGTGCCCTCGCCGTCCCTCGACACCGACTTCGACGGGCAGTCCAATGCATGGGAGTACTTCACCGGGACCAATCCCGGTGACCCCGGCGATGTGTCCCCGTTCCTGGTGGCCGTCACGACCGCCGAGAACGGCACGCGCTACCTGACTGGCTTCCTCTCAATCAATCCCCACGCCACCGCCTCGTTGCGCGTGGCCGGAGAGGCCTCCGTCGATCTGGTGCACTGGGATGACTCTCCCGGATCAATCGATTTCATGGCCGAGCCCTTCCATCCAGGAGTGGTCTTGAGACTCAGCAAGCCCGTGCAGGGCGGCGAAGGCTTCCTGCGGGCCGTATTGTCCAATTCCCTTCCCTGATCCCGATTCGGATCGCGGGCCGGCCCCGAAATCTGCCTCCGCCACGCCCTTCGCAGCGCCTCCCTCACGCTCCGGAAAATTGACGTCACCCCACCCCGCGCGGTCCGGCGCCACGGTACAATAATGCTGGATTTCCCGCACTTACGAGCTATGATACGCGTGTGCGGAGCATCCTGTTTCGATTCACAATCGTGCTGTTGCTGGTTGGCGCAGGCGGTGCGGGGTGGACTTACCGCCACGAGTTGGTCGGTGCCTTCGAACGACTCAGCAAATCGCGTCGCGAAGCGATTCCGGTTCCCGATCCCGAGGCATACACGATCCTCTCCGACGACCTGGAGACTCATCGCAAACGCCTCGGCCTCGCCTTCACCCACGCCGGCGACGACCGGGAACGCGCCGCGATCCTGGGCCAGGCTCGCGCCCTCCTGGAGAGCAGCCTCCCCCGACTCATGCGCTGCTGGCTCGGGACTCCCTGGGACTTCAACGGCACGGCCCACGAGCCCGGCGCCGGCAAGGTCGCCTGCGGCTATTTCGTGTCCTCCGTCCTGCAGGATGCCGGCTTCCGCGTCGAGTGGGGGCCCCTCGCCCAGCAACCGTCCCAGAACATCCTCGGCACCTTCCTCCCGCAAGAGGAGATGAAGATCCGGGTCGAGATGGAATACGAAAACTTTCTCTCCGAACTCACCGGCGCGGGGGCCGGCGTCTACATCGTCGGTCTCGACAGCCACGTCGCCTTCCTCGTCGTTTCCGGAAAGGATGAGATTCGCTTCATCCACTCCTCCGGCGCCCGGCCCTGGTGCGTGGTGGACGAATCCCGCGATGAGGCGCACGTCCTCCGATCGTCACGTTACCGGGTCTCCGGGAACATCACCGCCAACGGAGAGGTCCTCCGCAATTGGTTGCTGGGTTCCTCCTTCAAGACCCGCACCCTGTAGCAAGGCGCCGCCGCGGTCACCTCCTCAGGAGCTTCTTGATCCGCTTGGTGGACCGCTTCGCGACTTGCAGGGCGCCCTTCTTGTCGCCGATGGCCTGCAGAAACTGCACGTAATTGAGGGCCACCGTCTCGTAGTCCACCGGCACCTTCTCGATGTTCCTTTCCAGGATCACCATGGCCAGCTCGAAATGCTTCTTCGCCTCGACGTAGAGCCTCGTTTCCGCCAGCGCCACCGCAAGATTGGCATGGGACTGGCCGGTGTCGGGATGGTTTTCCCCGTGCTGCGATTCACGCGCTTTGAGTGCCATGCAGTGCATCTCCTTGGCTCGCTCGAAGTGCCGCGTCTTCTGGTAAAGCGTGCCGAGGTTGTTGCAGATCGAGGCCGTCTCGGCGTTATCCGTCCCCAGCAAATCGTGGCTGAGCTTGAGCGCCCGTAGCAGGAGACTCTCCGCCTCGTCGTAGTCCCCTTCCGCTTCGAACAGGAATGCCAGGTTGTTGCTGAGGTCCGCCACGTCGAGGTCCGACGGAGGATCCATCGCCTCGAAGATCGAGATCGCATACCGGTAGTGCGCCTTCGCTTCTTCCGCATCTCCGTGGTCGTCGAGGATGACCGCCACACTCGCATTGATGCGGGCAATCTGCTCCTGATACGCTTCGCGCCCGTCGAGGAGCTCGAGGCCCTCACGGTAGTCGTTGAGTGCGTCTTCGACCCTTCCAATCTGGCGCAAGCCTTTGACTTCCAGCGAGAGCGCCAGTTCACTCACAATATCAGGTTCGGCTTCCCCCACTTCCCGCGCTTTGCGCACTGCGGTCTCGGCGGCGTGGACCGCTTCGTCCCACTTTTCCTGATGGCATAACTCCTTTACCCGGGCTTCGAGCATCTGGAGCAGATTGGCGGTTCCTGATTTCATGGGTCTGGGGAGGCGTGGATGCAACCTAAACGCGACCCCAGCAGCTGGCTAGCGGAAATCATTCCCCGTCCTTAAGAATCGCAAGACAATCAGCCCGGCCCTTCGGCAGTGCACCGAAGGCCCGCTCCAGAGCCGCCCCCGCGTTCAGCCCCTCGTGCCCCACTCCTAACAGCTCCGCGAGCTTGCGCTCATAGTGCAACATCGCCTTGCGGTCGGCGCGCGCTCCGACCAGGTAGTCGAGGGCCTTCTGCAACAGCTCGAATAGCTCCGGAACGGGATGATCCCGCTCCACCACCTTCTCCAGAAGCTGGCCAAAGTAGGCCGCCAGGACCGTGTCGGCATAGCGCCTCCGCAACTCCGTCCGGAACTCGGCAACGTCCACTTCCTTCAGGATGTGCAGCTCGCTCCTCCGGCTCGGGACCCACACCAGGTCGGCCTCTACGAAGAGGTCCAACAGCCCCGCGAACGGGCTCCTGGGACGCCGCGCCCCCTTCGCCACGGTCTTGATCAATCCGGCCTCCCGCGTGCACCAGTGCACGATCAAGCTCGTCTCGGTCAGCTTCGTGAGCCGGATGACGATGCCTCGGGACTTGTCCATTCTCAGTGTCCGGTGTTCAGCAGGCAGTGTCCAGACCGTGAATGTGGGTTGCCGCCACCGCCTCGCGATCTGTCCACTGTCCACGGCATACTGTCCCCTGCCTACCCATCCTCACATTTCTTCGAACTGAAACGCATAAGTCCTCCCGGTCGCGGCCAGGTTGACCGCTATGGCGCTGTCGGGGTCCGCGAAGGTTAGTTTCCATTCATCGGCATCGAGAGCGAGTTCGGCGGTGTGCGTCCCGGTCTTCTTCCACGACCACCGCCCGTCGCGAGTGGAGAGCACGCCCCCGAGATCGGTTCCCGACTTGAACACGTAGCTGCCATCGGGGTGCAGGCTCACGACGTGCTTCCTCTCCTCATCCCGGAAGAAGATGTGGTGATTGGCAGGATGATCGATGACCGGGCGGGCCTCGCTTGGCGGCGCCCCATTCGGATTCACTCCCGAACACGCCACCATCCACCCGCCTGCCAGGGCCACGACTCCCCGAGCGATTCTCCTCGCCTGCATGCGGGAGGCTCCCGAGCGGGGTCTCCGAAGTCAAGGCCCCGCTCCCTTCACTTTCTAACAGGTTTCGATGGCCGCGGGCCCCCATCTTTGGTAACGAATCTCGTTCCCACCACGTCCCATGTCCAAGTCCAGTAAAAGCTCCCATCAACTCGATCACACCCCGTTCCTCGTTCCACCCGGCAAAACGGTTACCTTGAGCGACTACGACCCGGCCTATTGCGCCGGCCTGGAAGACCAGAAGGAAGGCCGCAAGGCCCTCCGCGAGGACAAGCTCCAGCTCGCGGCCGCCCAGAGCCTCCTCTGGGCGAACTCCACCCACTCGGTCCTGATCATCCTCCAGGCCATGGATGCAGCCGGAAAAGACGGTGCAATCAAGCACGTCATGTCCGGCGTCAATCCGCAGGGAATCGACGTCCATTCCTTCAAGGCGCCCAACTCCGAAGAGCGTCTCCACCACTTCCTGTGGAGGCCGGCTCGCGTCCTGCCCGCCCGAGGCCGCATCGCCATTTTCAACCGTTCCTACTACGAGGAAGTCCTGGTGGTCCGCGTCCATCCCGGCTTTCTCGACAGCCAGTTCCTCCCCGAGCGCGAACGCAGCAGGCCTCTCGAGGATATCTGGCGATCGCGATACCACGACATCAACGAGTTCGAGAACACGGTCTCCCGAAGCGACATCACGATCATCAAGTTTTTTCTCAACGTCTCGAAAAAAGAACAGCGCAAACGCTTCATTGCACGCCTCGAAGACCCGGAGAAGAATTGGAAGTTCTCCGCCGGCGACCTGCGCGAGCGGACCTTCTGGGACGACTACCAGCAAGCCTACGCCGACATGCTCGGCGCCACCAGTAGCGAGGCGGCGCCCTGGTATGTCATCCCGGCCGATCGCAAGTGGTTCGCCCGGGCCGCCATCGCCGACATCGTCACCAGCCGCATCCGGAAACTCAAACTTTCCCCGCCGGCGCTCTCGGAAGAACAGAAGGAGGACATCAGCAAAGCCCGCGAAGAGATGGGCATCTGACCGGCATGACCACTCCCGCCAATTTCATGAGCGCTGCCATTGCCGGACTCTTTCTGCCCAATATCCTCTGACCCGCCCCCGGATGACAGGACCCGACCAACCAACCAGGAACCCCATGATCGACATCCTCCTCGCTCTCGTCGTCGGCCTCGTCGTCGGCGTGATTTTCAGCGCCTGCAAACTCCCGCTCCCTTCGCCCCCCGTGCTGGCGGGCGTAATGGGAATCGTCGGAATCTATTTGGGTGGACAGCTCTGGCACCAGATCGTCGAACGGTTCTTCTCGTGACTCATCTCCGATGAGCCTCCTTCCCCAGGAAATCATCCGCCGCAAGCGGGACGGTGAAGTTCTCACCCGGGAGGAGATCGATTTTTTCGTGGCGGGCCTGAGCGACGGCACGCTCGGCGACGGCCAGGTCGCAGCCTTTGCGATGGCGGTCTTCTTTCAGGGTCTGTCGATGGAGGAACGGGTGGCGCTGACCCTTGCCATGCGCGATTCGGGGGAGGTCCTGGAATGGCGGAGCCTCGCGCTGGGCGGTCCGGTGCTCGACAAGCACTCCACCGGCGGAGTCGGCGACACGGTGTCGTTGATCCTCGGTCCCCTCCTCGCCGCCTGCGGCGGATACGTGCCGATGATCTCGGGCCGCGGGCTCGGGCACACCGGCGGAACCCTCGACAAGCTCGAGTCGATTCCCGGCTACAACACCGCGCCGGACAACGAGCTGTTTCGAAAGACCGTGCGCGAGGCCGGAGTGGCCATCATCGGGCAAACCGGCCACCTCGCCCCGGCCGACCGGCGCTTCTATTCCATCCGCGATGTCACCGCCACGGTCGAGTCGGTCGGGCTGATCACCGCTTCAATTCTCTCCAAGAAACTGGCGGCCGGCCTCGACGCCCTCGTGATGGACGTCAAGGTCGGGGACGGTGCCTTCCTCCCGGGTTACGAGGCCTCGAAGGAATTGGCCCAGAGCATCGCGGAGGTCGCCACCGACGCCGGCATCCCCACCACCGCCCTCCTCACCGACATGAACCAGTGCCTCGCCAATAGTGCCGGAAATGCGGTGGAGGTGCGCGAAGCGGTGGAGTTCCTTACCGCCAGGAAACGAAATCCGCGCCTCGAAACGGTCACGCTGGCACTTGGGATGGAGGCCCTGCAGTCGGGCGGGCTCGCCGCCTCCGACCACGAGGCGAGGTCGAAACTGGGTGAGGCCCTCGACTCCGGACGCGCCGCGGAGGTCTTCGGCAAAATGGTGTCGAGCCTCGGAGGGCCGTCCGATTTCGTGGAGAACTGCGATGCCCGGCTCCCCGCCGCTGCCGTTTCGCGCCCGGTGATCGCCGGCAGGGACGGCTACGTCACCTCGGTCAAGACCCGCGCTCTGGGGATGGCGGTGGTGCGGCTCGGCGGGGGGCGGACCAGGCCCGATCAGAGCGTCGATCACGCCGTGGGACTGACCGAAGTGCGCGGACCGGGTGATGCGGTGGACACCGATCAGCCTCTCGCGATCGTGCACGCCCGCAGCGAGGAAGCTGCGGAGCGGGCGGCCCGAGAGATGATTGCGGCGTTTCAAATTGGAGAGAGAGCCCCCGAAGCGGTGCCGGTGGTCTATGAACGGGTGGTGCCGAAGACTTGATCGATTGGCGGCGCGGCAGATGCCGCCCGTTTCGGCGCCCGGGGGCGGGAGGGAACGCAACCTGGTCTTCCACGAAAACCTCACCCTCCAATTTCCAAATAAACTTCAACTCCAGGGACCAATTCCCAATTTGTGTCGAGCCGGCCAGAACGTGCTCCCCGTTGTAACCTGGGAACTTGGCCCATGTGGTTTATTTGGAAATTGGGTTTCGTGTCTTCTGCGGATACGAATGATTCACGATTTCCGAGCCAACCCCGAACACCGTTCACCACCCCGCATTCCAAGTCCGCCAATCAGACCACTTCCACTCCATCATGCCCGCCCCCACACCCCACCTCGAGGCGGTTCCCGGCGACTTCGCCGAGACAGTCCTGATGCCCGGCGACCCCCTCCGCGCCCAGCACATCGCGGACACCTTTCTCGAGAAGGCCCGCCAGGTGAACGGGGTGCGCGGAATGCTGGGATTCACGGGGGAGTACAAGGGCACCGCGGTTTCCGTGCTGGGGAGCGGGATGGGGATCCCCTCCATCTCGATCTACGCCCGGGAGCTTTTTTCGGAGTACGGGGTGCGGAACATCATCCGGGTCGGAAGCTGCGGCACGGTCCACCCCGACATCAGGCTCCGCGACATCGTCATCGGGGTCGGAGCCTGCACCGATTCGAAGGTCAACCGCAGCCGCTTCCACGGTCACGACTTCGCCGCCATCGCCGACTTCGAACTGGCCCGCAAGGCCGTTGCAGCCGCCGAGCGCCTGGAGGTTCCGGTTCACACCGGCAATCTCTTCTCGGCCGATCTCTTCTACACCCCCGAAGTCGAGCTGTTCGACGTGCTGCAGAAGATGGGCATCCTCGGCATCGAAATGGAGGCGGCCGGGCTCTTCGGCTGCGCCGCCGAGTGCGGCGCCCACGCCCTCGCCATCTGCACCGTCTCGGACCACATCCGCACCGGCGAAACCACCACCGCCGAAGAACGCCAAACCGGCTTCACCGACATGATTCGCGTCACGCTGGAGTCGTTGATGTGAGTCTCAAGAGTTGCACCCATGTGGACGGTCTCCCTCCAGCATCTCCACAATCCGCCCGCAGGGCGCAAAATCCGTCGCCCTCTCCCCTCACCGGCTGCCGATCAGACCACGGAAAAAGTCAGCCGGGCCTGACCGGGTCAAGAGCAAGGACGCAAAACGTTGCCCGCCACTCTTCCGCCTCTCAATCCGGGAGCGCAAACGCGACGTAGGCGTCTCCCGTCTCCCCACCCAGCTTTCCTCCACCTGTGGCAGGAATCACGATAAACTGACGTCCGTCAACTTCGTAGACGGTCGGCGGCGCATAGCCCCCAAGGGGCAGTCGATGCGACCACAGTTCCTCACCGGTTTCGGCATCGAAGGCGCGGATTTTCCGGTCCTTGGTGCCGCCCGCAAAAACCAGGCCTCCGCCCGTCACGCTGGCCCCCCCGAAATTTTCCGTCCCCGTGATGGGCACGCCCTTTTTGATCAGGTCCTCGTGTTCCCCAAGCGGCACCTTCCAGGCGAGTTTACCTGTGTTGAGATCGATGCAATTCAACGTTCCCCAGGGAGGCCGGACCGCGGGATAGCCCTCCGGATCGAGAAATCGGGTCCACTTGTTCTGCGTGAAATGAGGCCTTGCGGGTTTTGCGCGCGACTCCGGCTTTTCACCGGCCTTTCCATCGGGAATGTCGCGCACGAACAAATAATCGAGGAGCGCCTTCTGATCCGCTTTTTCAATCGCCGTTAGCGCCGGCATGAGTCCACGGCCGGTTCGCAGAAGGTCCAGCACCTGTGCGTCATTCATCCGGTGCTTCAGCGCAATCAACGGCGGCGACACCCCGACCCCCATGCGGTCCTTGCCGTGGCATTGCGCGCAGACCGCTTCGTAGAGAATCTGTCCGCGGGTTGGCGGGGCGCCGGAGTCGCGCTTCGGCTCATCGACTTGGATCAGCGACATCAGCCAGGGAATCTCGTTGGCCGTAACATACAGTTTCCCATTGGTGGGATCCGCGCACGCACCGGTCCATTCCGCCCCGCCATGCACCCCGTAATACGCGGTCACTTTGCGGTGACTCACCGGAACGAACCATCCGTACTGCAAGCTCGCGTAATTCTGTTTGGCCCATGCTTCCACGCCAGGATCGCGCCTCGGAAACTCGATCGGATCGAAAACCTGACGGGAAAACGACTCGGGCAGTTCCAGCGCCAGCTGATAGGGCGCGGTTTGCTCTCCGGGAACATGGGAAACGGGAGCACGCCGATAGCGGACCGGAAAGATTGGCTTTCCGGTTACCCGGTCCAGCAGCAGGGTGTTGCCCGTCTTCGAGACCACCGCCACCACGTCGATCTTCTTTCCCTGGCGCGTGATGGTGGTGAGCACGGGCGGAGCGGGAAGATCCAGATCCCAGATGTCGTGTGGTAATTCCTGAAAGTGCCAGAGGCGTTGGCCGTCCCGCGCATCGATCGCGACCACGCAGTTCGAGAACAGGTTGTCTCCGCGATGCTCCATGCCGCGGAAGTTCGGCTTGGGCGAAGCGGTCGTGATGTATGCAATCCCGCGTTGCGGATCGAGGGCCATCCCGCCCCAGCAGTTGGCCGCATTCGCTTGGGTCTTTTCCCACGTGTCGAATCCGTATTCACCTTCTCTCGGCACGGTGTGGAATCGCCATTTGAACATTCCGGTGACGACGTCAAAGGCTTCCACATCCTTCAAATAACCCGCGATCACCAGGGTTTGCTCAAAAATGGCCGGCGCGACGCGGGCGCCTTCGGTCAGGGGGATCCAGCCCTGCTTGCCAAAAGCCGCGTCCGGCTTTCCCGAGATGGGATCGAGCGCGTACAGCCTCCGTCCCTCCGTCGCAAAGAAGAGCCGTGCTCGCGCCCCATAGCCGCCCGGCCACCAGGTCAATCCGCGAAAGGCCGGACGCTGATCCGGTTTGAATCGCCACTTTTCATGGCCCGTCACGGCATTGACCGCCACGATGTGGTTGCCCACTGTCGGGGCATACATCACGCCATCGACCACGATGGGATTGCACTGGATGTTGCCCCTGCCGTCTTTGGAATGATAGGTCCACGCCACCTGAAGTTGCTTCACGTTGTCCCGGTGGATCTGAGCTCCCCCGGAATAGCGAAGGCATTCATCGCCACCATGCGAGCGCGTCCAAAGCCGCAGCCCTGCAGGGCCCGGCACACCATTCGCCGGGGTGAGCTGATGCGCTTTCGCGGCCGGCACGATGCGAAACTCCGGAAGCCCCGCTCTCGCGACCCCATCTTCAATCACCCATGGGTCTCGCTCCGGCGCGTCGTCTTCCTTCTGGCCGGTCAGTTGATCAAAGGTCCAGAGACCAACGGTTTGGGCGTCCTTCTCCAACGGGCGATCAGACGGTTTTCCGATCTTGCGGAGGCCTTGCGAGATTCGCACCTCGTCAATGAGGCCGTCACATTCGATCGTTCCCTCCACCAGCCGACCGAGGGCAAACTTTCCCGGGGCCTGTGAATCCTGGCGTTCCGGGGCCGCACGATCGAGAACCACCCTGCCATCGACGAACAAGCGCACGCGTTCCGGTTCAATAATCGCCGCCAGGGCGTGCCATTTCCCGTCACAGATGTTGAAGCCACTTTTGAACTCATTGCCACGGCCGGGCTGATAGAGGCTCAAGGCACCCGATCCCCGGTAGGAATAAAGCTCCCAATGCTCGGCCGATGACTTGGCGTGGTTCGCCACCAGGATGTTGAATCCGTCTGCGCCGTTGAGTTTGGCCCGGCATTCGACCGTGATCGGGCGGGCGTGGTACTCCGGCTTGCTGTCCATTACCAACCCACCGCCGAGCGCCCGCCCAAACGCGGGCGAAAGAGAATCCACCCCGCGCGCGCTTTTTGGCGCGGAGAGCGAGGGCGGCAAGGGCGGAGTGCGCGGAACCGGTTTCGCGCTGGCAGGATATCCCGAGAGTTGTGGCTTCAACCACGCCAGACCGTCAAGATTGTCCTTCAAGCGGAGTTCGACATCGTCCTGCGTATGCCCGATGATGCCGATCGGCCCGTTGTAGCCGGACCGGGCGATCACTTCGAGCAACTTCAAATCGTGTTGTCCCTGCCCGAATTGGAGGATTTTTGGCTTCGCTCCGGTGTTCATGCCATTGAGATTCAGGCAGAGCAGATAGGGCTTCATCAAGGCCAGCGACGCGGCCATGTCCGGAATGTGACCGTGGCCATGATGGAAATTGTAGACGATACCAACGTGATCTGCGCCGTGATGCTTGCGAAGATACTCGCACACCGCCACCAGGTTTTCGGGCTCACCGCCCCAGCCACCATGATTGTAAAGACCGAGCTTGCTGCCCTCGAGTTCTTCTTTCAACCGCGTCACCAGCGGCAACATCTGGGTGGCCGCCAATTTGATCCGTTCATCCCGAGTGCCGGCCGTGGGACTGCCGAGGGTCCGCCAGATCTGCGGCCGGAGCTTGTACTTTTTGAACAGCTCCAAGGCGCGGTCATGCACGTCCCAGAAGGCGAAGTACTCGATGCCGTGTTTCCGGTACTCGAGTATCTCCTCTTCAAATTCCGCCACGTGCTTCTCCCGCCAATCGTAGGCACAGCGCATCAGCCCGAGCTTGCCGAGCATGGCGGCTCGTTCCGCAGGGCTACGGTTCTTCCCGTCAAACGGCACAATACACCAGGCCACCAGATTCTCATCTCCAAAGACCGCTTCCACCCGGTCGGGCGGAAGCCTCTGGTTCTGCGCGACGGCGGGATTCACAAGCGCCGCTGCCACCACCCAAATGCTTGCGCCCGCAAGAATTCTGATGGGCATCTTCGTGACAGGCCTGTCGGGCGTTCTCATCAATTGTCTTTGACTACAAATACAAGTCCACCCTTCATCCCGCAATAGAAACCGATCCGGCAGAAGATGGACATCCTCGGCGGTCCCAAGACCGGGTCATCGGGAACGAAGATTAATTGTCCCCGCGTGGGCCGCTACAACACGCCGGCCAGTTTCTTCACCTTCTTGAGGAGACCCTTGAATTGTGCGTTGCCTTCGCGGGCTGGAATCCATTCGCCGGCTCCCCTTTCGAGCAGGAAGACCTCGCACCGCACGAGATGAGTCCCGAACTCGGGATTGGTAATGATGACTTCGGTCCGCACCAGCACCCCGGCGGCGAACCAGTCGCCGTAGACAGCCTGCGTGGCGGGAGTTCCAACTTGTTGAAAGGTGAACCCGTCCGCCCTGCGGCTTGCGAGCTGAAATCCTTCAGACTGGAAGACGGTGACAACGGCCCGGTCGATGTCGTAGCGCGAGTCGAATTCGATCCTGGTCGAGACGGAGGTCCCTTCCGCCGCGCCTGCCCCCGTCGTTGCGGTCCCACACCCTGCCAGAAACGCGAGTGGGACCCCCATCGAAATCAGAAGCACGACGCGAAGAAAGATCATGCCGGAGTTGGTTTAATGGCGCCACCAAAGTCAAGAACACCCTTTGCTCACGGGGCCGGCCCATCGCCGGGTCTCTCAGTCCTCGTCGCGCGAACCCAGTCCGCCCTGGCGGTGAATGGAACGCAAGAGACGGAACCCCAGCCAAAGGGATACCATGGTTCCCACCACCCCGGGCACGGAAGCGCCCCACAGAAGCGGCCCGATGTTGCGACTCCACAGAAGAGTGGACCCCAGAAAGAGGGCAGCCGCGAGCAAGGCGTAGGCCAGGCGGTTCACGACCGGATCGAGCCGCCGGTGCTGCAGGTGCACATCGAGCGTGCCCCGCCTCGCCTGGCGGAGGAACTCCAGCATGTCGCGCGGCAGGGCCTGGAAAAGCTGATCCCAGTCACGATAGGTATGCCGCAAGCGCCGCAGGACATTCCGGGGAGTCAGCCGCCGGTGGGTCAGCTTGCGATAGTACGGTTCCAGCAGAGCGGCCAGGTTGAAGTCGGGATTCAGTTGCCGTCCCGTTCCTTCCAGCATGATGAAGACCTTGATGAGGCGCGAGATCCCGGGCTTCATCACGATGCGGTGACGCCGGATGATCTCGCTGAGATTGTTCAGGACTTTCCCGAGCTCGAGGCCCTTGAGGGAGCCGGCGAGGTGGTCCTGCACGAAGATTTCGAGCTGGCCCCGCAACTCGTCCCGGTCGAACTCCTTGGGCGGATTGCCGAGTTCGAGGGCGGAGTCGGTCAGGAGGTCGCCGTCCTGCAGGAGAAATCCCTCGATGAGGCCCTCGAAGCTGCGCCGCGTTGCCACGTCGAGGTATCCCACCATCCCGCAATCGAGCAAACCGATCACACCGTCCGCCAGAACCAAGATATTCCCGGGATGCGGGTCGGCGTGATAGAAGCGGTCCCGGAAGATCATCTCGAGAAAGAGGTTCACGCCGCGCGCGGCGATCTCCTTCACGTCGACGTTTTCTTCGCGCAGCCGGGCGGCGTCGGCCACGCAGATGCCATCCAGCAATTCCATGGTGAGCACCCGCTTGGCCGAGAGCTCCGGGAACGGGTCAGGAAAATGGACGGTGGGATCGTCCTCGAAGTTCCGTTGAAACTGCAGGATGTGCTGTTCCTCGCGGCCGAAGTCGAGTTCGCGAAGCAGGTTGCGGCGGAACTCGGTGATCACGCGGGCCGGTTGGTAGAGACGCAGCTCGCGGTTGTACTTTTCGGCGAGGCCCGCCATCGAGACGAGAATGTCGAGGTCGTTGAGAATCTTGTTCTCGATCCCGGCATGCTGGACTTTGACCACTACCTCGGCGCCGCCGGGGAGAGTGGCGCGGTGCACCTGGGCGATCGAAGCGGAGGCCAACGGTCGTTCGTCAAAGGAAGAAAAAAGCGACTAGAGCGGCTCCCCGAGTTCGTGCTCGATGGTCGTTCGCACCGACTCGAAGTCGTCGGCCGGGGTGTCGGCCTGCAGGCGCACCAGTTCGACGGCCAGCTCGTCTCCCACCAGGTCGGGCCTGGTGCTGAGCATCTGGCCCAGCTTGATAAAGGTAGTTCCCAGCTCGGCCAGCGCCATGCGGATCCGTTGCGGGCGCGGGCGGCCCGCCAGCTTCTCTCCATCCGAGCTGGTCAGGATCCGCTGGATGAATTCCGGACCGGTTTCCCGGATCCACTCTGCCAGGCCGTACTTGGCCAGGACGCGGAGGATCTGCTCGAAGCGGAGCGCGTTTCGCTTGAGCTGGGGAAAAGCCGAGAGATTCATGGTGCCACGATCCGGCCGTCCCCTACTCTAACAGCGTTCGCAGTTTTTGATAGCCGGATCGAATCTCGCGGGCCGCCAGGTCCATGGCCGCCCCGGTCACTTTCTTGGCCTGCTCCCCGGCCGCTCCGGCCGCCTCCTTGGTGGCGCTGGTGAGCGGCTCGCCCCAGTCCTCCAGATCGTGCCACTTCTCCTCCAGTTTCTCCCACTGATCTTGAGCCTCCTTTCCTCCCAGGTGCATCTTTAGTTTCAACTCGTCCCGCTGGCGTTTCAGATAACTCAGAATGCTTTCGCGGGATTCCTCTTGCGGTTCGTCGGTTTCTTCACTCATGGTCTTGCACAGTTCAGTAAATAACGAGGAATCAACCCTTGGTTCACTACTTTTCCTCCGCCTCGTAGTCGGCGATCCATTTTTCCCGCGCCTTCAGGTCTCTCCTCAACTCGGACAATAACCGCGAGGGCGGGAACTGGCGTTTTCATGGGTCTATCAGGTAAGCGTTCGGGTCGCTCTGCAATGATCAGCAAATCCGCCGAATTCGTGCCCGCTTCTTTGCACCGGGCCCCGGGAAGCCACGGGAAGGCGGCCCGGACCCGTCCGGCCAGGGCGCATCCCATCCCGGCTCAATCGCTTCCCATCAGGGTCTTGACCGGTCCCCCCGCCCCGCTGTCGATGTATTCCCCGGTGGAAGGGCGAAATCCCCAGGCCTGCGTACCGGTCGAGAAGGCCAGGACGGATCCCTTGGAAGAGGCTACCTTCTCGATCGGAGCCGAGGCGTTAAACTCCGTCCAGGCACCGCTGGCGGCGCTGAAGCCGTAAACCCACTGGCCGGCCACCACCAGGAAGCTCCCGTTGGATTCCGCCACGTGGGTGGGCTCGCCCGTGATGATCTTGTTGATCCAGTCGGGAGAAATGGGCGTGAGGACCTCCGCCGTGTTGCCTCGAATCACGAGGACATTCTGGCCGCTGCTCTCGCGGAATTCTTCCAGTTCCGCAATTTGGTCAGAAATCTCCTGGAGGGATTTCATGGACGGGGCGGGAGCGCCGGCGGGGTCGAGTGGCCCCTGGCCTTTCGATTCACCGGTGAGCAGGACGAGGGAAGCGCCGGCGAGAAATATCGCGCCGGCCCAGAGCAGGGAGTAGCGGTTGGCATTCATCGATTTGTCCCTATCCCAACCCCGTCCCTCCGGCAAGACTTCCGGAAGGCCGACAGTGGAGCCACGACTTTTGATCTGCGCTGCACCGACTGCTTGACTATCCTCCGCCCAGGCTTTACTCCCCGCCCCGCAATGGCTGATCCAAAAACCAGCGACGACCTCCAGGCGCTCGACACCGCCACACTCAAGGGCCGCTTGTCGGAACTCCGGAGGTATCTTTGACATCCCGGAGTTGGAGAAGCAAATCGCCTCCGCCAGCAAGAAGATGGAGGCCCCGGACTTTTGGAACGATCAGGGCGCCGCGCAGGAAACCGTCAAGGAGGCCAATCGGCTGAAGGGAAAGCTGAATCCACTCCTCGCTCTCGAGAAACGCTACGACGACCTCGAGGCCGCCATCGAGCTGGCGCGCGAGTTTGATGACGCCGACTCGGCCCGGGAGGCCACCGAAGGATTCCGGAGCCTCAACAAGGACATCGACTCCTTCGAGCTGGTCACGCTGCTCGACAAGCCCAGCGATCCCAACAACGCCTACATGACCATCCAGGCCGGGGCGGGCGGCACGGAGGCCTGCGACTGGGCCCAGATGCTGATGCGGATGTACATACGCTGGGCGGAGCAGCACGGGTTCAAGGTCACCGTCACCGACGAGCAGGAAGGAGAAGGAGCCGGGATCTCGAGCGCCACCCTCAAGATTGACGGGGACTACGCCTACGGATACCTGAAAAACGAGCTGGGAGTGCATCGCCTGGTGCGGATCTCTCCCTTCGACGCGGCCGGGAAGCGGCACACTTCCTTCGTGGCGATCGATGTGACCCCGGAGATCTCGAAGGACATCGTGATCGAGATCCCGGAGAACGACGTGGATGTCTCGACGACCCGTTCGGGCGGGAAAGGCGGTCAGAACGTGAACAAGGTCGAGACTGCCGTGGTTCTGAAGCACCACCCGACCGGTATCATGATCAAGTGTACGCAAGAGCGCTCGCAGCTGCGGAATCGCGAGCTGGCGTGGGAACTCCTCAAGGCCAAGCTCTACCAGATCGAGGAGGACAAACAGAAAGCCGATGCGGATCGCATTTACGGCGAAAAGGGCGAGATCGGCTGGGGGAGCCAGATCCGCTCCTACGTCTTCCAGCCCTACCAGATGGTAAAGGATCTCCGGACCGGCCACGAAACCGGCAACATCCAGGCCGTGATGGACGGCAACCTCGATGGCTTTATCGAGGCCAAGCTGCGCGGGCAAAAGCGGTAGGCCGGACTGTTAGATCCGGTTGGGACCGGCCTGCAATTGCCCCATCTCCACGCCCCGGCCCGCCGGCCAAATTGTAGGGCAAGCGCTCCGCTTGCCGGCGCCATCTCGACGCGATTCCCATGGACTGAACCCCCACCAACCCCGGCCTGCCCTTCGAAGTTTAAGCGAAGAAGGGGGCCGGAAGAGGCCGAGAAATCCGGTCATGACGGAGATGTTATCGCAATCCGGTCAGGCGATTGTAAATGCGTCGTAATGCTCGATTTCAAGGACCCCCAATAAATCTAGCGGTAGGTTTGCAACCATGCCGCGATATCGGCGATGTCCTGCGCCTTCAGCTGAAGCGTCGCGGGGTCGAACATCAGGGAACGCTTGAACTCGTTCATGCTCACAATGCGGTCCTTGGGGACGAACTGGGTGATGCCGCCGGCGGACTGGATGACGAGGGGCAAGGTCTTGTTCAGACCGGGGTTATTGAAGGCGATCCCGTGGATGATGCCGCCGTCTTTGAGCACGATCTCCGTTCCCATGTAGCCGTGCGCGATCTCGGCGGAGGGATCTGCGATGGCGCGCACGATGACTTCCCGCGTCTGGGTCGCGCCCCAGCCCTTCAGGTTCGGTCCGTAATCCGCTCCGTTACCGTCGATCTGGTGGCAGAGAATGCAACGCGTTGCAGCAACTTTGCCGCGGGTGACATCGCCCTTCAGTTTGAGGATCTCCGCGACCTTGGGCTGCGGAGCGTTGGCGGGAGGCGCCGGCACCGCGGAGGCGCTCACCACAATGGTTTCCGGGTCGTAAATCCCCTTCTCCTTGAGGCCCACGCCGATGTCGTGCTTGCCCCACTCGCCGGCCGCATTCCGGAGCAGCCAGGCGGTGGCCTCGCCCTTCACCGGCGAGCCCTCGGACGCCAGTTCGAGCATCACATTCGCGGCGCGGGCGTCATCGATGAAAGCGATCGACTCCACCGCGAGCTTCCGTTGGTCGATGGTCAGGGCCAGATTCAGTGAGCGCGCCTCGAGATCATCGATTGAGGCCGCCCCCCACAGGCGCCAGGTCAGGCGCGCAAAGCTGTCGGGCCACTCCGCAGGTTTGCCTGGCTTGAGGCCGTGCTTGAGGGCCGTCCAGATGATGCTCTCCTGCTTGGCGGCGCCGAGCCCGATGGCCTCCACGGAGTTTTTGTCGGTGGTGTCGCAGCGCCTCGCTAGCTCCACGAAGATGTCAGTGGTTTGGGTCGCGGGGATGTCGCGGAGCGAGAGGGCGATTTCGCGGCGGACTTGCGGCCCGGGGTCGGCGCTCATGCGGCGCGCGTGGGGGACCATCTCGTGGCCGGCGCGGCGTAAGGCGCGGTAAGCGAGGACGCGATGCTGGGAGCGCTCGTGCTTCAGTAAAGCGACACAGGTTTTCACGCCCTCCTCACCGAGATACGGCAGCAGCCACACGGCGCGGGCCGCGATCCACTTGTTCTTGTCCACCAGGAGAGCCGCCACCGCGGGGAAGGCCTCGGCGCCCTGGGCCACAAGGGCCCGGAAGCCGAGATAGCGGGTGTTGACCGCGGGGCTGCGCAGGGCCGCGATCTGGCCCTCGGTGGTGGTTAGGTCGAGCACGGGAATGACCGCTTTGAAGTTCCGCGGAGCAATCCGGTAGATGGTGCCCGAGAAGGAATCGTCCATGTGACTGGACGCGCCGACTCGCGGGTCGAACCAATCGCAGAAATAAATCGCACCGTCCGGCCCCACCGTCACGTCGCTGGGCCGGAAAAAAGTAGCGGCCACCTCGTCGATGGTCCTCTTCTTCTTGCTCCCACCCACGAAGTCGGCCCCATCGTACTGCTTCTCCGGGTTGCTGGTGAGGAACACGAAGCGATCGAGGTTGAAGGTCCCGGCCCTGGGGGTGGGCTTGTAGCCCAGGATCGTGTTGAGGGCCGCATCGCAGCTGAGCAGAGTGCCGTTCCACTTCGCGTCGAGCGCGCCGTTTTCGTAGAAGGTGATGCCGGTCGGGGCGCCGCCGCCGTAAACGTCCCCGGCATCCATGGTGCCCGGGTCGTCCTGCCGCCAGTGCACCCGCGCGTAGGGCTGCCCGGGACGTCGCACCGCCTTGTTGCGCTGCTTGCCATCGCGGGTGAAGTAGCCGGCACAGCCGTACTCGAGGGCGAAGGAGGTTCGACAACCCCGCGGGTCGTCGTTGTCGTTTTGAAACATGTCGCCGAACGAAGTGAGAGTCTGCTCGTAGGAATTGCGCAACCCATGGCTGACGATCTCGACCTTGGAGCCGTCAGGATCCATGCGCACCGCAAACCCGGAGGTCCAGACATGGCCGTCGCCGGAGGTTTTCCCCGTGACACTCAGGTGGTCCACCGGCCAGTTCGGTCCGTGGCCGCCATAGGTGCCGCCCATGTAGAAGGTCTTGCCGGACTTGTCGGTGAAGACTGCCCCGCAGTTGCCGTTATTGAAGTAGAACTTCCCGCCCGGCCCGGCGACGAGGGAGTGCAGGCCGTGATCGTGATTGATGGCATTGAAACCGGTGAGGATGACCTCGCGCTTGTCCACCGCGGGATCGAACACCTGGTCGCGATCGACGTCGGTAAAAGCGAGGAGATCCGGCGGCTGCGACACGTAGACGACGTTGTCGAAGACCGCCACTCCCAGCGGCGCGATGAGGCCCTTCTCCTGCACAAAGGTGTGGGAGCGATCGCACTGCCCGTCGCCGTCGGTGTCCTGCAGCACCACGATCCGGTCGCCCCCGGGCCGCCGTCCCTTGTTGTCGCGAAAGTTGCCGCGATAGTTCACTCCCTCCGCGACCCAGATCCGGCCGGCATGGTCGATGTCCATGTTGGTCGGGTTGTAGAGGAGCGGCGTGCTGGCCCATACCGTCACTTCCAACGACGGATCGATCTCGAACATCCCGGGCGGGATGGATTTTGGTTTCCTCCCGGGCTTCCAATCGTTGGCCGCGAGCGCGGTGGAGGAAATGACGAACGCAACGGCGAGGAGACGGAATCGGTTCATCATTCGGCAGGAAAAGTGGACGCAATCTGGACAGGAGCCACATCAATACATTCTCCGTGAACCTCCGAGCTGATCTGAAAAGGGTACTCCGCCGTCTCACCGTCGATCGAGACAACAAGGGTTGCCTGGCCGGGGAGCAGATGCGCGGTCTCTGCCAGCAGTAGGTAGTCGGACGCGGAGTGTGTCACCTTGTATGATTTCCCATCAGCCTTCACCGTCATCTCGATGACTGCGGATTGGCTTCCTTGAATGATGGACGCCATCGAGAAGAGCCTAAGGGCATTCGCCGACCTCAACAAGCTTCGAGTCCTGAAGCGGATCGGATTGAGAACAAGTCCGCATGGTCTTGGCGGCTCTCGAGGTTCACCGCATCTACCAAACCGACGTAAGTCCCACCAACATCGGTTTGTCAGAACGTTTTGACTGACACCTTCTGCGGGCCGGACCACATCAACTATTTCACGCCGCGGCACATGCGGCGCATGCTGGACGATGCGGGATTCAAGCCGGTCCTCTTTCCATGGCACTGGCGGATGCCGACCAGCGACAACATGTGGGCCGCCGCATTCTAGGGCAACGGGTGAGGCCGCACACTCGTCCGAAAGAATCCCTACCCGATCCGGTGGTGGACGGGCTCCGCCTGGAGTTTCTTGGATTTCTCCCCTTCGGGAAGCTCCGAGAACCATGACACGATCATGACGTTGCGTGCCCCGGTCATGGACTTGATGAGTTCGCGTCCGTGGAGGCTTTTGCGGTGCGGCAGGTCGTTGACGGCAAAGGCCGCGGCGCTGTTCGGGCGGAACGGAAAGCGTTTCACCTCGCGAAACTTCTTCCCGATCAGGCGCATGTAGACCGGATTCTTGACATACACCGAGGTCCCGAGGTCATCCCGGCTCGCGTCCTCCGGCAGGTAGAGCATCATCGTTACGAGCCGGGGGAATCCGTCCGGATGGGGCTTGATCTTGTATTCCTCGGTGTCCCGAATGAGGAGGGTGCTGACGTAAGCCTTGGCGTCCGCGGCCTCTTCCTCTTTGATGCCGAGGCGCAGGGCCACGTCGCGTTTCAGGACGTCGAAAACAAGCCGCTTGAAGGTGTCGCACCCGAGCGCTTCGCCGAGTTCTCCCCAGAATGTGCGCAACTCTTCGTCGAGGTGGGCGATGCCTTCTTCCTGGAGCGCCATGATATCCCGCGTCGATTCGCCCCCCGCCCGCACATAGCGCTTCTTGTTCAGCGGCTGGTAGTTCTCCGGTGCCGGGAAGCTCTGGAGAATCCGGCCGTAAACGTCCTCCGGGAAGAACCCCTCGAAGTAAGTGTGGTCGTAAGGTTCGTGATCAACTTGCATCCCTGGCAAGACCGTCCGCCAGTGATTTACCAGCTTTTCCGCCAGTCCAGTCGTGACGGAAATTGCTGTCGCACCCATGCCGGATTCCCTTTACCACCTCGTTGGTCCCCCGTCAATCCGCCTCCGTGGGCAGGCCGAACGTATTCGGCTTGCGGTCGAGGGGGACGGGGGAGACACTGACGCCGAGCGTGCTGAGGGATTATCGCCCCTTTTTCCGGTACTTGTGGCAGGTGCGGCGGCCTTTCATCGGCGCGGTATTGGCTGGCCTCCTCTATGCCGTGGCGAGCGGTGTCGGCCTGCCCCTGATGGTCAAAACCGTTTTCCCCGTGCTCTTCGGGGAGGAGGGCGAATGGGAGGAGAAATCCCCCTGGTTCCGAAACCTGATGGAGTACCTCACAGGCAGCGTTTCGCGCGACACCCTGCTCGTGGCGACCTGCCTGGCGATCCCCGGGCTCTTCCTCATTCGCGGCCTGGGAGGCATCATCAACGGCTACCTGATGAATGTCGCCGGCCTGCGCGCGGTCGAGTTGCTCCGGAGGGACCTCTTCGAGAAATTTCTCACCATGCCCCTGCGGTCCTACCAGCGCCACCAGTCCGGGGATCTCCTGGCGCGGATCATCAATGACGGAGACCTCCTCCGCAACATGGTGATCTGGACCGCCAATGACATCATCAAGCAGCCGATTACCCTGATTTCCGCAATCGGATTTGTGGTGTGGCTCTCGGCGAGCAGCCAAAGTTTCTTTGTGGCCACCATCGGGTTGATCTCGGTCCCGCTGTGCGTCTACCCCATCTATCTCGCCAGCAAGAAGCTGCGCAAGCGGGCCGGACAGCTGCAGGAAGGCACCGGCGATTTGTCGGCGGTCGTGACCGAGACGCTGCAGAGCCCGGTGGAGATCCGGGCCTACAATCTCCAGCGCAAACAAAGTAGCGCCTTCGATTCGAAGCTCGGGGAACTGATTCGGCTGACGCTCAAGATCGTGAAGTACCGGGCCATGGTGTCCCCGAGCATCGAGGTGGTCGCGGCGGTCGGGTTCAGCCTCTCCCTCTACCTTGGAGTAAAGTACGGAGTGAATTTTGAAGATTTTGTGGCCCTCGGGATGGCACTTTTCGTGGCCTACGAACCGCTCAAGAAGCTGGGGCATGCGCATACCCAGCTGAAGCAGGGGGAGGCTGCGGTGGAGCGCATCTGGGAAGTCCTCAACGACGGCGAAGAGGTGCCGGAGCCGGCCGAACCCCGGCGGCCGGAGGTGGTGCGCGGGGAACTCGCCTTCGAGGGCGTCTCGTACTCCTACGGCGAAGGCCTGGCGCTTCACGACGCTTCGGTGACCCTGCATCCCGGGGAGGTGGTGGCCCTTGTCGGACCCAGCGGGGCGGGTAAGACCACCTTTGCCAACCTCATTCCCCGCTTTTTCGATCCGGCCGCCGGGCGGGTGCTCTTTGACGGGGTGGACCTTCGGGAGTGGTCGAAGCACGCCTTGCGCGAGGAAATCGCGGTGGTTCCGCAGGCCCCGGTCTTGTTTCATGGGACAGTGGCTGGAAACATCCGGATTGGAAAACCGGAAGCGAGCGATGCTGAAGTCCAGGCGGCGGCGGAGGCCGCCCAGGCGCACGAGTTCATCGACCAGATGCCCCGCGGCTACGAGACCGCAGTCAGCGAGCGGGGCAGCAGCCTTTCGGGTGGGCAGCGCCAGCGGATTGCGCTGGCGCGGGCCTTCCTGAAGGGCGCCCCGGTCCTCATTCTCGACGAAGCCGCCTCGTCGCTCGATTCGGAAAGTGAGGCGCGCGTCATGGAAGCGATCGAAACCGTGAAGCGCGGCCGCACCACCGTGGTGGTGGCCCACCGCCTGACGTCCATCGTCTCGGCGGACCGTATCCTCGTCTTCGACGGGGGCCGCATCGTGGCGGAGGGAAGGCACGAAAACTTGCTGCAATCCAGTGAACTGTATCGCCGGTTGTTCGAGCGATTCCAGGCGACGCCAGGGTGACGTGATGGCTGAAACTGGCAACGAGGCTGCCTGGGGAGACCGCCGCCCGGCGGGCTGGCGGGCGGGCCTGCTCAAACTGTGCCACCGCTTACCGGCCGGGGCCGGCTGGCGGCGATTGGCCTTGTGGCTGCGCAAGCCGCTCAAGTCGTGTTTGCGCGGGCCGGTGGATATCGAGGTCTGGGACTTGCAGCTGCGCCTGGTCCCGCAGGGGAACCTCTCGGAGCAGCGCCTGTTGATGATGCCGCAATTTCTCGACCCGGATGAGCGCGAGGCTCTCGACGAGGAACTGAAGGAGGGCGGGGTGTTCCTGGACATTGGTGCCAATGCCGGCATCTACAGCCTGTGGGTGGCATCGCGCCCCGGGCAAAATGCGCGGGTGGAAGCGTTCGAACCGGACCCGGATCTGTGCGCGCGGCTTCAGGAGAACCTGGCCCGCAACAATCTGACCAACGTCCGGCTGCACCGCTACGCGCTGGGAGAGGAGGAGGGGACGGTGCACCTGCAGCGCGGAAGCAGGAACCTCGGCGAAAATGTCATCTCGACCGGAGGGACGGGCCGGGAAGTTCCCATGAAACGGCTGAACGACGTTCTTCGCGATCACGGCATCGGGGCGGTGCGGGCCCTCAAGATCGATGTCGAGGGCCACGAAGTGCCGGTATTGCGTCCGTATTTCGCGGAAGTCCCGCGTGACAGCTGGCCGCGCTTGATCGTGTGCGAACTGGGCCGGGAGCCAGTGGGGCCGGAGGACGTGGAGATCGGGCGGCTCCTCCTGGACCATGGATACGAGATGCAAAAGCGAGGCCGCCTCAACGGCCTGTTTTACCGACAGGAGGGAGAGGCGAGACTGGCGGCGCGGGACAAGCCATGTTAGACCTCTCCTCGATGCCGGGGCGCGCAGGGCGAAGGCGATGAAGATGTTGAGCAAAACGATGCGCTGGTTGGCGCGGCAGAGCGGCTACGCACTGGTGCGATGTCAGAAGGCGAACGGCTATCCGGTCGATTTTTCCGACGAGGAGATCGCGCTGGTCCGGAAAGTGGCCCCGTATACGAAAACCACCCCGGAGCGGTTGTGGGCCCTCGTGCACGCGGTGGAATACATTGAATCGAGGGGCATCGAGGGTGCGATTGTGGAGTGCGGGGTGTGGCGCGGTGGATCGATGATGGCTGCTGCGGAAGCACTACTCAAGACGGGCTATACCGGCCGCGACCTCTATCTGTTCGACACCTATACCGGCATGGTGGCGCCCTCCGAACACGATGTTTCCCACAAGGGCATCACCGCTACCGAGAAATTCGAGAAGCGCAAGACCGGCGATGACAGCTCGGATTGGTGCCTGGCCTCGCGCGAGGAAGTCGGGGCCAACATGAAGAGCACCGGGTATCCCGACGAGCGGGTGCACCTCGTGGAGGGCAAGGTGGAAGACACCATTCCCGCCGAAGCGCCGGAACGCATTGCGCTGCTGCGGCTCGATACCGATTGGTACGAATCCACCAAACACGAGATGGAGACGCTCTATCCGCGGCTGGTTCCGGGGGGGATCCTGATCCTCGACGACTACGGCGACTGGGCCGGCTCGCGGAAGGCGGTCGACGAGTACTTCGCGAATGGCGTCGAGCCACCCCTGTTGAACCGAATCGACGACAGCGCCCGGATTGCGGTGAAGGTAGCGGATCGGTGAGAATGGATGTCTGGATTCTCAGCGACGGGCGGCCGGGGCACTTCAACCAGTCGAAGGGCATGGTGTTGGCGCTGCGACGGAATTATGAGGTGGCAGAATTGTGGATTGAGGCGCGAGCCCGCTCGAGCGTGGCGAGGAGCGTGATGCGTGCCTTGCTGAACGGGTTGCGGGGGCGGATGCCGCTCGGGGTCTTGCGGGCCTTGTGCCGGTTGGGCGAACTACCGCCACGGCCGCCGGAGCTGCTCGTCTCGGCGGGGGGAAACACATGTCATGCCAATGCCTGGTTGGCGCGGCACTTCAACTGCCGGAACCTCTTTTGCGGGACCTTGCGCGGTTTGCGGGCGGAACTATTCAGCGGGGTGGTGACCTACGAGGCCGGACGCGAGAAGGACGACAGGTTCATCTTGGGCCCGACGCCGGTGGCGGTCGAAAAGGAAGCGGTCGAGGAAGAGGGCCGGAAGTTCCGCGACGCGGCGACGCTGGGGGAGGCGCGCCTCTGGACCCTGCTGGTGGGGGGAGAGGGCGCGGGGTACGCGTGGACCAAGGCCGATTGGAACCGACTGGCGCAGGCTTTGGCCAGGATGAGCGCCGACCACGGAGTGCGCTGGGTGGTGGTGACGTCCCGGCGGACCGGGGCGGAGGGCGACGAAATGCTCGCAGCCGCCGTCGACCCGAAAGCGGTGGCAGCGGCGACCTACGTGACGGGGGTGGAGGAGGTGAGCTACGCGGCTGCCCTTGGTTGCGCGGAACGCATCTTTTGTACGGAAGACAGCCATATGATGATTACGGAAGGAATGGCGGCGGGAAGACCGGTACATACCTTGCAGCCGGCCGCTTTCGAAACGGATCCGAGCAACCAGCAGTTCCTCACCATGTATGAGCAGCGGCGTTTTATCACCCGGCACCGCGTCGAGGCGCTCGCGAAGGGTCCCTTCGAGGTGCCGTCTGGTCTGGAGGTGCAGGAAAGACCGGGGGTGGACCAGCTGGCGGGAGAATTGAACGCGTGGTGGGAGAAGGGATAGGATGAAAGTGGTGTTTGTCGGCGACACCAGCCTCGGTTCCCGACATTTCGGGTGCCAACTGGGGTGCGAGGCCTTTCGGGAGCAATTTGCGCGTACCGGTCTTGAGTTGCTGGGCAGCTACCCGATTCCGCTGGCGGAGAGGGAAAGCTGGGAAGGCCGGCTCGATGGGGCCGACCTCGTGGTTGTCAATGGCGAGGGATCGCTGCACCACGGCCGCTTCATGGAAGCGCTCGATGTCGCCGCCATCAAACCGGCGGTCCTGGTCAACACCGTCTACGAGGAGAATCCTTCCGACGAACGGCTCAAGAACTTCCGCTACATCGCAGCCCGCGAGTCGCTGAGCGCGGAGGCGATCCGCGCCGAGGGGGTGGCATGCGATGTCGTGCCGGACGCCTTGTTCGCTTCGTCTCGCCTGCGCAATTTCCGTAAACCGGCACCCCGCCGGGCCGTCGGCCGCACCGACAATGCCGTCAAGACCCGTTGGAGGCTCGGCCCGGTCCGCATCGGGTTTCGTCCCGGCTTTTCCCCGAAAACCGGGCACCCGGAAGACTACCTGAGCAAGCTTTGCGAGTATGAAAGGCTCTGCATCGGCCGCTTCCATGCCGCGATCGCAGCATCGGTCCTGGGCATTCCCTTCGCGACCTGGGAGTCGAATACGTGGAAGACGCGGGGGCTGATGCGTGACATGGGCGTCGAGCACCTGCACTTCGGCAGCTCCCGCGAAGCCCGGGCGCACGTCCCGGAGCAGTTCGACCCGCAGATTGCGGAATTCGCGTCGGCAGCCCTCGGGCGAGTGGAGGCAATGTTCGACCGCATCGCGGAATTGGCGAGGCGGTAGGATTTACCCCTCCGGTTCGAAGTAGGCATTGAAAGCGAGCTCCTCGAGGGGAGTGCCCTTTTTGAAGAGGCGTTGGGCCTTCCGCGCGAGCCTGTGGCTCACCATGTCGTAGCCGCACTCCTTCATGAACGCCTTTTGCTCGGTCAGTTCGCCCTCCTGGACCTCCACCATCAACGAGCGCGGCCGGTTCTCGCCGCAAAGGAGATTCTTCATGCCCCTCGTGATCGGGAGTTCGATGCCGTCGGTGTCAATCTTGATGAGGTTCGGCGGGGGGATCAGTCCGCGTTCGATCATGGTGTCGACCCGCAATCCCATTTTCAGTTCGGTGCCGACCGGCTTTTCGAGGTCCACCCCACCTTCAATCCCGAGCTGGCTGCCGGACGCCCCTTCCCGCCAGCGCTTGTAGCTGAAGGGCACGAAGCTGTCCTCCCCGGAGACCGCCGCCGAAATGACCGAGACGCGGTCGCCAAGATTGTTGGCAGCGACATTTTGCATGAGCTGCACCGCGGTCGGCAGGTGCGGTTCGCACGAGTAGACGTGTCCCTTTTCGGAGAGGTGCATCGCGGCGAAGATCGAGAAGGTTCCCACGTTGGCCCCGATGTCGAGGAAGACATCGTCGGGCCGCAGCTGTTCGTTCAGCCAGACGATCATGTCGGGCTCTTTCGTCAGGAGCCATTTTCCGCGCTGGAAGGCGTGCAGGGAATCCGCCACGAACCGGTAGCGGAGGCCGTCTTCCGGATCCCGGATCTTGACGTGCAGGCGCATGGCCTGCCGCAGATAGAACCAATGCCGGATGTGGAAGAAGCGAAGCTGCGAGAGTTTGTGTTTGATGTCCACGGGTAGTTCTCCGGGGGCGCCGTGGCCCGGTGGCAACCCCCGTGGGTTTGCGAGGATCGTTTCGCCGCCGAAGCGTCTAGGGCAGCGGGCACAGCTTGTCAATGGCGGCAGGGGCCCGCTTGTTGAAAACTCGCCGCACCCACCGGTCCGCTGATCGGGCATCAAACCCGGAGGGCCTGCCGCGAAGATCATGCATGGAACAAATATTGGAATTTTCACTTGGATCGGCAGGCCCGGCAGAGAGGGTGGGGCAGGGTCCATGAGTTGCTACGAATCCGTCAATGAGGAGATGCCGGCCGCCTTCCGGGGGCGCCGTCGAACCAGCAGTTGCTGACTGATGATGTGGGCGATCGGGATTGGCGTGGTGGTGCTGGGTGCGGTGTGGTTTTCGCACCGGTTTGCGTGGTGGCGGCCGTCGGTGCCAGATGACCTGCCGCGCATCCTGATGTATCATCTCGTGCGCGAAGCGATCCCCGGGTCGCGCTACAACAAATTGCGGGTCGCGCCGCAACTGCTCGAGCAGCAGGTGGGGTGGCTGAAGGACAAGGGATGGAGGTTTGTGACCGTCTCGCAGCTGCTCGACGATCCCGCCGGCGACGGGAAGCGCGTCGCCTTGACCTTCGACGACGGATACCGCGACAACCTGGTGAATGCCTTGCCGGTATTGCGGAAGCATGGGGCCTGCATGACGCTCTACCTCGTGGCCGATCGCGAGAGCTGCCCCGACTGGCCCGCACAGCGGAAGGCCTCCCGGGCCGGGAGCGACCTCTCCCGCGAAGAACGCCTGAGCGACGCGGAGGTTGGCGAGATGGTGCAGAGCGGCTTGGTGGAACTCGGCTCCCACACGATGACCCATGTGGACCTGACGCAGCTCGGGGAGGCGGACCGCGACGGCGAGTTGCGCAGTTCGAAGGAGCGCGTCGAGGCACTCTTCGGAGTGAAGGTGCGGACCTTTTGTTATCCCTTCGGCTTGTATGCGGAGGGCGACCCCGGGCTCCTGCGCGAGATCGGCTACGAGGCCGCCCTGACCACCGAGCAGGGAATCTCGAACCCGGGGGGCGACGATTCCATGCTCTGGAAACGGGTGAAGGTGAGCGGGACCGAGGGGATGTTCGCCTTTCGTCTCCGGATGCGGACCGGTCGGCGGGGGTGGTAGGACCGGCGCCTATTCCGGTTTGATGCCGATGGTCTCTTCGAGTCCCGCGAGGCAGAGGAGGCGGGCCGTGAGGGACGACCGCAGCCACGTGTCGCTGCGCCGCGCCTGATTCGTAAAGGCCGCGACGTCGAGATGATGCTGCAGGGTATGGGAGGCGGCGATGAGGTCGAGGACCTCGCCGCGATTCTGCTGGATAAATTGCCGGCCGGCCCAGCGGAACCCCTGCTTTTCCTTGCGCCACTGGGTGGGGAGCGGAACGAAGCGGTCGAAGACGCTGCGCAGCTCGTGCTTGTTCCATGCGCCGCGGAACTTGTGCCGGTAGCCGGTACCAATAAACTTGGCGAGGCGGTAGTCGAGCAACGGACTGCGGTTCTCGATGCCCGACATCATGGCGTTGCGGTCGTTGTGCCAGATCCACTCGGCAAGTCGGCCGCCAGGGCGAACGTCGGCGAGGAGGGCGTCAAGGAATCTGAAGCGGGGCCATTCGAGTGGATCGGTGGAGGGGATATCGATGCGGTCGAGGCCGAGGGTGCGGTAGATCGGGGAGCCCCGACGCCGGAGGCGGTTCGTGAAACGGGATTTGCGGAAGGCCTTGCGAAGGAGCTTGAAGTTGCGCGCCGCGGCGGAGGGGCTGTTCATGATGGACGTTGCGAGCCATCCCACATCGGCCCGGCGGAGGGCATCGCACACCGCGGGCGGGAACTGGCGATCCCAGTAGCCGCCGAAAATCTCGTCCCCGCCGGAGCCGTCGAGGACGACCGGGACGTCGTGTCCGGAGACGTGCTCGTACATCTCGGCCATGGCAGTGGCGTTGCCGAGGAAGGGAAAGGCCTTCTCGTGGTGGCGGCACATGTCGAGGTAGCGCCGGAACGTGTCGCCGCCGTACGAGAGGTCGATGATGGTGGGCTCGATGCCGAGTTGGGCGGCGCATTGTTTCGCGTAGGCGGCATCCTCGGAGCGGCCGGTTTCGCCAATGAAACAACGCACGTTTTCGTGTAGGCCGGCGTAATGGAGAATCGAGAGGATCAGGCTGGAATCGATCCCGCCCGACAGGAGGAGCCCGACTGGGCGGTCGGAGACGAGGCGAAGGCGCACGGCATCTTCCAGGAGGTAGGCGAGTTCGTCCTGGTCGGGTGCGGTGAGGAGGCCGTCCGGTTCGAGTTCCCAGTAAGGCGCCACCTTGACGGTCCACGAGGCGAGGTCGGCCGTGGCGACATGGGCCGGAGGGACCTGGGACAAGCCGGCAAGATGGGTGTCGGTTCCGGCAGGCGGGAACATCTTCCCGTAGATCAGGTAGGAATGCAGGGCCTCGGTCTTGAGCCGGGGATCGCGGCCAAGATAATGGTGGACCGCCTGGATGGTGGAGGAAAAGATCAGGGTGTCATCGTCCCGGAAGTAGAAGAGAGGTTTCTTCCCGTAGCGGTCGCGGGTCGCGGTCAGGGCATTTCGTTCGGTGTCCAGGAAGGTGGCAGCCCACATTCCGTTGAGGCGCCGCAGGAAGTCGATTCCCTCGAGGCGAAGACCATGGAAGAGGACCTCGGTGTCGCCGGTGGTGCGGAACTCCATTCCGGCCAGCGGGTCCTCCGATTTCACCGCATCAATATTGTAGATTTCGCCGTTGTAGAGAAGGGAGTGCGATCCATCCTGGAACGGCTGGGCGGAGCGCGAATCGAGATCGAGGATTGAGAGACGCTGGTGGCCGGAGGCGACGTGCACGGTGCGGGTGCCACCGCCGTCCGCCACGGTCGTCTCGTGGTAGGACGTTCCGGTGTCATCCGGCCCGCGGTGCTTCATGAGTGCAAGGGCCGCATTGAAGCGGTCGCGGTCGACCGCTTCATGGCGTTGAATGACTTGGAGGAAGCCGCACATGGGCAGTTGCTTCGAGGCTGGTGGCTCAAGGATTTACGCTTTGAGCAGCGCCTCGTAAAGCGCGACGGTATCGGTGAGCATCCTGGCGAGGCTAAAGGGGTTCTCGCGGGCGATCGCCGGTGGCGCCGCAAGGAAACGCGCCGAGCGCTCCACGAGGGCCGCGTGGTCACCGGGCGGGACGGCGCCCGCCGGGAGGAGGGCCGCGAGGATCTCGCCGACCCCGCCGTAGTCGTACCCGATCACCGGGGTGCCGAGCGCGAGACTTTCGAGGGTGGTCCGGCCGAACGACTCGGGTTGCTGGGTGAGCGAGCAGGCGATGCTGGAGATGGCGAGGATCTCGCGCAGGCCGGCCCGTAGGCCGGTCAGGGTGATGCGGTCGCCGAGTCCCATCTCCTCGATGGTTCGTTCAATTTCGTGCAGGTAGGCCTGCTTGGTTGGCGGCGCCCCGCCGGCGACCACGCCGTGCACATCGGGATGGTGGGGCGCGAGGTCCTTGATGAGTCGCAGGAAGTCGTGATGGCCCTTGAGGCGGGTGATGCGGCCGGGGAGGACGAGGAGGCGCTTGCCGCGGGTTTCCGGGAACTCGCCATACCAGTCCTCCAGCCATTCCGGGGAGGGCTGGAACTCGCGCGGATATTCGGTCGGGTCGATCCCACGGGGGATGACGGCGAGGCGCTCTTCCGGGCACCCGGGGTACTTCCGCCGGACAAAGTCATGGATGCTGTGCGAGACGCAGATGACGCGTTCGCCGCGGGTCATGATGCGCGAGTAGGGGCTCACGGAGTTGAAGCCATGCACCGTGGTGACGAATTTCGGACGTGTGGCGGGGGCCATTCTGCGCCAGGCCAGGAAGGCCAGCCACGCAGGGACGCGGGAGCGGGCGTGGAGGATGTCGGGCTTTTCGGCCCGGAGGAACTCGCGCAAGGGACGCACTTGCAGGAGCGAGGCCGGAGACTTCCGGTGCACCGGGAACGTCACGTGCCGCGAGCCCTCCGCCTCGAGTTGTGCCACGAGGCGTCCTCCATTCGAGACCACCACCGACGGGTGCCCCTGCTCGACAAGGTAGCGCCCAAGTTCGAGCGTCCCGCGTTCGACGCCGCCGGAGTGCAGTTCGGGGAGGAGCTGCAGGATCTTCATGCGACGCGGGGGAAGAAACGCTGCAGCACCTCGCGGGCACAGCGGCTCGCTTCGTGGAGCGGCTCGGGAGAACCCGGTAGCGGGCCGCCCTCCCAGTCGGCGAAGGGCGTCACCCAGCCGTCTGCGGCCAGTTGACAATTTCCGCGGACCACGCGGCTTCGCGGGTTGCGCACCGGGACGGGAAGGAGACCCACGCCACAGCGGGCCGTCAGGGCTTCATAGATCATCGACATGCTGTCCTCGGTGACCCACACCTCGCGGGCGGTCCCGAGCTGGGCGGGCAGCCAGTCAGGGCCGGTGTCCTGGTGAGCATGAAAGGAAAAGCCGGTGGCGGGGAGGGCGGCGAGAAAGGGTGCCGGTGTCCGGCGGGAATCGGTGAGTTGCCAGATGAGGCGGGTCTCACTGGAGGTGATCCGCGCGATCGCCTCACACAGCGAAGCCTCGTCCCAGCCGTAGTGTTTCGATGGCCCGCCGACGAGGATCAGCCCGTGGTCTTCCTTGGGCGGGAGGTCGGGCCCGATTCGGTTGAGCATCCCGGTGGTGGCGAGGACATGATCGGGTGGCGTGCGGCGGGCGGAGAGATCGTGCTGCGGGATGAGGCACAGGTCAAAGAAGGCGGTGGGCAGAGTGGGCTTCATCAGGACCACCGAGGGGCAATCGAAGCGGCGGGCTGCCGCGAGAAGGGCGCTGTGCGTCTGGTGGCCCGCGCCCACCACGAGGGACGGCCGTTCGCCGGCGGGCATGGAGTCGAACCGGTCGCGCCAGCGAAAGTCCTTGATCGGCACGGAGTGGCACTCGAAGGAGGCCAGGCGCTGGAGCCCCTCGACGAGGGCGGCCGACTGGTTTTCGTGACCGGCCTTGCCGTCGGTGAATCGCCAGATGGAAATAGCGGGATGGACGGACATGGGTTGCTTAACCGGTAGCCGGTTGGACGGGCAGGAAGGGGATCCGCATGGCGCGCTCAAGCGCCAGCGTGGAGGAGGGCGAGTCGGCTTCCTCCAGGCCGTGCAGGGTGCATTTCCAACTGCCGGGCCGCAGGCTGCGCATCGAAATTGCGAGGATGGATGCACCGGTGCGGTTGGCAAGACTTTCCGCTAGTGTCCTGAACGATAAGAGCGTTGAACTTGGCGTGCAGGACACTAGCGGGACATCGATGGGAAGCGGCCGAAGAACGAGCAAAAGTGGCCATGGACGGAGGGTGAGACTCAGACCGGCAGCCAATTCGTGATCGTTCGTGGAAATTCGTGGTCATTCGTGATTATAATTCCGGGAGACCGCGCGTATAAGGAGGGGCGGATTCAATTTGTTATCGAATATCGCCCCATGGCTGTAAATCAACGTTTTACGCATTTTCGTTCTGACCAAACCCCCGTGATTCCAAGGGTTGGAGGGCTTCGTTCAGAACAAAAATGCCGTCCTGTTCTGCGGTTCCAGATTATTCTTTAGCAAATTGAATCCGCGAGGTACGAATCGGCTTCGCCGGCACGAATCGAACACGAATCGAACACGAATCGAACACGAATGGCCACGAATGGCCACGAATCAGTCCCTGGCTCATGGAGTGGCGCACCTCTAATCGCAATCCGCAAAAGGAATCTCGCATGAAACAACGAACCAGTCTGTTGGGCTTGGTCCCAATCCTCGCCCTCTCGTTATCCTTGATGACTCCACCGGCTCGAGGACAGGTGCCCGCTGCCGAGGCAGGAGAGGCCCGCGAGTTCGGCGTCATCGACAACAGCGACGACATGCGCAAGATCCCCGTCAAAGAAGTCGCGTCAATCATGAAAGAGATTGGCTACAAGAGTGTCGCGGTGAGTACTTACGAGCCGCAGTTCGAGGCGAGAATGAAAGCGTTTCGCGAGGCTTCCCTACGGATCGGAGCCGTCAGCCTGGCATGGACGACCGACGGCAAGTCGGACAAGTTCAATATCCCCATGGATTTGGTGCTCAGCAAGGTTCGTGATACGGGCGCGATCATCATGTTCGGCATCAGGGTCGAGGAAGGAGCGACGGTCACCGACGAGAGGATCGTCGAGCAGCTGAGAGCACGGGCGAAGCAGGCACAGGAAGCTGGAGTGACCCTCGGCATCTACCCCCACATCGGCTTCCGGGTTTCGCGATTTGACCATGCCACCCGGATAGCCGACGCGATCGATCATCCTGCGTTCGGGGTCTGCTTTGTGCTCTGCCACTACATGAAGCAGAGTGACGAACAGGATATTCCGGCCAAGCTGCGGGCCGCCAAAGACCGCATTGTGACAGCTGTAATCAACGGATCTCCGACCGGCAACACCAAGGCGATGAGGTTCGAACGCCTGGTTCAGCATATCGACAAGGGAGAGTTCGACCTGGCAGGATTTCTCGACCTCCTCTGCGGCGAGCTGAAGTTCGAGGGCCCGGTTTACGTCCAGTGTGTTAACATACGAGCTCCGACCCGGCGCACCTTGGAGGCCACCTACGCCAAGTGGCAGGACCTGAAACGCCACTGCCGGGTAACCGGTCCGCAGGAAAAGTGACCGCCAAACTACCACGGATCCTTTCGCTTTCCCTGGGAGTTTCCATGGGGCTTGAGAACGCTCAGGAGGTGGTGGAGACGGGGCGATTGGAGTTTGAGTTTTGCACCCCAACCTACTCCCGGCTCCTGAGCCTCCAGGAAACCCGGCTTGCAAAAGGAAAGTCTTGGCAGTGGGAGGACGAGACCCCGTCCGCCGCCGTGGCGCGCTTCGCCGCCATGCCAGCTGCCGATGCCCCTCCGTTGACGATCCGTTCTTGCGCACCGAAGCGGTCCGGGCCACCGCGGCTTGGGACGATGCGCAGCTCGCCGATCTCCTGCTGACGCGATATCCCAAGCTCTCCGCGGGGGACCAAGGGGAAGCCCTCGGGAAGCACCAGAAGCTTCTCTCTGAACCGGCCCTCGCCGGCAAACCCGCAACGAGTCCAGTGGCGCGTCGCAGCCCCTCATCGGCTCCTCCTCTTTTTCGCCCGGCCTCCCAGCCTCTCGATCGCGCGCATCACCCGCTCTATCCCGGCCCGAAAAGGAATTTCGCCGCAGTTTTTCTTGACGGTTCCAGCTTGGATCTCTTCGGAAAACGCATCTTCACCTTCACCGGCAATCTGGACCTCTCGGGTGCGTCCAACACCATCACCGGCTCGCGCGGGATGCGGATTCAGGCCACCGGGGACCTCACTTTCAATACGACCTTTAACATGGCCGGCGCGGCGGGTTTGGACCCCAACCCAAGTGATTCGATACCAGCGCAGTTCGGCGGAGGCCGGGGTGGCGCGGGTATGGAAACCAACGCAGCCCCCGCTACCGTTAACGGGTCCGCCCCCGGTGGGGCGCCTCCGGTCTCCGGCATCGAACCTCTGGCCGGCGGCACCAGCGGCGGCAACAAGCCGGGGTCGGGCAATCCCGGGATCCAGGAGGACACCGGCGGCGGCGGGCACGGTGGCGTCGGCGGAATTGGCGGTGAAAGCCGCCACGAAGACGACGGTGCCGGTGCAGAGGGCGCCCAAGGTGTCGGCGGTTTTGCGTTTGGCGACCCTGTGATATCCGCGGTGCCGTCAATCACTTTGTCGCCGCGAAGCGAAATCTGAAGGAAGCAGAGAGGCAACTGCGCGGTTCGTCCGAATAGATTTCTGCCCGGAAGACAAAGGGATCAGGCCGGATTGGCGCGTGGTAGACGGTAGCCGCGAAGTCGGCGATGGAAACAGGCTGCTCGGTGGGGGCTGCGCCATACCTGTCGCTGGCGCCAAATACCCTCCCGGTCTTCACTCTGCCCCCGCATACTCGATCCGACCTTCCCGTGGCATGCCGCACCCTCGTCGATCTCCGCTGGCTTGGCTATATCAATATATTTGGCCTGACCCGGTCGCGGTAGGACCGCCGGTTGCCCGGCGGCCCCCGCACAGATCCCAGCGGGCGCGATTGACGCACTGGGCTCCTGCCTCGGGTCTTAACGGCCAAGCGGTATTTACCGCCACCCCGTATCCCG
>CAUZKZ010000001.1:0-53110 GCA_963580345.1 Verrucomicrobiia bacterium | reverse complement strand
TTGATTGTTAAGATTAAACTTTCCTGGACCCTTATAACTTTTCTAATACTATGTGTGCCCTCAATCAATTATCGCACACATGTTCCAAAAAAATGCCCCCAAGTCGAACGAAGTCGTAGAGGCCGAAAGTGCCTCCAAATCTGAGCGCCCTGAGACCAAGTCGAAGAACGAAAAGTCTTCCAAGGCCCTCGGCGGCACCAACCTCATCCTCTCGGATGTGGAAATTACCGGAACCGTCAAGTTCAAGAATGACGTCGTGATCGACGGCAGGAT
The DNA here is from genome assembly GCA_963580345.1 of Verrucomicrobiia bacterium. Lineage (GTDB taxonomy): Bacteria > Verrucomicrobiota > Verrucomicrobiia > Verrucomicrobiales > Akkermansiaceae > Roseibacillus_B. The sequence continues at coordinate 52,837 of CAUZKZ010000001.1, read as the reverse complement.
TGAAGGGGAGATCTTCTCCGATGGGTCCGTGACGATTGGCCCCAAAGCCACCGTCAATGCCGAGATTCGCTCCAAGTGCGTGGTGGTCCAGGGTTGCGTGAATGGAGACATTTACGCCTCGGATCGCCTCGAGCTGATGGAGAACGCCGAGGTCCCCGGTGACATCAAGGCCGCCGTCTTGTCGATGCAGGCGGGCGCGGTTCTGGTCGGCACCTCCGCGGTCGGTGCAGTTCCTTCCAAGGACAATTCGTCGAGTGGCAGCGATGCCGCGTCATCCGAGCGGAGCAAGAGCCGGGGCGAGCGTGAGCTTGCCCGTGCTTGATCCGGCCTGATCGATTCCGACACTTCCAAAGCCACCTCCGCCGATCCGTTATGTTCGGGCGTCAGAAGAAGAACCTGCTTTCGTGTCCGGTCTGCGGGCACCAACAGCAAGAAGCTCAGTTTGCCCGCTCCACCTTCTGTCGAAGTCGTGGATGCGGTGCCTACTACGAGATCTCGGACGGCGTGGCCGCCCCCCCCGCACCGGTCCCTGAATTTCCCTTTCCGACGCGCGAGGAACTCGCGCGTCGGGAAGCGAACGGCCGGAAGAATCCCGCCGTGGTCCGGTCTGGAAACGGGAATCCTGATGCGGCGCGCCGCGAAACCCAGCTCGAGTTTTTCGCGGGGTGGCAGCTTCGGAAACGCCATTCCTCGGCTATTCCTTCCAAGGCCCGCGTTCCCCTCGTCGCGACCTCGTCGGGAGATCATCCCGCCATCGCCCGCCTGGCCCGGCTGCTGCCAAGCGATCCCAGGGATGGCCATCGCCATGTGCATTGCGTGGATTGCGACTTCCCACAGAGCATCCCGCTCAACGCCGTCTCGACCATGTGCCCGCGATGCGCCGTACCGATTCCCCTCGAGGATTACGAGATTCGCGAGATGCACCACCGCCGCATTCGCACCCGCGGAAACGTGCACATTTATCGCAAGGGAGGGATCAACGGAGTTTCGGTCCAATGCAACGATCTCACCATCGAGGGCGAGTTTACCGGCAGCAGCATTGACTGCGACGGCAATCTCACGCTCTTGCGCAATGGCACCATCACCGGCCCGGTGCGCTGCCGCCGCCTGATTGTGCGCGACCGCGCCGAGCTGGTCTTCACGCACCCCGTGCAAGCGGAGGAAGTATTCATCGATGGCGTCGTAAAGGGGGACATCGTGTGCGAGAAGAAGCTGCACCTCGAAAAGAAGTCTCTCCTGGAGGGCGACATTCAGACCCGCTCGCTATCCGTCAGCGAAGGTGCCCGCCACGCCGGAATGGTCAGCATGCCGCAACTCGCGGAGCGCTACGCCAAGTTCGGCGATCTCGCTGATATCGAGGGCATGACGCTGCCCGGCAAAGAGGCAACCGGGCCCAAAGGGGCGGCGCGGGAGGAAGACCTCGAACCCGCTTCGGTCGAGGCACTGGACGGGGAGGCCTGAAGCACCCGCCCGGGGAGTCCGCCCCCAAGAGCCGGCGGGCCGAATTCTCTTTGCTCCGGACACGGTCATGGGTGAGCCTTCACCCATGAGCACGGCCACCCCTGCCCTCGATCTGAAGGAGGATATCCTGCGCCTCAAGAAAGAGCGCAACGCCGTTATCCTTGCGCACAATTACCAGGTCGGGTCGATCCAGGATATCGCCGACTATGTGGGTGACTCCCTCGGGCTCTCCTACAAGGCCCGGGATACCGACGCGGAGGTCATCGCATTTTGCGGGGTGCACTTCATGGCGGAGACCGCCAAGATCCTGAACCCGGACAAGACCGTGGTCCTGCCCGACAAGGATGCGGGATGCTCCCTCGAAGAGTCGTGCCCCGCTCCCGCCCTCGAGAGGTATCTAACCGACCACCCCGACCGGAACTACTACGTCATTGCCTACATCAATTGCTCCGCCGGCGTGAAGGCCCTCTCGGATGTCATCTGCACCTCCGGCAACGCGGTCCGCATCGTGGAGCAGGCCCCCAAGGACCGCCCCATCCTCTTTGTTCCCGACGCCAACCTCGGCGCCTGGGTCATGGAGCAGACCAATCGCAAGATGGACCTATGGCAGGGCGCCTGCTACGTGCATGTGGAATTCACCCGCGACTCCATTCAGAGGATCAAGGACGAATATCCCGACGCGGTGGTGGTTGCGCATCCCGAGTGCACCACCGCCGTCCGCCTCCTCGCCGATGAGGTGTGCTCCACTGAAAAGATGGTCGCTTTCTGCAAAAACGCGGAGGCCTGCTCCGATTGCAAATACATGAAGCTGAACACCCTCGAGAAGCTTCACGCCTGCCTCGACAAGCTTGCACCGCAAATCGAAATCCCTGAGGACATCCGGCTTAAAGCCGAAGCGGCCGTGGTCAGGATGCTGGAGCAGTCGAAGTAGGCAGGGGTCGAAAGCCGAAGGGGAACGGCGACCCGCAAGAAGGATCAGGGCGAGGCGACGGAATTTACCGCGCGGCCTGAGCGTGTGGTCCCCGGCCCTTAACGCTAGCGCCTCACCAGGGCTACCGGCAGGGCCAGGAGCAATCCCGCCAGTGCTCCAAGGAGGGACCCCAGAGACAGGTGAAGTGGGACTCTGGGGCGCACTGGCCTGGAGGCCACGGTGGGCCGCTCGTGAAGGGTCACGGGATTCGCCGGAACCTGCAACGCGACCCGTTTCGCACTGTGATCGAGCTTCATGGCCTGAAGAAACTCCCGCTCCTCGTCGTAGGCTTGCCTCGCGGCGCGACGCGCCGGCTGGTCCGGATCGTCCTCCCACTGCGCAATGCGTTCGGCGACTTCCCCAATCTGCACATCCAGCTGTTCCGACCGGGTCGCAAGCTCCGCGCGCAACTCCGCGATGGCTTGAGCGAGATCGCTTTGTAGGCGCACCAGGCGGGTTTCCACCGCGCGAATCGCCGGATGCGACTCACCGAGTCCCGACGCCTGCAAGGTGTCACGCTCCCGCCGTTCGAGCAACAGCTCATTGTAATGCACCGGCACCTCGTTGTTAGGTTGGTCCAGTCCTGCCGCGTACTTGATCCGGTCGTCCCCTTTCAAGACCGCGAGTGCCTTCCTCTGCGCTTCGATCGTCAACTTCATGCGGCGGAACTCGTACTCCTGCGTTACGGCGGCCCGCTTCAGATCCGGGTCACCCGCCGGTGCCAGCCTTTCCAGGCGGCTTCGCTGCGCCTCGACTTTTTCTTCCTGCTTGCGCAATTCGAGATCGAGGGCACGCAGGGCCCGGCCGGTGCGTTCCAAATCCTTTCTCCGGCGCAGCTCCGCATAGGCCTCCACCACCGCGGCGGCAAGGTCCCGCGCCTCCTGGGCGCTGTGGTGCCGCACCCGAATCCGCACCAGGTCCGTCCCCACCTCGCGTTCGGTGGCAATCTTCTCGCGGAGTGTTTCCACCGCTTTCTCATGCGAGATTCCGTCCCACCGGGAGGGCAGGTCGAGGCGGTCCACCACGATCTTCAAGGTCTCGGCCGACTCGAGATGAGGGATTTCCGATTCGAGGGAGCGGAGCCATGCCCTCTCTCCCGGCGCATCGATCGCCGAGGGGTCGGAACGAATCTGGACCGTCGCCACGCTTTCGAATCGCTTGGGTGCGACATAGCTCGAGATCAGCCCCACCCCGAATCCCAGAAAGGCGCCCGCGCAGGGAAGAATCACCAGGAACTTCAGCCACCGGAGGCGGTGGGGAGGAGGGGCGGGCCGTGATTGGGAAACCGACATTTGTCGTTCGCTTGGACGATTTCTGTAGCGAGCCGCGCCCCCGCGTTCAATGTTCATCTGCTTGTTGGTTTGGGCTCCCGAACTATCCACCCTTTAGCTCGACACCTCCGCACTGCGTCCCTACGTTCCGCGCCAACCACCAAAGAGCATGAAATTCAAGACCCCTGCCGCACTCCTGAGTGCCGGCTTTCTCCTCTCGGGCGCTCTTGTGGCGCAGGATGAACCCGCCAAGAAACCTGCCCCGCCGGCCCCGGCCAAACCTGCCCCGCCAGCCCCGGCCAAACCTCCCGCAGCGAAGCCCGCCGCTCCCCCGGTCCCGCTGAAACCTCCGGCACCCAAGCCTCCGCCGAAGCCCAAGATGGATCCCGCCAAACTCAAGACCTACACCTCTTATGGCTTCGGATTCCGCAACGGGCGCAGTTTCGCCGGACAGACCGGACGTTACGGACTGACGCTGGACGACATCGACCGCGAGCAGTTCCTGAAAGGCTTGTTCGATGCCCTCGAACTCAAGGACTCCGCTCTCGATCAAGAAGAGATCAACGCTGCCCTCATGCAGTTGAGCGAAGGCATCAAGGAGCGGGAAGCCAAGCTCGCCGAGACGAACAAAACCGCCGGGGAGAAGTTTCTCGCCGAGAACAAGAAGCGGGAAGGAGTCATCACCACCGATAGCGGCCTGCAGTACGAGATCCTGAAAGAAGGCGACGGCCAAGTCTACACGCCCCCGCCAGAGGGAGAACGGCCGAACAAGCAGTTCATGACGATCTACCATGGCACCCTCATCGATGGGACCGAATTCGACACCTCGGGTGGCAAGCCCTCCCCCATGTCGATGAATGTGATCCCGGGATTCAAAGAGGCTCTCTCCACCATGCCGGTCGGATCGAAATGGAAGCTCTTTATCCCGGCCAACCTGGCTTACAAGGAAGGTCGTCGCAGCGCCAAGCTCGGACCCAACAGCACCCTGATCTTCGAACTGGAGTTAGCCGAAATCAAGGACCTCCCGGCTCCGCCCAGCAGGCCCGCGGTCGGTGGCCGGCCCGGCGCCCCCAAGGCCGTCTCGCCTCCGGTCCGCGTGCCCCAGCGCCGCCCGGGGACCGGTGCCAGGGCCGTCTCGCCGCCGGTCCGCATCCCCACCAATCCGAATCCCAAGGGCAAACCTGCACCGCTCCCCAAGCCAGAACCGGGTCCGAAGCCCGCGCCCAAGCCGAAGCCCGAACCCGAGCCAAAGCCCAAGTAAGGCCTACTCCCGTTCGAACGGTTTTCGGCGATCCACCACAATGGTATCGCCACTCTGCAACGCGAAGGATTGTCCTTTCGCGCCGCGGAGGTCGATCACGCAGCGCTGGTCGCCGCGCGTGACAAAAAGTCGTTTCTTGCTTCCGAACGGATTCAGGTCCCCCGCGGCCTGCACGGCCTGGAGTAACGTCATACCGTTCCGATACCTTACCGGACCGTGTTCTCATCGATTCTCCCCTGCGAAATGACGTAATCTCTCACTGGCGCCCGTCTCTCGTTCCACCCGGACGATGGCTGTTAGAAAGTTCAATTCCCTGCTCGGCCTGGCGTTTATCCCGTTGACGATCGGCGTAATTCCGGGTTGTGCTTCCCACTCCGCCGTGCCTGCCATCGGACCTCAGCCCGCTCTTGACGCGACGACCTTCACCTCCTTTGACGGCGATCGTTTTTCCTACCAGCGCTGGGTGCCAAAGAGATCTCCCCGCTTGGTGGTTATCGGCTTTCACGGAATCGCCGGCGCCTCCACCGACCTCCGCATCCTGGGCGAGTACCTCTTGGACCATCTCCCCCGCACCGCCATCTACGCTCCCGACCTGCGCGGCCAGGGCCTCGATCCTATCGCCACGCGCCGCGGTGACATCCGCGACCGCCACGACTGGTACAACGATGCCTACACCTTCACGCGCCTGGTCCGCGCCCGGCACCCCGGGGCTCGCGTGGTGTGGTGCGGGGAAAGCATGGGTTCGCTCATCGCGCTGCATGCCGCGGCCGCCGCTCCCGGAGAAGCGCTCCCATGCGATGCGCTTATCCTCTCCTCACCCATCGCCAGGATTCAAGACGGCTTCCCCGGGTGGCGGCGCACCGCCCTCCGTTTGGGTGCCTTCCTGTTTCCGCGCCACAGGATCTCCCTCGAATCGCTCTCCGGCCAACACGAGGTCCAGGTCATCAAGGGGGTCGTTCACGAGGAGCAAGTCGAAACGAATCCCTACCACCTTTCGGCCTTCACCCTCCGCCTGCTCTACACCCTCGGAAACATGATTGAAACTCTGCCGGAGGGCCCCGCGCAGATCGATCTCCCGGTCCTCCTGCTTCACGGCGGCCACGATGTTTTCTCGAAACCTGCGGATGTGGCCGCCTTTCAACGCAATTTCCCGCCTGACGCCCCCGTCCAACGCGCCTTCTATCCGGAGAGCTACCACCTCCTGTTTTACGATCATCAGCGCGAGAACGTCCTGACCGACATCACGCGGTGGCTCCGCAAGATCAAGGCCTCGCCGCCTTGAATTCGACCGGCCCGACATTCCGGATTGCCAGAATCGGTCCCTTCTGGGCAACATCCCCAGCCCTCACCGGGATGAACACCAAGATCCTACTCGCGATCGCCGGCGCAGTAGCCCTTTCGGCGTGCAGCAAGAACAAGAAGACCGAACCCGTGGGCTGGGAGTTCCCCCTCGTGGAGCCGGAGAAGCCCACGCCGGTCCGTGCCCCCGCCGTCGCGGGCCGCTCCCGCCCCCGCCCTCCCAAGCCCAAGCCCAAGCCCGCCGCCGACGAGTTCCGCCAGCCGGATCCTACCACCAAGCTCTACGACCCGAGGAAGGGTGCTGCCCCTGATCCCGCGCCCGTCCCCGCGCCCGCGCCCGTCCCCGCGCCCGCGCCCGTCCCGGGCGATCCGCTTTCCATCATCCCCCCGGCAACCCCCCCGGTCGCCACGCCTCCGCCGGACATCATCCCGGTCGAGGCGCCTAGCGAGTAAAGAGGGCGTTCAACCCGCGCGAGCGATAGCCGAGCCCCCAACGCGTCTTTCCGCTGCCGGTCCGGAGGAACCCGGTAAAACCGCTCCGCCCGTAACGACCAGGATAGTAATAGCTGGTCCCGCATCGATAAGAGAGGCCGGACCCGTACGACGATCCCCGAAAATAACGGCGCGCCGAACTGTAGGTGACGCGGCTGCTCTGCATCCCGCGGGCGCGCTCACGAATGACCCAGGCCGGTTCCCAGTCCGGCTCACTCTTGGCATCGGCGCCGGTCAGGGTCCGCTTGACCTTCTTGACGACCTTTCCGTCGGCGCTATACCACGTTTCTTCTTCGACCACCTCGGCGCCCGCGAGGGGCACCAGAACGAAGGCGGAGATAAGAATGGCAAGGTAGGCTTTCATGACAATTCGACGATTCAGGAAGAATCCTATTCGCGGATTCGGCTCGTGGCAATCTCAAGGGTACTGAGCGGCAGCAAATCTGGAATGTCCACTCCTCCCAAGCACTTCCGCCCCGAGCCCTTTGACTATCACGAAGTGATTGTGCTGACGATCGACTCTCTCTCCAACCTCGGAGCCGGGGTGGGCCGCGTCGCGCGGCCCGAATTGCACCGTTCTCGTTCGAGAGGCGACGCAGGTCCCGATCTCTCTGGTCCCGAAGGCGACGGAGGCTGGGTGGTATTCGTTCCGTTCGCCCTGCCCGGCGAACGGATCCGGGCCAGGATCTGGAAGAACGAGGCCAATTGCTCCCAGGCCGATCTCGTCGAGATTCTCTCCCCCAGTCCGCACCGGCGGGCACCTCGTTGTCCGCTCTTCGCCTCCTGCGGAGGCTGCCAGTACCAGCACCTCGCGTACGAGGAACAGCTTCGCTGGAAACGGCAGCAGGTCGCCGAACTCCTCCGCCACATGGCCGGAATCGATCACCCGGTGAACGAGCCCATCGCCTCGCCCCGGCCATGGCACTATCGCTCCAAGATCACCCCGCACTTCCAGAAACCGCGCGCCGGGCAGGACTTGGCCATCGGGTTCCTCGAGGCCGGATCCCGCCGGAAGGTCATCGACGTCCCCTCCTGCCCGATCGCCATGGAAGCCCTCAACGCCGCCCTGCCCGCCGAGCGGGAGCGCGTGCATCAATCCGCTGCCCACGGAAAGTTCAAGAAGGGCGCCACCCTCCTGCTCCGCGCCACCGCCCGCGGCGTCCACACCAATCCACGCGAGGTCGTCGAGGAACGGGTCGGGGACCTCACCCTGCGCTTCCTGGCCGGGGACTTTTTCCAGAACAATCCCTTCATCCTCCCCGCCTTCGTCGATCACGTCGCCGCCGAAGCCGCCCGCGAATGCCGATTCCTGGTCGACGCCTACTGCGGATCCGGGCTCTTCGCCCTCACCCTCTCCCCCCGCTTCGAACAGGTCGCCGGGGTGGAGGTCTCCGAGTCCTCCGCCGACTGGGCTCGCCAGAACGCCAGGCACAACGCCCTGCAAAATGTCACTGTCCTCACCGCTTCCGCCGAACACATTTTTGATCAGGTCGGGTTCCCTCCCGGCCACTGCGCGGTGGTGATCGATCCTCCGCGCAAAGGATGCGGGCCCGAGTTTCTCCGGCAGCTCTTCTCCTTCGCGCCCCGGCGCGTCGTCTACGTTTCCTGCAATCCCTCCACCCAGATTCGCGACCTCAAGGAATTCAACGCGCACGGTTACAGCCTGCGCACGGTGCAACCCTTCGATCTTTTCCCGCAGACCAGGCACCTCGAGTGCGTCATCACCCTGGAGCACGGGAAACCGTAATCCCCGCTCCGGTCCGCCCCCGGTCCCGGGCCGACGGCTCACCGCGAGTTCGCCACCTTCTGCACGAAACTGTTCATCTCCTTTTCGTGCTGCGCGATGTGTGCCGCGAGACGGATCTGAGTCCGCGCGCGGTCGAGATTCTGGTCTTCGCGATGCACTCGAAAGTACTGGTCGCCCCTCAGGTGGTCGGTCAGGAAACGCATTCCCAGTTCCAGCGAGATCAACCGGCCCGAAAAGGCCATATTGGCAATTTCCGTATCGGTCAGCACCGTACCCGCCGCGGCCAGGTAGCCTTCCACCAGCGCCTCGAACACGCCGATGCGCACCTGGACTTTATCCAGATCGCGCTCGTCTTCGGCGGCGGGATTGGCAGCGGTCCGCACCATGTCGCCGAAGTCGTAGAGACTCAATCCCGGCATGACGGTGTCGAGGTCGATCACGCAGACCGCCTCATCCGTCTCCATGTCGAAGAGGACGTTGTTGATCTTGGTATCGTTGTGGGTGATGCGCAGCGGAACGGCGCCCCGGGCCCTGAGATCGAGCAGTCGGTCCACTGCGTCTTCGTTGCGACGAACGAATTCCAACTCCGAAGCGACCTCCGCCACGCGTCCGCAGGGGTCCTCATCCACAGCCTGCATCAGCGCATCGTAACGCTTGCGGGTGTGGTGAAAGTCCGGAATGGTTTCCACGATCTCTTCCGGTGGGAGATCGCTCACCAGGTTCTGGAAAGCGCCGAAGGCGTGCCCCGCTTCGTAGGCCTGGCGCGTGTTCTCCACCACGTCGTAGGTCTGGCAGCCCTCAAAGAAATTGTAGCACCGCCAGATCCCGCCACCTTCCCCATTCACGTAAAAGCGGCCGGTCTTGTGCGGATAAAGACTCAGGGTCTGCCCGCCCATGTCCTTCTTCTTGCGAAGCACCTTCCAGTTGATGTGGGACGTCACGCACTCCACGTTGCGCATCACCGCGAGGGGATCCTTGAAGACCTTCTCGTTGATCCGTTGCAGGATGTAGCGCCGTTGCGCCCCATCCGACAGCTCGTAGGTCGCCAGGTAGGTCGAGTTGATATGGCCGCTCTCAACTTCCTCCCCGCGGAGGTACTCCCCCTCGATCGCAAACTGATCTGAAATGCTCCGGACCAGTTCCTCCAACTCGGGGGTGAGGGCCAGAACAGGCGTGGGGGTCGGGGTCATTGTAAAGGACGCTCGATAGTCGCGAAATGCTTGCAGAAAGAAGAGGTTAACTCAACTCTTGAATCGGTCGAAGGGCGGCTTTTAATCGGGTCGCCGTGCCACTCCAGCCAAATCTTCCATTTTCGTTCCTGGAACTCCCGGAGGAGATCGGAACTCTCAAAATAGCCCTGCAAAGCGCGCTGGCCGCGGTCCCGGAGGTGGAGAAGCCGAATCTCGCCCCGCGCCTCCTCAACCTCGCCTGTGGCCGCGCCGACGAGACCGCGGTGCTGGCCGAAATCTTCCGCGGCGAGGGCGGCGGGCTTGAAATCGTGGGGGCCGACATCCGCGCCGCCGAGATCGAGGAGGCGCAGCAACGCTGGCGCACCGGGAGCGACGACGACATCCAGACCCGCTTCCACGTCGACGACGGCCGGCGTTTCCTCGCCTCGCTTGGCTCCGCGGACCGCTTCGACGTCGCCTTTCTCCGCCACCAGAATTTCTGGAACGACCCCGCCCTCTGGGGACGCATGTTCGACGGTGCGCTCCGGCAACTGAACGACGACGGGCTCTTCGTCATCACCTCCTATTTCGACAAGGAGCATCGCCTCGCCTGCGAGGAACTCGCCAGACTCGGAGCCAGCAAGGTCGCCGAGTATCGCAATCCTCTCTCCCGCGCCTTCACCGGCGCGCCGGGCAAGTCGGTCGACCGGCACATCGCGATCTTTCGTCGCCAGGGTCCGTCATGACGAGCTCCTCTCCCGATTCCACCAGCGTTCCCTCGGTGCAGGCCATCCCCGGCAGCCTTCCCCCGGCCCGCTCCGGCAACGTCGCGTACTTTGCAAACCTCAGTTGCATGTTCTTCGACAACGATGAACTCACCGAGGAACTCCGCCAATGCGTGACCACCCTGAGTTCCTACGGCGGCCGCCTCCTGCCTATCATCTCTCTGCTCTGGAGCGGCGAGGAAAATCTCCTCGTGATGGAGCGGCTCCCGCTCGAGATCTTTCACCACTACTTCGGCGCAGAACTGCAACTGCGCCTCCCCCGCCTTCTCACCTACGATCCCCACCTGCCTCCCCCCGCCGAAATTGAAGCCGCCATTCGCGACACCCCGCAATGCCACCTGGACGGATTCGTCACCGACCAGCGTATTGCGACCACTGCGGAGCGCACCGGCGCCCGCCTCGCCGGAACCACGGCGGGAAGCCGCCAGGGCAACGACAAGGTCCTCCTGCACCGCTTCCTCAAGGAGTCCGGGGAGCTGGTCTTCGAAAGCATCGAGACCACCTCTCCCGCCGAGATCAATACCGCCGCCGCCGAGCTCGCCCGGCGTGGCTACCGCTTTGCAGCCGCCAAGTCCGCGATCGGCGCCTCGGGCATCGGCCTGATGCGCTTCGCCACCGCGGATCCCCCTCCCATTCCTGCCAGCCACTTCCGCGAAGGCCCCTGCCTCGTCGAAGGCTGGCTCGACAGCAGCGTGGAGCGAATCAGTCACGTGGCTTCCCCCAGCGTGCAAATGGTTGTCACCGACGACACGGTCCACCTCTACGACATCACCGACCAGATCCTGGGCGATGACAGCGTGCACGAAGGCAACGTCGCTCCGCCGGAGTCCTTCAGCGATCCGTCCCTCGAGGAGGAATTGATGCGTCAATCCGGCCGGGCGGGATGCTGGCTACACCGGCAGGGCTACCGCGGAACCGCCAGCGCTGATTTCCATCTCGCCTTCCTGCACGGCGGCGGGATCGAAGTGCGGGTCTGCGAATTGAACGCCCGCGTCACTGGCGCGACCTACCCCTCGCTCCTGGCGCGACATTTCCAGCCCGAGGGCACGTGGCTGATGCGTAATCTGCGACTTCCCGAAGCGGCGGATGGGTCGCGCATTCTCGGCAATCTCGACCGGGCCGACCTTCTCTTCCGCCCCGGTGCGGAGCACGGCGTTCTCCCCATCAATTTCAACCTCGAAGACGACGGACTGGTCAGCAAGGGGCAGTTCCTCTTCCTGGGCCGCAACCTCCTCGATGTGCACGGACTCATCGAACGCACCCTCTCACTGGAGGATCTCGTCTTCGATCGGGATTGAATGCGCGCACGGCCGTTCCACGTCTCGTCGTGGTCCAAAACGACTCCCCGGTCTCTCGAAAACTTCACCCTCCAAGTTCCAAATAAACTTCAAGTGACAACCCCAAGGGCCAATCACAGTGAACCGCGAGTCTTTGTATCTGAGATTTGGTCGCTGGGATTTATTTGGAGCTTGGAGTGTCGAGATTTCGGCGAAAACTAGTTCGAGGCCAATCTCGCCAGTTTCCCCTGCTCACCGTTCCCCGCCCAGTCCAATTCTCTCTTCAAACCGACTTGACCACTTCCCTCGACACCGCCGGTCTGCGGGAACGGCTCATCGCCCTCACCCGCGATCTGGTCCTGATACCGGGAACGGAGAAGCGTCCGGACGAACTGCACCGCTCCATCGAGTGGGTCGGAAACCACCTCGAGTCCCTCGAGGGCGTGACCGTCCATTCCTACGAAACGGGGGGCGTTCTCTCTCTCGTCGCCCTTCCGGAAGGTTGCCTCGAACCCGACGTCGTGATGTTCGGCCATATCGATGTCGTGCACCATCCCAACCGCGAGTCGTATCGCTCCGAACTCGCTGACGGGCGCATCTACGGCCCCGGAACCGGCGACATGAAGGGGATCGTGGCGATTCTCCTCGAACTTTTTCGCTTCTTCCACCTCCAGTCGCCCGGGGTCCCGCTCGGCCTTGCCATCACCACCGACGAAGAGATCGGCGGGGAAAACGGGACGAAGGCTCTCCTCGAGGAGCATGGTCTTCGATGCAAGGTCGGTATGGTCCCCGACGGCGGATCGCTCGACGAGGTGGTGGTGGAAGAAAAGGGCATCCTCCACCTGCACCTCGAATCAACGGGGGCCGCCTGCCACGCCGCCCGGCCATGGCTCGGAAAAAACGCCCTCGCCCGGATTGTCGCAACGATCGAGGATATCCTGCGGCTCTTTCCGCCGGGGGCCGATCCCGACCATTGGTACGCGACCTGCGCCGTCACGAGCGTCAACACCCCGAATCGCTCCTTCAACCGCGTCCCGTCTCACGCCGCAGCCACTCTCGACATCCGTTACCCGCATCCCATCAAAGCCGGGGACCTGGTCCGGAAAATCGGGGCTGTCCTGGGGGACGGGGTGACCGCCACCCCGGTTATGTCGGCCGCACCGAACCGCCTTTCGCCCGACCCGGCCTTCTTCGACGCCTGTCAAGCGATCCTCGGTCACCGCCCCCACCAACGGCGCGAACATGGCGGCTCGGATGCCCGCTTCCTTGCTGCCCATAACATCCCCGTCATCATGTCCCGCCCCTTGTGTGGAAAGCTTCACTCGAAGAAGGAATGGATCGACATCGACTCCATGGTGACCTTCTACGCAATCTATCAGAAGTACCTGCAGGAGCGATTCCAGATCTGAGATCTGAGATCTGAGATCCGGGAGATCAGAAATCGAAATTCAGAATCGTGCCGCCAATCTGAAACTCGAAAGTTCAAATTCGGAATCGGAATCGGAATCGGAATCGGAACCCCGAACCCTGCCGAGCCAGCGGGGCGGCCAAAACCCACAAAGACCGCTACCGCTGGCTCTTGAAAATTCTTGTGCGAGGGCCTCTAGTTCTGCCCTGCCACGGTTTCCGCGAACTTCGCGTTTTCGGTATCGCCACGGCTCCTCACTCCCGCGCCTACCTGCTTCAACATTGCAATCAGATAAGCGTTGAGAAAGTATTCCTTGAGCAGAAATTCGCGGCTTTTGCCTTCGTTGATCTTCTTTCGAATCTTCATGGTTTTGTCTTGCCCTTTCTACCCGTGAGACGGCTATTTCGCGGAGTTTATTCCGACGATTTTACCGTCATTCAATTAAACGCCTGCGGGGCGAAAAGTTGTCTAGAGATTGCATTAAGATTTGTGAATAAACGTTTCGGTTATATCGCGTCGATTTGTGCGACAACCACCCGCATTCCGTCTTGTTCCACGATTCGCACCCGTGCCCCCTTGGGGATGAATGATCCGTCGTTCGCCACCACATCGAGGGCCTCGTCACCGAACTGCGCTTTGCCGGCCGGGCGAAGATCGGTGAGGGTGTCGCCGGTCCATCCCACGCGTTCCTCGTGCCCGGCTCCGGCCGATTCCGGCAGAGACGCACCCCCCGCCAGTTTCTTCTCCACCATCAGGAATCGGAAGAGCGGAACGTCGGGAAGGAAGCGCATCAGGACCACGATGAGAATCGATCCGCCCAGCAGCCCCCCACCCAGGCTGAGAACGGGACCGCGCAGGACGTCGAGGAAATTGCCGCTCAATTCACCCCCCTTCCAATCGCCCCACTCCACCTTGTCGACCATCCCGAACAGCAGCGCCGCGACGATGCAGACCGCGCCGGCAAGGCCCGCCACTCCCGTGCCGGGAATCAGGAAGATCTCCACCAGGATCAGGATCAATCCCAGCACGAAGAGCGCCACCATCTCATAGCCAGCGAGGTTCCCCGCCACGTAGTTTCCGAAAAAGAAAATCCCGAAAGCGGTGAGGGAAATCGCTCCGCCGATTCCGAATCCCGGCGCCTTCATCTCGGCGTAGGCCGCCCCCATCCCGACCAGGATGAGGAGAAAGGAATATTTCGCCACCCACCACGCGAAGTGCTCGAACGGGGTTGGCTCGGCCCGCACGACCGGCACGCCCTCAAGGCCTTCCCGAGCGGCGAGTTCTTCCAGGCTGGTCACGATCCCTTTCGCCAGGAGCGGCTTTCCGTCCCGCAGGGAGGTGGCCTCATTGGCCGTGAGGGTGAGCAGTTCCCCTTTTTTCACCACCACCTCTCCAAAGACACGGTCCCGTTTCTCGTCGGGAATCATCATGGCGCGAATCAGTTCCGGATCGTATCCCTTCTTTTCCGCCACGGCCCGGACATGCGCCTCGAAGACGCTGTGCAGCTTCTTCCGCATCATCTCCTCGATCTCGCCGGTGCTGCTCACCAGTCCGGCCGCCCCGATGAGGGAGTCCGGGTTCATGTAGATTCCATCCGTGGCGACCGAGACGAGCGCACCCGCACTGAGAGCGTCCTCGTTCACGAAGGCGAAGGAGGGCACCTTCAGGCGCGTGATCTCGGTCATCATCTCTTTTGTTTTGAAGGCGTATCCCCCGGGCGTATCGATGTCGAAGATCACCGCTGCAGCCTTCTCGTCCTCCGCCCGCCGCAGCATGCGCCGCCAGAACTTGAAGCTCTGCTTGTTGACGAGGTCGCTCTCCCCAATTCTGAGCACCACGATCTGACCTTGGAAACTCTCCTCCTGCGTCTTGCCGGGGAGGTCTTCCTTCTCTTCCCCCTCCTCCCGTTTCACGCCCTGGCGTTCGGCGGGAGGAACGGCCCCTTTCGAATTCGGTTGCGGCTTGGCCGTCCCGGTCGCGATCACGGCCCCGGCCAGACCCTCTTTCTCGAGCAACTCCTCGATGTCCTTCACCACACCTCGGGCCAGGAGCGGCTTCCCGTCGACTTCCGAAGCGGCCTCGCTCGCCGTGAGAGTCAGAATCGATCCCTTGGGAACCACCACGCTCCCGAATCTCTTCTCCTCCTCCGGCGCGCCTAGCATGACCCGTATCAATTCGAGATTGTGCCCTTGCTTTCCAGCCACCGTCCGCGTCTTGGCCTGCAAAAGACTCATGTGTTTCTGCACCGCCGCGGGGGTCTCTTCCTGGTTGAGGCTGAGCGCGCCGGCACCCCCGATCAGGGAGTCGGGTGCCATGTAAATGGTTCGGGTCGAGACCGCCAGGAGGGCTCCGGCACTCAGCGCCTCGCGCTCCACCCAGGCCACGGAGGGCACGGTCAGACCCGCCGTCTGCTCCATCAGTTCGAAGGTCTGGGTGGCATACCCTCCCGGCGCATCGATCCGGAACACCACCGCCCGCGCCTTCTCCTGTTCCACGCGCTCCAGGACCTTCTTCCAGTCCTGGAACTTCCTGAGATCGAGCATGTCCTTCGGACCGACCTTGATCACCACCACCTTGCCCGCGTAGGTCTCTTCGCCCCCTCCCTGCTTCGCCGGGGCTGCCCCACCATCCCCTTCATTCCTCTCCTGGGCGCCCGCCAGGGCCGGGAGGAGAGAAAAAATTCCGAGCCAGAGTCTTATCATGGCGCCATTATACAGCGGATTT
Source organism: Verrucomicrobiia bacterium (assembly GCA_963580345.1). Classification (GTDB taxonomy): domain Bacteria; phylum Verrucomicrobiota; class Verrucomicrobiia; order Verrucomicrobiales; family Akkermansiaceae; genus Roseibacillus_B. Next base: position 36,973 of record CAUZKZ010000001.1, on the reverse strand, counting down.
TCAGCAGGATGGCGAGAAAATCACGGCCTCATTGTAATGCCCCCGAACCTGATAGATTGGCAATTCGGGATCTCCCGCTACACTGCCAGATCGATGCCACGCATCCCCGAGGAAACAGTGGAACAGGTCCTGGCGGCCACCGATATCGTCGACCTCATTTCCTCCTACGGATTCGACCTGAAACGTTCGGGCTCCGTTTTCAAGACCCACTGCCCCTTCCACAACGAAAAGACGCCGTCTTTCACGGTCAACCCCGCCCGCCAAAGCTACAAATGCTTCGGGTGCGGCGAAGGAGGAACCGCCGCCGGCTTCGTGATGGCCCACGAAAATCTCCCCTTCCCGGACGCCCTCCGGAAACTCGCCCAGCGCGCCAATATCGAGCTCCAGGCCATCGAGGCCGACCCGCAGGAGGACAGCCGCAGACGCAGGCTCACCCGCCTCAAGGAACTCCACAATGCCGCGGCCCGCTTCATGCACGAGCGCCTCCTCGAGGACTCCGACGCCGAGCACGCCCGGGACTACCTGAAGTCGCGCGGATACGGCGAAGAAATGGCCAAGCGCTGGCTCGTGGGCTGGATGCCGGTACAACCCGGCGCTTTCCTGGAATGGGCCCGCCGGGCCGGGTTCAGCGGCCGCGAACTGGTCGAGGCCGGGATCGCCGGCCTGCGTGACGAACACAATCCCAAGTCGGGGCTCTGGGTGCGCTTCCGTGACCGCCTCATGTTCCCGATCCACAACGACTACGGCGACGCCATCGCCTTCAGCGGCCGCCAGATCCGCGAGGATCCCTCCTCCGGTAAATACATCAACTCGCCGGAGTCTCCCATCTTCAAAAAATCGAACGTCTTCTTCGGACTCGACAAGGCTCGTCACCGCATCGGGAAGGAAAAGTTCGCCCTCTTGTGCGAAGGCCAGATCGACGTCATCGCCTGCCACGAGGCCGGGGTCGAGAACGCGGTAGCCTCCCTCGGCACGGCCTTCACCAGCGAACACGCCCGCCTCCTCAAGCGATACACCGACAAGGTGGTGGTGTGCTTCGACTCCGACGCCGCCGGCCACAAGGCCGCCAGCCGCGCCTTCCAGGAACTGGCCGGTGCCGGCCTCGAAGTCCGCGTCGCCTCCGTCCCGCCCGGAGAGGATCCCGACTCCCTGATCAAGTCCGCGGGCCAAGACGCCTTTCGAGCGCTCCTCGCCGGCGCTTCGGAGTTCTTCGACTACCTCCTCGACTACGTCTCGGGGACCGAGAACCTCCGCGATCCCGGAACCAAGGCCCGCGTGGTGCGCGAACTCGCCCCCCTCCTCAACGCCATCCTCGACAAGAACGCCCAGGAAGCCTCCATCAATTTCGTCGCCACCCGCCTCAGCCTCGGTCCCTCCGGGGTCCGGCAGGCGGTCGTCGCGGCGGGGAAGCGGCCTTCCTACGTCCGCCTCCAGGATCACGAGCAAGCCTTCCAGCCCACCGTCCTCGAACCGGGAATCCGCGTTCTCGCCATGCTCGCCCTCCAGTCCCACGAAGTCCTCAACTGGCTCTGCGAGCAAACCGAGTCCCTCCTGACCGCCATCGAAGGGCGAGAGGGCGAAGCGGTCCTCCGTCGTATCATGACGGTCCATCCCGATGTCCCCGAACCCTCCGCCGTCAATGCCTTCCTGGAGGGATTGCCCAAAGAGGACCGCGCCCCCCTCATAGGCATCCTCGACGACCCGGTCCCGAATAATCCCCTGCAGGCAGCCACCGAGACACTCGGCAAATTGACCGCCCAGGCCATCGCCCGCCAGTTGGAAGCGCTTGGCTCCCGCCTCGCCGATCCGCAACTCCACGACGACGAAGCCGCCGAGATCATGCGGGAAATCGCCGACCTGCAGAGAATTCGCACCGGTGCCGAAAATCCTTGACCTTGTCAACCTCCTCACGAACAGTCCCGCTCGCTTGCGGGGACCAGCACCTCGGCTTGCTATAATGGGGGAGTTGTATCTCCGTCCCAGTCCCACTCCGATTAGGCTCCATGGCGAAAAAGAAAGTCGCGCCCAAAAAGACCCCCAGGAAGGCAGCCACAAAGTCCGCCGCCAAGAAGGCTAAGAAAGCCGCCAAACGGGCCCCCGCCAAGACCGCGAAGAAAAAGGCGGTGACCGCAAAGAAGGCAGCCGGGAAAAAGGTGGCCAAGACCGCCGCCCGCAAGGCCGCCAAGGCAGCGCCGGCCAAGGTCGCGAAAAAGGGGCCCAAGAAAGCGGACAAGGAGGCCGCCGGCGAGAAGCCGGCCGGTCGCAAGGACAAGGCCGGCGCGAAACACGCCGAAAAGAACCGGTCCAACAAGAAGCTCCCCAAGGGCAAGAACCGGATCGATACCCCTGAAATCCAGGAAAAGATCCGCGAACTCATCAAGCTCGCCAAGGAGCAGGGCTACCTCACCTACGACGATATCCACGAAGTCCTCCCCAAGGACCTCGTCGATCCCGCCGACGTCGAAGCCATCCTCGACCGGCTCCGCAACATGGAGTTCGACATCATCGATGCCTCCGAGGTCGATCGCTACAAGGACAAGAAAACCGGCGATGACGCCGCCGAGGACACCAAGGACCAGAAGCTCGACATCCTCGATGACCCGGTCCGGATGTACCTCAAGCAGATGGGCCAGGTCCCCCTCCTGACCCGCGAGCAGGAAGTCGAAATCTCCAAGCGCATCGAGGACGCCGAACTCTGCGTGCAGAACTTCCTTCACAAGTTCGGCTTCACCGCGGAATGCTACCTCGAACTGGCCGACAAGCTGACCCGCGGCAAGGAGCGCTTCGACCGCGTCATTCTCGACAAGAAGATCGAGAGCCGGGAACGCTACATGAAGACCCTCCCGAAGCTCTGCGACCAGGTCCGCAACCTGCACGAGGACACCAGCAAGGTCTTCAAGAAGCTCAGCGCCAAGTCGGTCCGTGGGAAGAAGAAGCTCCTCGAGTCCCTTGAAAAGAATCTCACCACCCTCGCCCGCCTCTACAACCGGTTCTACTTCAAGCAGAAGGTGATCGAGGACTTCTGCGAGGAGGTCGAGGAGACCCAGACCAAGATCTGGCGCTACCAGCGCAAGCTCACCTCCCGCGCCAAGGACAAGAAGGAGTTCGAGACCAAACTCAAGGAACTCCAGCTCTATTCCTGGCATGACCAGGAGGAATTCGAATCCACCACCAACGACCTTCGCCACTGGCTGCGCAAGGCCCACAAGGCCAAAACCGAGATGGTGGAAGCCAACCTGCGCCTCGTCATCTCGATCGCCAAGAAGTACACGAACCGCGGACTCTCCTTCCTCGACCTCATCCAGGAAGGCAACATGGGCCTCATGAAGGCCGTCGAAAAATTCGAGTACCGCCGCGGCTACAAGTTCTCGACCTACGCCACCTGGTGGATCCGCCAGGCCATCACCCGCTCCATAGCGGACCAGGCCCGCACGATCCGGATCCCGGTCCACATGATCGAGACCATCAACAAGCTCATGCGGGTGCAGAAGCAGCTCGTGCAGGAATACGGCCGCGAGCCGACTCCCGACGAGATCGCGGAAGAAATTCACCTTCCGGTGGAGCGGGTCCGCGCCGTCCTCAAGATGGCCCAGCAACCGATCTCGCTGCAGGCCCCGGTGGGCGACAGCGACGACACTTCCTTCGGAGACTTCATCGAGGACAAGACCGCCGAAAATCCGATGGAGGAAGCGGGCTTTTCGATGCTGAAGGACAAGATCAACGAGGTCCTCGATACTCTCACAGAGCGCGAGCGCGAAGTCCTCGAGCAGCGCTTCGGACTCAAGGACGGCTACAGCCGGACTCTCGAGGAAGTCGGCCGCCAGTTCCAGGTCACCCGCGAACGGATCCGCCAGATCGAGGCCAAGGCCCTCCGCAAGATGCGCCACCCGACCCGCATCCGGAAACTGGAAGGCTTCATCGAGTTGCCCAACATGTAGTTTCCGCGGTCCGCAGCGGGAGGGCGCAGCGAGGCTGAACCAGGTCCCCAAGCACGAGACTCCGTCAAGCTTGGCGAGGTCATGTGAGGCCCGTGGCGGCAAGGGGTGGACACTTTTTCGGAAGTTGCCGGGGGGATCGCACTACCTTCCGGAACGAATCCGATGGAAACCCCTGCCTTTCAGGCCCGCGCGTAGGGCTTGAGACTTGGCCCGCCTCACGCTTAGCTGGTGGAGCGCACTCGTGCGGGACGTGAGGACCCGGCGCGTGAACTGCGCCCAACCTCCTCGCCCTCGCCTCCGCCCGTGTCCAATTCGCAGGACTCCCCGCACGATCCCCCTCCGCCCCGCACCACGAGAAAGCGGCGCCGCTGGCTGCGGATCCTCCTGGTCACGTTCGCCCTCCTCGTGGCCTTGGGCTTTGCCATCAACGGGCCCATCGCACGCTGGTTGGTCGGCAAAATCATCCGCGATCAGTTGTTTCGCAAGGGCCTGGCGGGCGACCTGGCGGTGGAAGGCCACCTCCACCACGGATTCACCCTGCTGGACGGCCACTTCACCGGTCCCGGAGCCCTCGAACGCCTCAGCTTCGACGAGATCGGGGTGGACTACTGGATCGTCGATCTCCTCGACAAGAAGGTGCAGGGCGTGGCGGCTCGTAACCTGGTGGTGGTGGCCACCCTGCCGGAGCCCAAAGCGAATAAGGCGAAAGAGGACGGCGCGCTTCCCGACTTCGGTCCCATCGGAGATTCCCTGCGGAAAATTCGTCCCCACCTCCTGCCGCTCGAGATCGATCTGGAGGGAATCGACTTCACCCTCCGGCGCCCCCAACTCCCCAACCTCCATTTCACTCTCGGCGCCCTCAGTCACCACCCCGGGTCGCCGGAGTTTGCGATCGATCGAATCGAAAGCGATGTCCTCGGGAAGGAGGGCTTGCGCACCCAGGACCTCCACCTCGCCTGGGACCCCGATCAGATCCGCCTCAGTCACGCCCAAATCATCCCGGAACTTGCCGTCAATGTCGTCAGGATCGACTTCCCAGTCGGGGGCCCCGTCTCGCTCCACGCCGTCGTCGAGGCCCTCGCCACCCAACTGGAGGTCACCGCCGACGACAAGGGGACGGTACGGGTCGATTTGCAGAAAAAGGCCCTCGACCTCTCCAGGATCGAATACTTTCCCGACCTCGAACTGGCCGGCACGGTGGAGAAGCTCAGCGTCGATTTCGCGAATCTGTTAGAAAAGCCTGCCCAGTGGCGCGGCACCGCCACCCTGCAGGCGATCAACCTGCAGTGGCCGGGCGGACGCCTCGAGGCAGTCGAGGCCGGCTGTGCGCTGGAGAAAGAGATCAGCCTCCGCGCCGCGATCGGTTCCGACCTCCGTCTCGAAGCAAGCGCACCGCGCCCCGCCGGTGATTCGCTCGACGTGAAGAAGTGGATGGATGGTCTAGTCATCGCGCTCGAGGTCACCGCGCCGTCCCTCCACAAGGCCCTCCAACACGCCATGCCGGCGGCCGGAAAAGACATTCCAGAGCTGGCCGGAATCCCGGAGGGGGCGGTAAGCGCCGAGGCCACCGTGACGCTCGGGGGCGAGCGAGGCGTCTCCGCCGCCGGACTGCAGTGGGCGTTCTCGAACATCATCTACCAGGAAAATCTCGTGCCGGATCTCTCCGGAAGCGCGGCTCTCGCAGACGACACCGTCTCAGCCACGGTGCAACTTGCGAAGCCGCGCCCCGCGGAAACCATCGAGCTGAACGTCACCCTCGATCTCGACACCAAGACCTACCAGGCCGGCCTGCAAGCCAAGCTCCCCGATCCCGCCTGGTTGCTCCCCTTCCTGCCCGCGCAGGAGGATCCCCTTTGGAAGCCAACCGGACCGATTGCCCTGCAGTGGAGCGGAGAGCGCCAACTCGCGGAAAAGGAACAAGGCACTCACACCGGATCCCTCGACATCGAGGCGCTCACACTGACCGCCCCGGAAGAATCGGTCACCGAGATCAAGCTCACCTCGACCTACGCGTGGCCGGGCACCATCGAGGCGAGTTCCCTTTCCATCAGGAACGGCGACCTGTGGCTCGAAGGCGCCGCCAAATGGGACGAGGAGGTGTTTTCCATCGCCACCCTCCGCCTGCACGACCAGACCGGTCCGCTCACCAGCCTCGAAGGCAGGCTCCCGCTTGCGGCGGACAAGCTCACCGCCAAAGGCTTCTTCAGCCAGGACGGTCCCCTCCATCTGAAGCTCGACGGCCGCGATCTCAAGCTGCTGCGCCTCGCCAAGCTTCTCCCCCTGAAACTCCCCAAGGGGTTCGGCGCGGCCCTCGGCTACGATCTCACCATCGCGGGAACGCCCGGCTCACCCACCTTACAGGGCGGGATCACGGCCAAGGAAATCACGACGCCGGGACCGGAAAAGATCCCCGCCCTCGCGGCCACCCTCACCTTCACAACCGCCAACCAGCGCCTCACCGCCATCGGAACCGTCACGGAACCGGGAGGCAAACTGGTCGATCTCGAGGCCAGTCTCCCCATCCAGTTGAAGGACTGGTTGGAGAATCCGGAACACTTCAATCAGCTGCCGCTCGAGGCCAACGCCAAGGTCAACAACTTCGCCCTCCAGCGCCTGCAGCCCTTCGTCCCGGCCCTCGCCAAAGCGGAGGGATCGATCCAGGCCGAGGTGCGGGTCGGGGGCCCGCTCGGGGAACCCGTCGTGGCTGGTGGCGCCACCGTCACGCTCGACCGCTACCCGCTTCCCAACACCCCCTTCCGCGATGTGCGCAATTCCAAGCTGGTGGTGCGGCTCGACGGTTCCCGGCTTGTCATCGACCCCTCCCCCATCCACTGCGCGGGCGGAAAGATCGTCCTCTCCGGCACGATCGGGAAACGAAACGACGAGCCCGACTTCGACCTGCAGGTCAACGCCGATCACGTTCTGGCGTGGCGCAACGAGAGCTTCATCCTGCGCGCCAACGGCCTGCTGAAACTCAACGGTCCCCTCAGCGCCGCCCGCCTCAGCGGCGACATCCAGTTCGTCGAAAGCCTCTTTTACAAGGACATCGATCTCCTCCCCATCGGGATCCCCACCGCCAATGTCCCGAAGCCGAAACTCCCCAAGATCGACCAGAAAAAGGCCGCGCGAATCGGCGGCCTTCCCGCCCCCTTCAAGAACTGGACTCTCGACGTGGGAGTCCGCACCGGGGACCCCGTCCTGATTCGGGGCGGAAACTTTGCGACTGGAAAGGTCACTGCCCTCGCCCGGGTGAGAGGGACCCTCTCCAACCCCCGGCCGGCCGGCACCGTCACGATCCAGAATGCCTGGGCCCGCCTTCCCCTCTCCGGCAAGCTCCATGTCCGCCAGGGAATCGTCACGCTCCGGCCCGACGCACCCTACGACCCCGTGATCGACCTGCGCGGTGCCGCCACCATCGCTCGCTACAACGTCACCCTCAACGTCTTCGGTTCCGCCAACAACCCGAAGTACAACCTTTTCTCGGATCCTCCCCTTCCCGAGAGCGAGATCCTCACCCTCCTCGCCACCGGAACCACCACCGGCGATCTCGAGAATACCGATACCGCCACCATGAAGGCCGCCCAATTGGCCGTCAATTGGGCCAAGGACCGCTTCCAGGTCCCCGGGCGCAACACCCTCTTCCAGCGCTTCCTCACCGAACTCGATGAGGTCCAGCTCGCCGTCGGCGAAAACGACCCCTTCAGCGGCCGCAAGTTCAACTCCGCGACCCTCGAACTCACGAATAAAATCCTCCTCTCCGCCGCGGTCGATGCCACCGGAAATACCCGCGGAGTCGTGATCTTCTCAGTTCGTTTCCGGTAGTCCCTCATGCTACGCCTCGCGATCCCTTTTCTCGCCTGTCTTCTCGCCTCCGCGGCTACGGCCGCCGAGCTGCGTATTCGCGGATTGCGATCCATCGGGGAGGCCGAAGCCAGGCAAATGATCAGCGAGCGTCTCGTCTACATCGAGAAGCGCCCCGCCACCCCCTCCCGTGCCGACGATGCCGCCTTTTTGTTGGATCGCCTCCTCGTGCAGCGTGGCTTTACCGATCCGGAGGTCGACTGGAGCCTGCCGGGCCGCGATCGCATCCTGCTCACCGTGAAGGAGGGCCCCCGCTCCACCCTCGGCGAAATCTACATCAAGGGCCTCGACGAAGAACTGCACGACGATGTGAAGGCCCAGATCAATTCCGCGCACAAGGCCCGCAGCCTGGCGATCGGCGAGGGCACGCCCTTCCTGCTCGAGCACAATGACGAGGCCATCCGGGATGCCGGGGATCTTCTCCGGTCGAAGGGCTACTGGGATGCCGAGCTCCGCCTCGCGAGGACCGCCCGCAACGTCGGAACAACCAAGGTGGACGTTTACGTGGAAGCCGATCCCGGTCCTCTCTATCGCCTGCTCCCCATCCAGTTTGGCGGGACGGTCGCTCCCGACCCAGGGCTCGTCGCCAGCCTCGCCACCTTCGGCGATATGGTCGCCACCGCGGCGAACATCCGTGCCGTCCGCGCCAAGGTAGAGGAGTTCTTTCGCAAGCGTGGCCATCAGTTTGCCACCACCAAGGTGCTCGCCACCCACCGCAACGCCCGCACGCAGTTGCGCATCCTCATCGATCCCGGCCCGCGTTACCGCGTCGGTGAGATTCGCGTGGCCGGCACCAAGAAGGTCAAGCCCCGCCTGGTCCAAAACCGTTTCGACGGCTTCCGGGGAGATCACTACGACGGCGACGCCTTCAATGCCGAGATTCGCGCCCTGCTCGGAACCGGTGCCTTCGCGGGCATCCGCGTTGACGAGCACCCCCGCCCCGACGGTTTTATCGATCTCACACTCAACGTCACGGAATCGAAACAGGAGGGCTACTACTTTTACGGCGGGGCCGGCAGCTTCGAAGGACTCATCGTCGGGGCCGGATACTATAACCGCAACCTCTGGGGCAACCTCTGGAATCTCTCCACCCGCGCGGAGTGGTCGGGCCTCGGACTCCTCGGGGAAGTGAGCGTCACCGAACCCCGCTTCCTTGGTTACGACCTGCGTCTCACCCCCACCGCCTTCCTCACCACCCGCACCTACGAAGGCTACAAGAAAGCAGAGGCCGGCCTGGGTGTCGAACTGGAGTGGGAGGTGACCGATCACTACGTCATGAAGGCGTCCTTCCGAAATTCCGCCGTCACCGTCAGCTCCGAGGGCCTGCCCAAGGCCGAACTCGGACCGGACCTCTACTTTCTGAATGTGCTCGGTCTCTCTCAGACCTACGACCGGCGCGACAATCCCGTTCTCCCCAAGGACGGATTCTACGCCCAGCTCGACACCGACCTCGGACTCGCGCTCGGATCCGAGAGTACGTCTTTCCTGCGCGGCGAGGCCCATGTGAGCTACTACAAGACCATCTTCGACAAGGGGGCCGTGGCAGTGGGGGGGCGCGCCGGCGTGATCGTTCCCAATGGCTCCGACACCGCTCTTCCCGTCGACCTGCGCTATTTCCTCGGGGGAGGAAACACGGTGCGGAGCTTCCCGGAACGTGAACTCGGCCCCGTGGCGGGCAATGGCGACCCGCGCGGAGGCGAGGCCTACTGGGTCGCCAACGCCGAGTACATCCACCGCCTCTTCGGCCCCGTGAAGGGAGTTCTCTTCCTGGATGCCGGCTCCCTGAACCGGGATTACCACGAATTGTTCGCGGGCGATATCAAGTACGCCCTTGGCCTCGGGATTCGCCTCGACCTCCCCATCGGCCCCGTCCGCCTCGAATACGGCCGCTCCCTGAATCGCGAGGGAAACGAACCGCACGGCGCCTTCCACTTCGCCATCGGGATCGCGTTCTAATCTTTTCTCTTAACAGTTTGCCTCCGGCCTCATAACTCCTCTTGAAAAGATTCTGCGTGCATCCGCGCCAAAGTGCGGTTCCCTTCTCCCCGAACATGAGCGGTTACGATGTCAGCGCCGTCCGTGCCGAGTTCCCGATTCTCGACCAGGAAGTCCACGGGAAGCCCCTCGTCTATCTCGACAATGCCGCCACTTCGCAGAAGCCGCGCTGCGTGCTGGAGGCCAGCCGACGGTATTACGAGGAATACAACTCCAACATTCACCGCGGCACCCACCACCTCGCCCAGGTCGCCACCGCGGCCCATGAGGAGGCCCGCAAGACCGTCGCAAGGCACCTCAATGCCTCTTCACCCGACGAGATCATCTTCACCGGCGGCACCACCGACGGGATCAACCTCGTCGCGAGCATCCTCCGCGATTCCAGCCGGATGGCCAGGGGCGACTCGATCGTCATCACCAATCTCGATCACCACTCCAACGTCGTCCCCTGGCAGATGCTCTGCGGGCACACCGGCGCGGAATTGAAGGTCGTGCCTCTCCACGACGACGGCACCCTCGACCTGGAGGCCTTCCATCGCCTCCTCGACCAATGTCCCCGGCTGGTGGCCTTCCCCCATATTTCGAATGCCTTCGGCACCGTCCTGCCGGTCCAGCCCCTCGTGCAGGCTGCTCACGAGGCCGGCGCATTGGTCCTGATCGATGGAGCGCAGGCCCTTCCCCACCTCGCGGTCGACGTGCAGGAGATCGGCGCCGACTTCTACGCCTTCTCGGGTCACAAGGCCTACGCCCCCACCGGTATCGGGATTCTCCACGGACGCCGCGAGTTGCTCGAGGAACTCCCGCCGTGGCGAGGCGGCGGAGAAATGATCAGAAAGGTCGAGTACACCGGCACCACCTACAACGATCCTCCCTACAAGTACGAAGCCGGCACTCCCCACATCGAGGGCGCCATCGCCCTCGGGGCGGCCCTCGACTTCCTCCACCGTCTCGGTCTCGACGAGTTGCACGGTCACGAAGCCAGCGTCATCGGCGCCGCCGCCAAGGCCCTCGCCAAAATCCCCGGCATCACTCTCTATGGCCCCCACGACCGCACCGGGGCACTCTCCTTCAATCTCGAAGGCGTCCACCACTACGATCTCGGCACTCTCATCGACAAGATGGGTGTCGCAGTCCGCACCGGCCACCAATGCTGCCAACCTCTCATGGCCCGCTTCGGCGTCACCGGTACGGTGCGGGCCTCCTTCGCGTGCTTCAACACCAAGGCCGACGTGGAACGCCTCCTGGAAGCAGTCGACAAGAGCGCCGCCCTCCTGCGCTGAGGTGGCGGCGCTTTTCAAGCGCCATGCCTCGCGTGCCAAGTTCCGGAATTGATCCGACCTTTGCTGGTCGATCCGGGAAAAGTGGCACGACCGTCCCGGTCGTAGACCGCTGACTCAACTCCCAAATCTCAACTACTCCGAACGCACTCTAACTTTGCGAATGGTGCACTAGTGCCTCGACCGGCGTCATCTGATTGGAATTGTTGGGCGAGGGCTCCGCTTGCCGGACATTGCTCGGAAATATGGCAGCCGGAGCGGCCGCCCTACAAATCTGCCCATCAAATCAGGGCGGCCAGTACACTAGTAGTGCGTCAAGTTTGAGATGACGGATGGACGCGCCGGGGAACGAAGGGCTGGCAAGGCGGCGGACCCGCGTGGATTGGGCGCGACGGGGGCGGGCCAGCCTGTTACGCGAACTGCTGGTGGGTGCCGCTGGCAGGATTGCTTCACCTGGACCGTCCCCCCAGGGCGGCGCGCACCTCGGCCGCATACCGGCCGGCCTCCTGCTTGCCGAGAAGATTGACCGTGCTCCGGTCCGACACCACCGCCACGGCCTGTGGGAGATCCCAGACCTGGAGCACGTTCTGATAATACGGTCCCTCGCGGTGGGAAGCGGGGAGGTCCCGCAATTCGAGCCGCGAGACCGGCACGTCGAGCAGCAGGGCGGCGTAGAGGGCGTTGCCCGCCATCACGCCCCGGCCCTGGAGCGTGAAGACCTTTCCGCCCATTCCCTCCGCCCGGAGGGCCCGGACAGCCTGCAGAATGTCATACATCCGTCTGCCATCGAGGGTCTGGCCTATGAGCGCAAAGCGGCGGCGCACCTGGATCCGCTTCCGGTCGTCGTGCGGCCACGAGACCGCTCCGATGCCCCGCGCGCACAGGTAGGCGATACCCTGGCCGGGATCTGCCGGGCGCTCGTAGTTTTCAAGCCATCCCTTCCAGCCCTCGTCATCGAGCACGATCAGCTTGAGGTGGGAAAGATCGCGCAGCTTGATACCGGCGTGATGGATGAGTCCAAGCCAGCAAGTTGCCTCCGGCTCGGTCTCCAGATTGAACATCTTTACCTGCAAGCCATTGGCCTTGTCGTCGGATCGCTGGCGAAGCAGCGGTTTCACATTCATTGCAGGTCCCCCGCCGAAACACTTTTGCTTCAACGTCGCGGTCCACTCTCTCTTTTGCCGCTCCCAGTCGTCAACATCCTTGGGCAACTGTGGGGCCGGCGCTTTCGGCACGAAGATTTCGTCGACCTTGGTGTTGAGCTCGTCCGCCGGCAGCTTCTCGAACACCTTCAACTCCTCGGGCTCGAACAACTTCACCGCCGCCAGCTCGAAGGTGTCGGTCGGCTTCGCTCCCTTCAAGTGCCGGTTCATCCAGTGAAAGGCCGAGGTCCGCAGCGGCTGCGTGTCCTCGTGTGGCCCCTCTTCAATATTCAGTCCCAGGTTCCCGGGTGCCGGGTAAAGATCGTAGATACGCCGCACTCCCGCGTAGACTTGGTAAACTCCATCGAGCGGAAAGATGGAGTCCTTGTCGGTGTTCGAGATCAGCAGGGGCCGCGGTGCGACCAGGGCGGCCACCATCTCGAAGTCCCACCCCCGGCTGTTCATCTGGTACATGCAATCGCAATGCCCTTCCACGCAGCCGTCCACCACGTGGTTCTTCAGGGAAGCGATTCCGGCCACCGGGACCGCCACCTTGATACGCTCGTCGATCGCCGCGATCCACCAGCTGTAGGCGCCGCCTCCGCTGCGCCCCGTCACCCCGATTGCCCCCGCATCGATTTCCGGGCGCGACTGCAGGTAGTCGAGGGCGCGCACACAGTTCCAGGCCTCCAAGCCGGCGGGGGTATAACCACGCGGAATCCACCACCAGCGGTTGTGGCGAAAGAGCCCGTGGTGAGTGCCCACGATCTCGCCGAGTTGCAGGGTGTCGATCACGAGACAGGCGTAGCCGTTCCGCGCGAACCAGATTCCGTGGTGCTGGTAGTGGCACTTGTTGCCGTAGCTCACTCCGTCTTTCCTGACCCCGGCGTGCCCACATCCGTAAAGGACGGCCGGAACCCTGCCTTCGCGCTTCACGGGCAGGTAGAGATTTCCCGTGACGTAGAGCCCGGGCGAAGACTGGAAGTGCAGGTTCTCCACCGTGAACTCGTCCCGCACGATCTTTCCAGTGACGACCGGCTTCAACGGCGTGCGTTCCGGCATGGGATCGAGGCCGAGCATCCCGAGCAGCTGCTTGCGATAGACCGGCTGCTTCGCCTTCCATTCCTCGAGAGTCTTGACTCCTTTCAGCGGGCTTTCCAGCGCCTCCACCCGGCGTTCAAAGTAGCGCTCCAGTTCGTCATTCCCCAAATCGGCCCGGTCTGCAAGCAAGCCTGAAACACCGCAAATCCAGATCATTCCGAGCCTCGTCAGGGGCTGCCCTCGTCCATCCATATCGGTCAGTCTCTGTAACGCGCCGCCCTCCACCAGAATTTTCGTGTATTTCGCGTATTTCGCGGTTTCTTCTCCCCGGAGATGACGATCGCCGAAAAACAGGAGCAACTCCTCGAAGAGCTCAACCTCTTACCGGACTGGACGGAGCGCTACGAGTACGTCATCGGTCTCGGCCGGCAGCTGCCCGCCATGCCCGAGGAACAGAAAACCGCCGACCTGCTCATCGAGGGCTGCCAGTCGCAGGTGTGGCTCGATGCCACTTGCGAAAATGGCACGGTGCACTACATCGCCGACTCCGATTCGCAGATCACGAAGGGCATGATCGCGCTCTTCATCCGCTTCCTCAACGGCGAAAGGCCCGACCAGATCCTCACCGCCGACTTCGCCTTCATCGACAAGACCGGCCTGAAGGAACACCTCGCGCCCACCCGCGCCAACGCCCTCAACCTCATGGCGACCCAAATGAAACAGCGGGCGTTGGAATTCGCGGCGACGTCCTAGTAGTCCATCAACCTTAATCTGACGCACTACTAGCAAATCCTCCGGCCCTTCTCGACCGATTGCAGGTCGGCTCGGCGGCCGCTCTACTCGCCAGTCAGATCGTCGCGTCTCACCCTGGCGCGATAGAACCGGGCCGGCACTCCGGCGGCGGCATCACTGATCTCCCGGACCGTTCCGTCCCCGGTGAACGACTCGAATACGGACCAGTCGCCCTTCGCGAGCCCGGCATTGCGTTCCAGCTCGTACTGGCGGCCGTCCACGGTGGGGAGACGGAGGCGGCTGATGCCGGCCGCGTCACGCGAATCGAAGCGAAAGCCGTTTCGGACAAAGACCGGTGCGGGCTGCGAATCGGCGCTGCCGAGTTCGTTAGTGATCGTGACCGTGTACCGGCCGCCATCGGAAAAATCGGTCCGCGGGAGATGGAGTCCCGGGCGGTTGGCCCCGGCGATGGCGACCCCCCCAAGCTTCCATTGATAGGTGGGCCGCGGCCAGGTGCGGGACGATGCGCGCAGGTGCAGGACCTCCCCGGCGTCAATGGCCCATCCCCCCGGAGTAGCAGAGAACACCGGCATAGACGTCGCGCGAACCGTCCCCAAGGAGGTGCACGGCACCAACCACCTCGCCGTCTAACAAGTAGTTTCCCGCCGCGATGATGGTGTTGTCGCTCAGGATGGCGGCGGTACGGGTCCTGCCCCCCAGCTCGACGGGCTCCTGGAAGGTGGGATCCAGGGATCCGTTGGGAAGATAGCGCAGCAATCGTCGCTCGAGGTTCGAAATCATGGCGAGGGCGAGAATTTTCCCTTCCCCGTCCACGTCAAGCACCTCGATCGAGCTGGACGCGGCAGGGGGCGCGGCAAAGACGAACTCGATATCGCCCGGGAGCGCACTGGCGGCCGGTGCGAGCACCAGCGGCAAGGCCAGCAGCGGCAAAAGCGTCAGGACTTCGATGCCTCGGGTTCGCATCATGGCTGCCAACATCCTAGGGTCGGAAGCCTTCATTCAAGGAGACAAAATCGCTCAAAAATGGCCCTCAAGGAACCACGCGAAGGCGTTGACCGGCGGGGCGTCCCCGGACCGCGCTCCTCTTCAGGAGTTCAGCCACTCCAGCATCGCCTCCGCCGATCGAAGGGAGATCCCCGGTAACTCCGCGATCTCCGCCGCACTCACCTTGCGGATCCGCTCCACCGAACCGAACTTCTTCAGCAGGGTGGCCTTGCGCTTGGGAGAGATCCCGGGGCAATCGTCCAGGAGCGACTCCTTCATCCGCTTGCGCAGGAGCAACTCGTTGTAGCTGTTCGCGAAGCGATGCGCTTCGTCGCGAATCCGCTGCAGGAGCTTGAGGGCCCCGGTGTCGTGGGAGAGCAGCAGCGGGTCGCCGTGGCCGGGGCGGAAGATTTCTTCGCGCTTCTTGGCGAGGCCGATGATGGGGAGTTCGTGCAGCCCCAGCCGCTGCAATTCCCCGGTCGCGGAACTGAGCTGGCCCTTTCCGCCGTCCACGATGACGAGATCGGGGAGCGTGATGGGCGCGTTGCCCTCCTTCGCCAGCCGCCGCATCGCCTCCACCGGGCTTTCCTGCGTCTCCTCCGCCCCGGGATTGGCCTCCACTCCCTCCTTCAGAATCCGCGAATAGCGCCGCCGGATCACTTCCGCCATACTGGCGAAGTCGTCCTGGCCGTCCACGGTCCGGATGCGGTAGCGGCGATAGTTTCGGTTGTCCGGGAGTCCGTCCACGAAGCGCACCATGGAGGCCACGATGTGGTTGCTGGAAACGTTCGAGATATCGAAGCACTCCATGATGGCGGGCGACCCGGTTAGCTGCAGGGCGTCGGCGAGCTCGGAAAGGTCATCGAGCGGCTTGACGGTGGTGGGCACTCCCCGGCCCCGCGAAAACTGGCGGGTCGGGTTGAGGGTGCGCTCCAGGTTCTGCACGATGTCACGCAGGCGCGCCGCGCGCTCGAAGTCCATGCGCGCGGCCGCTTTCTCCATCTCCTCGTGCAACGACTTCATCCGCTCGCGTCTCCCCTTCCCTTTCAGCAGATCGCCTGCCTGGACGACCCGCTCCAGGTACTCCTCCCGCGTGATCTTGCCGATACAGGGCGCGGTACAGTTCCGGATCACGTCCGCGCTGCAGTGCTTGTAGTCCTTCTCGGTGGGAATCAGCGTCCGGCAACTGCGCAGGCCGAACTCCTTGTTCAGCCAGGCGATGGTGGCACGCAGGGCGCCAGAGTGCGCAAAGGGCCCGAAGTAATGTGCCCCATCGTCCTTCTTGAGGCGCGTCAGGACAAAGCGCGGCCACGGGTCCCTGGGATTGATCTTGGCGAGGAGAAACCGCTTGTCGTCGCGAAAGCTCACGTTGTAGCGCGGCCGGTACTGCTTGATGAGCTTGCCCTCCAGCAACAACGCTTCCTGCTCGTTGCGCACGAGGTGAACCTCAAAGTCCCAAATCGAGTCGAGCAGGGCCCGGGTCTTGAGATCGGCCTGCTGCTTGCGGGACGGCATGAAATAACTCCCGAGACGCTTCCGCAAATCACGGGCCTTCCCGACGTAGATCACCGACCCGAGGCGATCCTTCATCAGGTAGATTCCCGGCTGGTGAGGCACCTCCGCCAGTCTCGATCTCATTTCGGGCTGCTCCGCCATCGCTGCACGGACAATCCTAGCGCAGTTGCGCGGGCATTCCACCTCAAGAAACGGGGGGCCGACGAGCCCGGATTTCTCTTTCCATCTCCCGGCGCCGTGCTGAAATCCTCAGCTAACCGAAGCCACACGAACCAATGAAAACTGTCATTCGCACTGCGATAGGGATCGTCCTGTGCCTGGGCGCGGTCGATGCGCAAGGTACCAACAAGGCGGGCTTGAAAGTGCCGGCCTCCACTCCGGCCGGAGGTCCCTTCCAGGTGACCTGGAACGGCGCGCAAATCAAGGGACGTCTCACCATCGTGAAGGCGGACGGCGGCGTCCTGCCCGCCGCCTCCTACGCCTACGCCACGAAGAAGAAGGCGCTCAATCTGACCGCTCCCCCCACCCCGGGGAGCTACGCCGTGAAGTTCGCGGAGCGCAACGACGTTTTCGCCCTCGTGAAATTTGAAGTCACCCCGGTGACCGCCACCCTGAACGCGCCCCCGACGGCCGAAATCAATCAGGCCATCGACGTCAAGTTCACCGGGCCCGCCTACAAACAGGACACCATCCGGGTGGCCAAGGCCGACGGAAGCCTTCTGCCGGGTGGCTCTTACGCTTACGCAGCCCAGGCCGGGGACGGGGTCGTCAAGCTCAAGGCACCGGTGCGGGACGGCTCCTACCAGATCGTCCACCTGATGCAAAAAGTGATCCTGGCGCGTTCCAAGCTGCGGGTGGGCGGTACCCTGGCCAAGGTGCAGACGCGAAAGACGGTGCAGGCTGGTGGTGACCTGGAAGTGACCTGGGAAGGTCCCAACAACAAGGGCGACCTCGTCACCATCGTAAAGGCCGGGTCGCAGGGCCGGGTCGCGGGGGCCAGCTACGGCTACACCTCGCAAAGCACGGCCCGGACCGTGCTCCTCACCGCTCCGGAGGAGCTGGGCGACTACGAGGTGGTCTACCTGACGGGAGGCAAGGCCATCGCGCGCCAACCGGTCAAGGTGGCGAAGGTGTCCGCCACCCTCAATGCTCCCGGCGAAGTGGTGGGCGGACTGGTCTTTCCCGTGGATTGGACCGGCCCGGGCAACCGCCAGGATCAGGTCCTGGTGCACGCTCCGGCGGAGAAGGAAACGGCGCGCGCTTACGCCTATATCGATGCCGCCGAGGCCCGGGTCGAGATTGTGGTCCGGTGCAGGCGGGCACCTACGAACTGCGCTACCGCACCCGCGAGGGGAAGGTGCTCGCCACCCGCCCCATCAAGGTCACGCCGCCGCCCACCGAGCCCGGCGCGCTCCGCGTGCTGGTGGACTACACCAGGGGCTTCGGAGAGGGCTCCGCCGTGGAAGTGATCCTCGACGCCTCCGGCAGCATGCTGCAACGGCAAGGCGGAAAGCGGCGTATCGAAATCGCCAAGGACACCCTGACCTCCCTGGTGGGCGACACCATCCCGGCCGGGACTGGATTCGCCCTGCGGGTCTTCGGTCACAAGGAATCGGGCAGTTGCCGCACCGACCTGGAGATTCCCCTCCAGCCGCTCGACCGCGCGGCGGTCAAGAAGACCCTTTCGACGATCAAGGCCATGAACCTGGCCAAGACTCCCATTGCGGCTTCGCTCGAGAAGGTGGCCTCCGATCTGGCCCAAGTCACCGGGGACCGCATAGTCATCCTCCTGACCGACGGGGAGGAAACTTGCGAGGGCGATCCCGCTCTGGCCATCAAGGGACTGCGTGCCCAGGGGCTCGCGGTGCGGGTCAATATCGTGGGCTACGCCATCGACGACCAGGACCTGCAAAAAACTTTCGAGAGTTGGGCCGCACTGGGGAAAGGCCAGTACTTGAACGCGCCTGATGGCGCCCAATTGGCCCAGGCCCTCCGACAGGCCCTCGCCATTCCCTTCGAGGTCTTCGCGGGCGACAAGCTGGTAAGCCGCGGGGTGAGCGGAGGAGAGGACCTCTCCCTCCCCGCCGGAACATACCGCCTCGTCTACAGGCAGGCCGGGAAGGAAAGCGAGAAAGCGGTCAAGGTGGCGAGCAAGACCCGCGTCGAGGTTTCCATCCCCTGAGTCACCTCGATCCGGAACGCGCCATCGCGGTGGCCGTGAAGCGGAACGCCGCCAAGGCTTCCGTCTACATCCGCGGTATGCACGATCCCGATGCCAAGATGGAGAATCCCAGGTGGTCCACCGGCTTCTGGACCGTCAACGTCGATACCTTCTTCCTCGTCAACACTGCCTACACCTGGAAGTTCACCCGCGACCAGTCCATCGCCAAACCCCGGCCCCTGCCCAGGAAATAGGGAATCCTTCCCCCATCGATTCAGCCGCATCGATCGGCCGGGCGAGCATCATCATCCTCGCCTTTTTATTGCGGAAGCGGAAGCGGCCCGCCGACCCGCCCTCACCCTCCCGGGTAAGGCCCACCCCCAAATCCCGGGGGTGCTGGAAATTTAGCAGAACAAAATCCCCCGCCCGAGTCGCTCCTGGTCTGAATGTTCGGGCTTGCCGACCGCTACGGTGCTTGAACCTCCGTAAACAGACGATACACTGCCCCCGATTCATGAATCGCCTTTTGTTCTCCCTGCCGGCCCTGCTGGTCACGACCGGTGCCGCGGTGGGCGCGGAGCAGCCGACCGATCCCGACAAGATCAACGTGCTGGAGATCATCAAGGAGGGCGGGATCATGATGTGGCCGCTGGGCCTGCTCTCGGTCACGGCGGTGGTGTTGATCCTGCTCTTTTTTCTGACCATCCGGCGCGCGACGGTGGTGAGCGATCGATTCATGCGAGTGGCGGAGAGCCTGATCCGCAAGCGCGACTACCTCGGACTGGTCGGCTACGCGCACCGGCGCGGGGAGTGCATTGCACGGATCACGCAGAAGACCCTCGACTTCGCCACCAAGAATTCCGACGCGCAATTCAACGAGATCCGCGAGGTGGCGGAGGCGGAGGGATCGCGGCAGGCCAGCACCCTGAACCAGCGCATCAGTTACCTCGCCGACATCGGTGCAATTGCCCCGATGGTCGGTCTCCTCGGAACCGTGCTCGGAATGATCAAGGCTTTCCTCGAAATCAATACCGGCAACGTGGAGGTGGTGAGGCAGATGAGACTCGCCGGCGGCGTGGCGGAAGCGCTGGTCACCACCGCGAGCGGACTGACGATCGGAATCATCGCGATGATTTTCTACTCGGTCTTCCGCGGGCGCGTGCAACGCTACCTCTCCGAGCTCGAAGCCGCCGCCACGCACCTCCTCGCCCTCCTCGGATCGCAATTCCAGCGCGCGGGCCGCTACCAGCTGCCGGAGCAGGCGCTCCCGCCGGAGGGGCAGGAAGATTACGCCATCCCGCGCAGCCAGATGCCGGCGCCGGCTCGCTCCGAGCAGGCCGACGTGCACGGGGTCTGAACCTAACTCCGCCGAACCCGTGAAATTCAAGGCCGCCGATCCTCCCGCCAGCGTCATTCAGCTGGCCCCCATGATCGACATCGTCTTTCTCCTCCTGATCTTTTTCCTGGTGACCTGGCAATTCTCGCGCTCCGAGCAGGACAGCAAGGTGAAGGTCCCCACTTCCACCCAGGGCAAGGAAGAGAACCGCGCCATCAGCGAGATCGTGATCAACATCCGCCAGAACGGCGAGCTGGTGGTAAACGCCGACGCGCTCACCGAGGAGCAGCTCCTCGGCAAGCTTCGCGCCATCGTGGAGGTTCATGAAAACCAGCCGGTCCGGCTCCGGGGCGACGGCGAGATCACCTACCAGAACCTCATGGAGGTGATCGACATCTGCCAGAAAGCCGGGATCTGGAACATCTCCTTTGCGACCCGTAAGCCGGAGGGCGACTAAGCTGCTGTTTTTTTCGCATTTTTGCGGGAACTTTCCGGTTTGTGCGGTATTCTAGAAGAGATCAGGATGCGGAGGAGTGATGTCATCGTTGCCGCCCTTGCCGTCGTGCTTATGGTGGCCCCGGCGCCTGCCCAGAAGCAGGCCAAGCCCAAGGCGGACCAGCCTCTCAAGGCCGACCCGGCCAACGACCTCTTCCAGCTGGCCCTCCTCGCCTACCGCGAGGCGGTCGAGCAGAAGAACGCGGAGCGCCAGAAGGAAACCTACCTGGCGGCGGTGCGGCAATTCGATCGATTCCACACCACCTTCCCGAAGCACTCCAACGCCCTCAAGTCATGGTACTACTCGGCGGTGTGCTATCAGAAGGTGGGCAACCTGAAGGGCTACCGCAACTGCCTGTCGAAGGTGGTCACGACCTGGAAGGAAGGCCCGCTGGTGGGTGCGGCCGCGTACCAACTCGCCCACGAGCACTACAAGGCCAGGAAGTACGACGAAGCAGAGCCCCTCTACCAGCTCTCTGCGGAACAAACCGACAACGAGGACTTTCGCCACAAGGCGGTCTACAGCCGTGCCCTCTGCTTCGAGAAACTGGAGAAGCGTCCCGAATCGATCGCGGCGCTGAAGGCCGTGCTGGCCGACGAGGGGTCGCCCTTCCGGGAGGGTGCGGAGCGCGTCCTCGCGCATCACTACAAAGAGGACGGAAAGAAGGAAGAGGCTCTCGCGCACTTCATCAATCTCATCTCTTCTCCAGACGTCAAGACCAAGGCGGACGCCACCTTGCAGTGTGCCCGGCTGGCCCGCGAACTCAAGAAGAAGGAATCCGCGAAGAAGTACTTCGAGGCCATTCTCGTAACGCCCGGGCTGGAGGAGTGGCGCGACGAGGCACAGCTTTCCCTGATGAGTACAGCCTCGCGGGCGGAGGAACACCAAGCCGTCATCGATTACTTCAACAAGGGAAAATTCCCTCTCGACAAGGCTCCCATGGCGCAACGCCTGCAGCTCGCCGCGAAGGCCTTCGAAGCGCTGGGGCAGAAGGATCGGTCCACAGCCCTCTTGCGGGAGCTCTCCAAGATCGCGCCTAACAACATGACGGCCTTCGAGGCTGGATACGTGGTGATTTCCCGGGAGTACAAGACCGGGGGGCGGGAACTCACCAAGCAGGCGGACGAGTTCATTAAACGCTTTGAAACAAAGCATCCGGACGATCCGCGCATCCACAACGCCCGGCTCATGCTGGCGGAGGGACACTACCAGGCCGGGAACTACGCCGCCGCCGCTCTGGTATACGGAAAGATCGGTCTCAAGCACATCGCAAAGGAAAACCACGGGGGCTTGCGCTACCGGCTTTCCTCCGCCCTCTTGCAGGCCGGCGACCGGGAGGCGGCTCTCAAGGCCTTCGACCTCTTCATCGAAAAGCACCCCGATCATCCCCAGGCCATTAACGCCATCGTGAAGCGGGCCGAGGTCTACCTGGAAGGTGGTGATTCCTCCAAGGCGCACCGGGAACTCGAGCGCCTCCTCGCGAAAGCCAAAAATCCCCAGCTGAAGGAGTACGCCTGGGCCCAGAAGGCCGGCCTCTACAAGCAGGCCATCGAGGACGAGGCGGCCCGCCAGCGGGAAGGTGATGGGAACCCCGCGCGTCAATCCGAGAACCTCGCAAAGTTCGCGGAGTGCCACGAACGCCTGATCGCCGATTTTCCCGACCGCGATCCCGAGAAGAGAGCGGCCTCCGAATTCTGGAGGGGCTGGGCTCTCTACCGGCAGGACCAATTCGCAGAGTGCCTCGAGCCGTTTAAACGCGCCCGCGAGACCGACGCCGGGACACTCGGACGGGAATCGACCCTCCATCTTGCGTTGGCCAACTATCAGCTCCAGCAGCGCGATGAGCTGAAGACCGAGCTGGACCTCCTCCTGAAGAACTATCCCAATGAGAACGTTCCTCGCCCTGTCTTCGCGTGGCTCGGGACCTCCTTTGCGCGCGAGGAAAACTACCCGGAGGGGTGGCACTACCTGAAATACGCCATCACGCCGAAGGAGCCCACCAAGACCAAGGTGGTGGTGTGGCGCGCGGCGGGGCGCAGCGCCCTCGAAGCCGGTGCCTTCGAAGAGTCAATCCGTCCTCTCGAAATCGTCCTCCAGGTGGAGGAAAACAAGTTCCGGCAATCCGAGACGAACTACCTGCTGGCCCGTGCCCACTTCAAGCTGAACGACCCCGAGCGGGCCCGCAAGGCAGCCGAAGCCTGCCTCGATTTCAAACCCCAGGGGATCCTGAATGCCCAGGCCCGCCTCATCCTCGGCGATATCGCCATGTCCCAGGGCGATCCCCACAGCGCGGCAAAACACTACGTGGCGGTGGTGGAGTTCTACAGCAAGGACCGCACCATCGCCCTCAAGGCGCTGCGCAGAGCCATCAGCGCCCTCGAATTGAAGGGTGGCGAGAAATCGCTCAAATCCGCCAAACGCTACCGGGAAAGACTCCAAAAGCTGCAGAATGCGGCCCAATCCACTCCAAGTGGTTGAACTCGATGTCACTTCGTGGCACAAATCCCCAACCCTCCGCTGTGCGAATCCCGAGAATCGGCTCCCCCTCCCTGATGTCCGCCGGACGCCGGCCCGGCGGTCGTTTGAACCCGGCCTCCGCCTCGCGGGGATTTCCCCGGCCCGGGGTTGCCCTCATGAAGGCGAACGCCGCGCTGGCGGTCACGCTTGGGTTGGCGGCCCTCTCCCCCGCCCCGCTCCCCGCCCAGGCTCCCGGCATTATCGAGCCCTTCGACAACGGGGCGGACCTCTACCATCGGGCCACACGATTCTATCGGTATGGGAATGAAATCAATGACGTCCACGAAAAGCGCCGCGCCCTCCAGATGTCGGTCCCGCTTTTCCGCGATTTCCTGAACACCCGGCCCCAGGGAAACCTGGCGCAGAAAGCGGCCTATCAGCTCGGGATGGCGCTGCTGCTTACCGGGGAGTTGCAGCAGGCCGAGCAGACCTTCCACGGAATCATCCAGCGCTACCGTACCGGGAACTGGGTGGCCCTCGGCGCTTACCGGCTCGCAGCGCAAATGTACAACCGCAAAGAGTGGGCCAAGGGCGCTCCCTTGTTCGGAGTGGCGGCCCGCCAGGCCACCGAAGCCGACCTCCGCCACAAGGCCGTATTCTACGAAGCGCGCAGCCTCAAATACGCCGGCCAGAACGGGGCCGCCATCGTGCGGTTCGAAAAAATCGTCGAAGCCCGCACCAACCCCTTCCGCGAGTATGCCCGCCTCACCGCCGGCGAACTCCATGCCGCCGCAGGCCGCCACGAAAAAGCCCTCGAACACTTCGAGCTGCTTCTCGCCCCGAATACCGCCCCGCAGGAACGCGCCCAGGCCCTTTTCGCCGCGGGAGTCTCCGCCTCCAAGCTGGGTCAACATGCCAAGGCCGAGTCCTTTCTCAACCAGACCATCGACGCGGCCGGACTGGACCACAAGTTCAAGGCCCGGGCCCAGCTCGCCCTCATGGAAATGAGGTTCGAGGAGGGCAACTTTTCCGAGACCGTCAAGGTCTTCCGGCGCGGCGAATTCATGGGCGAGAGCGACATCCAGTCGAAGATCTACATGATCGCGGGTAAATCGCTCGCCTCACTCGACCGCCACAACGAGGCGATCCGGCAATTCTTCAATGCCGAACGCCTTGCGCCGCTCACCGAGCTCGGATTCGAGGCCAGCTACCGGCGCCTCGGCAGCTTTTACCAGATCAATGGACCCAACATTCCCGGCCAGGTCGACACCTTTGTCGAGGTCTACGCCGACCGTTTTCCCGCCAGCCCCTGGCTCCAAAAAACCCGCCTCATGAAGGCCGAGATCCTTTTCCACCAAGGCGGAGTGGGCCGCGCCGCCGCTGCCTACAACAAGGTCAACGTCTCCGCGCTGCCCGAGGAATTGCGCGCCGAGGTCTACTTCAAGCGGGGCTGGTGCCTCGCCGACACCGGCGAGTTCGGGCGTGCCGCCCAGAACCTCTCCAGCTTCATCCGCCACTACCCGGACCACCCCAATATCGACCAGGCGCTCGCCAAGCGCGGATACGCCTACCTTCAACTCGGTGATCGCGGCTCCGCCCTGAAGGATTTCCAGCGCCTCCTGACGCTCGATATCGAACCAACCCTGACCGCCTTCGCCCACCAGCGTTGCGGACGCATCTATCACGATGAGCGCAAGTACAAGGAAATGATCGCCAGCTACGAGAGCCTCCTCGCGCTGCAGGGAAACCTCGGCAGCCAGTCGCGGGCCGACGCCAATTACTGGATCGGTTGGGGCTGGTACAAGCTCGAAGAATGGGCCAAGGCCATTCCCCCCCTTGAAACCGCTCGTAATCTTCTCCCGCAGCGCTTCCGGGAACCGGCCGGGGTCCACCTCGTGCTCGCAGCCTACTCGCTCCTCGACTCCGACAAGTTGAAGGAGGCCGTGGAACGCCTCCTGGCCGATGCCCCAAGGCAACGGTTACCGGCCCGCATGCTGATCTGGCTCGGGCTGGAGCGCTTCTCCAAGGGCGACTACGAAGCGGCCGACCGTTTCCTCGGCTTCGCGAGCACTCCCGACGAGCCCGGCCTCACGGACGTCATCGTGTGGCGCCATCTCGCCAAGGCCCGCATCGAACGAAGACACTTCGGGCGGGCCCTCGAGTCCCTCGCGATTCTCCTCGAGCAGGACCAGGAAAATTTCTGGAAAGCGGATGCCCACCTCGACCGGAGCCACGCTCTGATCGGCACCTCCAAGTGGGACGAGGCCTGGGAGGCTGCCCACGAGGGCTTGGAACTCGACCCCCAGGGCACCGTGCAGGCCGGTCTCTACATGGCCCTGGCGGACGTCGCCATGTACCGCAAGGACTACGAGAGCGCCGCCGCGAGCTACCTCAAGACCTCGGAGATGTTCATCGATGACAAGGAGATCAAGCCTCTCGCCCTCTTCCGGGCCGCGGACGCCCTCGAGAAAAACGGTCAAACCGAACAGGCCGCGGCAATCCGCAAACAACTGCGAAACGAGTTTCCGAGTTGGACCGCCGCGAAAACCAACTAGTAGGGCGTCAAGTTTGAGATGATTGATGGACGCGCCGGGGAACGAAGGGCTGGCAAGGCGGCCGACCCGAGTGGATTGGGCGATCCTCGATGGTCCGCCAACCCCGCCAGCCCTTCGGTCAACAAGCGAACATCCGTCAGATCAAGGGTGATGGACTACCAGGGTCCCGGCCATGGTTCACAAGGAACTCCACACGAAGCCCCTTATGAGTAATTCACACTTCGTTCTTGAGCCCGAGCCCGTGCAAAACGGCCATTTTTTCCGTTGCCAGACAAGGCACTGAATCTAGACTCCCTCGCCCCGCCGGGTCGCCATTGAAAAGTGGCGTCCCGGCTCATTTTTAGTGCGATTGCTCACGAGAACTCCATGACCGTCAATCCGATCATCACGCCCATCGCTGGCATCGCCGGCTTGATCATTGCGTTTATCCTGCTGGCGCGCATCGTCAAGCGTCCCGGTGGCGAGGGGAAGGTCGCCGAGATTGCCGAAAAGATCCACCGGGGGGCGATGGTATTCATGCGCCGGGAGTTCCTGCTGATCTCGATCTTCTCTGTCGCCATTGGTGCCGCGCTGTTTTTCTTTCAGCAGAACTACGGCAGGGAACAGTCGCTGGCCTTCTTCCTGGGCGCCCTCTCTTCCTCCATGGCCGGTTTCATCGGGATGTTCACCGCCACCAAGGCCAACGTCCGGACCACCCTCGCGGCCCGGAACGAAGGGAAGGCCCAGGCTCTCTCGGTGGCCTTTTTCGGTGGCTCTGTGATGGGCCTGACGGTGGCCTCGATGGGACTCATCGGGCTGGGCGGCCTCTTCTGGTTTTACAACAAGAGCGAGCATGTCGCCGAGATCATGGAGGGCTTTGCAATGGGGGCCTCCCTCGTGGCGCTCTTCTACCGCGTCGGAGGCGGCATCTTTACCAAGGCGGCCGATGTGGGGGCCGACCTGGTCGGCAAGGTGGAAGCCGGCATCCCGGAAGACGATCCCCGCAATCCCGGCGTCATCGCCGATAACGTCGGTGACAACGTCGGCGACGTGGCCGGCATGGGCTCCGACATTTTTGAATCCTACTGCAACGCCCAGATCGCCAGCATCGCGATCGCTGCCGCGCTGGGCGCCCGGCTGGCAACGGAGGCCAGCGAATCGGCCGTCGCCTTCCTGCATAGGATTGGAGCGGCCGAGGGTCACGAGGGGGTGGTCCAACTCATGCAACTCCCCCTCCTTCTCACCACGGTGGGTCTGGTCTGCTCGATTCTCGGGATCCTCATCGTCCGGATCATGGCCGGCAAGAACCCCGCCGAGGCCCTCCGCTTCGGAACCATCGGGGCCGCCCTCCTCTACATCGGCGCGGCCTTCGGGCTCGCAAATTTCCTCGGCCTGAGTGCCAACGTCGGCCTCTGCATCCTGTGCGGGGCGGTGGGCGGCATCGTGATCGGCCTCATCACCGAACACTACACCGGAGGCAAGCCGGTCCAGGAAATTGCACGCCAGGGCGAAACCGGAGTGGCCACCCTCATGATCGCCGGCCTCTCGTTAGGCCTCAAATCGGTCGCGGTGCCCCTCCTCACCATCGCCGCCACCATCTATGTATCCTACGAATTTGCCGGGCTTTATGGGGTGGGCCTTGCGGCGGTGGGAATGCTCGGGACGGTCGGCATCACGATGGCGATCGATGCCTATGGCCCGGTGGCCGACAACGCCGGCGGCATTGCAGAGATGTCCGCCATGGGCGAGGAAACACGCAAGATCACCGACAGCCTCGACGCGGTCGGCAACACCACCGCCGCGATCGGCAAGGGCTTTGCAATCGGGGCGGCCGGGCTCTCGGCCCTCGCCCTCACCACCGCTTTTATCCAGAAGACCGGGGTCGATCTCAACCTCAGCGACCCCGGGATTCTCCGCACATTCTTCGTGGGGGTCTTCATCGGAGGCGTGGTCCCCTTCCTGAATGGCGCCATCACGATGGACGCGGTAGGCCGTGCGGCCTTCGACATGATCTCGGAGATCCGGCGCCAGTTCCGCGAGATTCCCGGCTTGCTGGAAGGAACCGGAGAGCCCGATTCCGATCGCTGTGTGGATATCGCCACCAAGGCAGCCACCAAACGCATGATCCTGCCCGCTCTGCTCGCGGTGGGCACGCCCCTCGTGGTGGGGTTCGGTTTCCGCGCCATCCAACCCGAAAGCGGGGCCATCGCCCTGGCGGGGACTCTCTGCGGCGCCCTCCTGTGCTGCGTTGTGCTTGCCCTCATGATGTCCAACGCCGGCGGGGCCTGGGATAATGCCAAGAAATATGTGGAAGACGGCCACTTTGGCGGCAAAGGAGGCGAAACCCACAAGGGCTGCGTGGTGGGCGACACCGTCGGCGATCCGCTCAAGGACACTTCCGGACCCTCCATGAACATCATGATCAACGTGATGGCCATCGTCAGCATCGTCATCGCGCCGTTCCTTTAGGACGAGGTGAACCGTGCCCCGGCTTCCCCGATCTTCCATCCTCTTTTCGGGGATTGCCTCTTTACCCAGTTTCCGTTAGACTCTTTGGGGAGAAGTCTATCGATGCAAGAAGCCCCCCCAAAGGCCACGGCAGCCCCCAGGAAGGCCCCCCTCAACGTGCGGGCCCGCTCCGTCCCCTACCGAAAACCGTATATCTGGGCCCTGCTGGTTTCAGCCTTCTTCTACCTCGCCCTCGTTGGTTGCGCGGCGGCCTTGTTCGCCCTTGCTGCCTCGCCCGGCAAGAACGCGGCCTCGCTTCTGATCGGATTCGGGGGTTTCAGCGCATTTCTCTGGCTCTTCAGTTTCTTTAAACGGCGCAGCTGCCATTGCCCGCTCTGCAAAGGAACTCCCTTCCTTGACAACTCCGCAGGACAACACGAAAAGGCGGTCCGCTTCTTTCCGCTGAACTACGGCACCTCGAATGTCATCCGGGCCCTGGTTCGGCAACATTTCCGTTGCCAGTACTGCGGCACGACCTTTGACCTCCTGAAACCGGTCACCTGGAACCAGGTTCAGGTTTCCCTCCCGGCGGTCCCGATCAGGCCTCCGGTGAATCAGCCTTCTCCCTCCTCAACACTCTCGCCACCAACGGCTTGAGAGTCAGGCCCTGGACCGCGATCGAAAAGACCACGATCACGTAGGTCGCAACCAGGATCACGTTTCGCGATTCGGCATGCTCCGCCGCTTTCGGAATTCCAAGCGCCAGGGCCACCGAGATTCCGCCCCGCAATCCGCCCCACGTCAGGATCCGCACCACCCCCGGCGTAAACGTGCGCCTTTTCTTCAGGACCGCTACCGGGATGGAGACTGCAATGAAACGGGCGCCGAGGACGACCGCCACCAGAATGGCCCCCGCCATAAGAGCCCGCCCGGAAAGTTCGAGCACGAATAACTCCAGACCGATCAAGAGAAAGAGAATCGCGTTGAGAATCTCATCGACCAGTTCCCAGAACGTATCAAGGTGCTCCCGCGTCGTATCGCTCATCGCGAAGAGGCGCCCGTGGTTTCCGATCATGAGCCCGGCCACCACCATTGCGAGCGGTCCGCTCAGGTGCCAGTAGGAGGCGAGGCGGTAGCCGGCTGTCACGAGGGCCAGGGTAATGAGAATCTCAATCTGGTAGTTGTCGATGGAACGCAACATGAAGTACGCCACCGCCCCGACAGCGAGGCCCCACAACATTCCGCCGCCGGCCTCGACTGCAAAAAGCTTCAGGATGTCCGCGACGCCGGCGCCGCCGTGGTCCCCATGACCTTCCAGGGCCAGGCCAAGTACCGCCAGGTAGACCACCACCCCCACCCCATCATTGAAGAGCGACTCGCCCGTGATCTTGGTTTCAAGGGACTTCGGCGCCCCCGCGGTCTTGAGAATCCCCATGACCGCCACCGGATCGGTAGGCGAAATTAGGGCCCCGAACACAAGGCACCAGATATAGGGGACATCGAAGCCGAAGAGCGGAAAGAGGAAGAAGGCCGCCGTTCCAATCAAAAAGGTCGAAAGGACCACTCCGAAACTCGCCAGCAGCGCCACCAGCCTCTTCTGGTTCGCCAGGTCCCCCAGGTTCACGTGCAGGGCTCCCGCAAACAGGAGATAACTCAACATCCCCTCCATCAGCGCCTCATTGAAGTCGATCGATTCCACGAAGCGGTCGGCTGCTTCCGGAACCATGGGCACCGCGCCACGAAATACGAGCAGCAGGATACTCAGCAACAGCCCGATCAACATGATGCCGATCGTGGTGGGCAACTTGAAGAGCTTCAGGTTGATGTATCCGAAGACTGCTGCGAGGGAGAGCAGGACGGCTGCAAAATCAAGGAGTTCCACGGCGTTGAGGTCTCAAATGCGTTGTTTCTGGGCTCTCGTCGCACCGGACGGTCGGAGCCGGGCGGGGTCGATAGACATCATTTCTTCTCCGGCGGGATGACCCAACCGGATCCCAACACCTCGCTTATCAGCACCTGCTGTGGGGATTTCGCGTGGTCGGGATACCTCAACTTGACGAGGAAGGTTTTCGGATCGCCACGCTTCCCATTCAGGGGCGTCAGCTTCTTGTCCACGGTCGAGTAACGGGGCACGTACCCGTAAAACATGTGCCCCTTATCGGGAGACTCGATTCGGAAACACTTCCATTTCTTTTCGTCGGAAAACTCGAAGTTGTAGTAGTTCACCGGAGTTAACAGGATCCGGAACAGCTTCGGTTCGGTGGGCCGCTCCCTGGAGAAATCGTCCCAAGGGATCTCGGAGTAACCGATCCAGCTCTCCCAATCCACCAGGTAGCGCTCCTTCATCCGCTCCAGCGCAATCGGCCGAATCGAGAAGTCCTGGAGAACAATGTCCACGGCCCAGAGCTCGCCGGACTTCATGACTTTACCCTTGGGGGAGATCGTGCGGTACGCCACCGGTTGATGGGGGTGTCCCTGGTAATATTCCCGGATGCGGGTCTCCATGCCCGGAAGAGTTCGCACATACGGCATCATCTCCTCCACCCCCTTCGCACCCAGGAACCCTTCCACGGCCGCCTTGATATCCAGGATTGCAGTCTGCATTTCGACTTTTGCGATCTCCGGATCCGCGAGTTCGGGATCCTGGTTCTCGGGTCTGCCGACACCGGGATCCTCCACTTTTTCCCCGCCGGTGGCACCCGGCTCCTCCGTGGTGCCCGTCGTGAGCTTCAAGGCCACGATGGCTGCGATCGCAATGAGCAGTCCTGCCGCTGCGATCAGCACCAGGGACCGCCTCGTCCTCCGCGGATCGTGGTTCGGTCTCCTGTCTTTCTCCCACTCCGGTTCCTTCGGATCCTCGTCGTGGATCTTCTTTCTAACCTTCTTCTTGATCTTTCGTCGGACCCTCGAGGAGCCTGGGGCGCCCGGTTGCTCCTTCTTCCCCCCCGCCAGTTCATCGAATTCCCGAAACTCATTCTCGCGCGTGGTCGGCGCAGGGGTCGCTCCCTCATCGGGAATCTCCACGATATCACCGCATCTCGGGCACTCGGCCCGCTTGCCGACACTGTCGACCCGCACCCGAAAGAGGGTGTGGCAACCCGGACAGGAATAGCCCAGCCACCGCTGCCCTCGCGCCTCCCCGTCCTGATTCTCCATGCTCAACGCCCTGCCTCCGTCCAGTCCCGCCTGCGGGGTCCGGTTCAATCGGTTTTGATCTCAATCTTCTTCGGCTGGCGCAGGCGCAACCCGGCCTCTCCATCCCCGATGATCTCCGAATCCAGCAAGAGGCTGGGTCCCCGGATAAAGACACTGATCTCCTCATCGGGCGGATCCAGCGAGACCACCTCCGAATCATACGGGTCCTCCCCGATCAGGGCGGGAGCCTGCGGCAGGATCGGCGCCACCGCCAGTAGCTGGCGCTGCGCGGAGTCGATGGCTTGCGGCCCGTAGCGTTCGAGAACTTCGTTGGTGCCGATTCCGCCCTTGCCGTGCATGTCGCACAATCCAAGCTTCTCACGGTCGCGCCGCAGCTGCTCGGTGTACCCCGTATAGCGAAAGCTCACGCCGCGCTCGGGATGATCGACCGGCTCGTAGCAATAGCGCGTCGCGAGCAATCCCGAGCCGGAACACACCTTCACCGGTTCGAGGGAGGAGGGCGGCTCGATGACCCGGCCCGGAAAGCGGGACTCGGCCTCGTTCATGATCTCCGCCCATGGCTCGAAGGCCAAGCTGCGGCCGAACGCGTTCGGGTAAATCGCGTCGTTGCCGCCCTGGTGGAATCCGACCCAGATTCCGAGGGTGACCGTGCCATTGTACCCGATGCACCAGCCGTCCGCAAAACTATGGGTGGTGCCCGTTTTGATCACTCCGGGAAAGGACTGCTTCTTGAGCAATCCGGCTTCTTCCTTGAGATTCCCGCTCCGGGCCGCTTCGCGCAGCATGTCGTGGATCTGGTAGGCCGTAATCTCGTCACAAGCGCGCCTGGTCCGCACCTTGTCCTTCGCGACCGGCGCCTCGTAGACGAGGCTTCCGTCCACGTCTTCAATGCGCTCGATGTAGCGCAGCGCAGTGGGCATCTTGCCCCCCTGAGAGTAGGCGGAGTAGGCCCGCACCGTGTCCGGCAACGAGACGAGGTTCCAGCCCAATAGCATCCGGTTGAGCAGTTCATCTTCCGCGACCTGCAGTCCGAAGGCCTTCGCCATTTCCGCCACCTTTTCGAGGCCAAGTTCCCGCCCAAGGCGCACCGAGGCTGCGATCTTGGAAAAAGCGAGAGCCCGCCGGCTCGTGATGCGACCCTCGTGGCGCGGATTGAGAACCTCCATCCCCCATTCGCCCAGGATCCCTTCCCGTCCTCCCACCATCACGGCGCGATTGTCCATCGGCTCGTCCTTGACGGTCGTGCAGGGTTGCCGCCCTGCAGCCAGGGCCGCGGTGTAGATCATGGGCAAAAACGCGGTGCCGAACGGCCGATTGCCATTCACGACGAAATCGTACTGCGATTGAGCGTAGTCACGGCCACCGACGTGCCCGAGGACGTTCCCGCTCGCGGAGTCGATCATGAGCACCGCACCCTGCAAGTAGGGAGGGACCTTCCCGGGAGCCGGCTCGAAATTCGCGAGGCGCGGGTGGTTGTAGCCGGGCTGCTTTTCGGCCCGGTCCAACTGGTCCCGCAAACTGCGCTCGGCCTGCTCCTGAATCTCCCGGTCGATTGTGGTGGTGATCCGGAATCCGCCGCGCGACATCGCCTCGATCCCAACCTTCTCGAGCGCGAGGTCATCCACGATTTCGTACAAGTGCGACTTGCCCTTCAGCAAGGGCTTTGGATTGATCACCACCGGCTTGGTGCTGAGGGCCATCCACTCCGAATCCGTGATCATTTCTTCGTCGCGCATCCGGTTCAGGACGTGATCGCGCGCCTTGCGGTTCTTGGCCAGATTGCGCAGGGGCGAGATCTCGGTCGGATTTTTCACGCAGGCCACCAGGGAGGCGCACTCCTCGATGCTCATGGCCATCGGTTCCTTCCCAAAGTACCCCAGGGCGGCCGAGCGCACTCCGTAAAAACCGCTCCCGAAGGGAATCCGATTCAGGTAGTACTCCAGCACCATTCGCTTCATCTGCTCCTTGCGCGCATCCTGGTCCGGAAACTCGGCCGCGATCTGGTCCTGAATCTTCGCTTCGATCCGGAGGGCGAGGAAGGCTTCGACAATCTTGCGTTCCAGGCTGGACTGGTTTTTTTCCTCCGCGGCCGACTTCAGGTCGAAGGCATTGCGTGCCAGCTGCATCGTAATGGTGCTGGCTCCCTGCGTCACTTCTCCGGCCTTCAGGTTCAGGTAGACGGCACGCGCCACCCCAACGCGGTCCACCCCGTCGTGCTTGAAAAAGCGCTGGTCCTCCTGGGCGAGGAGGGCGTCGATCAGCTTCTGGGGCACCCGCTCGATCGGAATCTTGCTGCGATTCTCGACGAACATGCGGCCGATCTCCCTGCCCTTCCGGTCCAGGATGATGCTGGGAATCTCGACGTCATCGATGGTCGAAATGTCGATCGCGGCGGCCTGGTCCTTGTAGGGTTGGAGGCGTCGGTCCACCACCGCGAGGGCGATCAATCCCGCGAGGCCGCACCCGAGGATTACGATCCAGAAGCCTTTCCGCTTGTAAAATCGATGCTTCCGGCGGTTTTTCGTTTTCTCTTTCGCCATGGAATCGGTGGATCCAAGACAGACATCGCAACGCGCTACACCGGGTATTTACCCCTCTTCCGGCGCCGGGGCAACCCCTCTATTGGAGGAGGTGCTGCGGCCCCGCATCCGCGCCGAGGGCCCGCTGAGCTTCGAATCCTTCATGGATCTGGCTCTCTACCACGAGGACCACGGCTATTACAGCGACCCCTCCCGCCTGCGAATCGGCACCGCGGGCGATTTCGCGACCAATGTCAGCGTGGGCGAAACCTTCGGCCGGCTCCTCTCCCTGCGCCTCCATCGGCTCTGGCAGGAAGGCGGCCAGCCCGCCACCATGCACCTCTTCGAACTGGGCCCCGAGGACGGCTCGCTGGCCCTGGATGTCCTGCGGGGGGTTCAGGCCCTCTCACCGCAATTTCATGGCGCCCTTCACTATGCCGCCTGCGAGCCATCACCGCGCAAGCGCGCCGCCCTTGCCGCTCGCTTCGGGGATGCCGGCGAACCGAATCTCCGTGCCATCGGGATGCCGCCCGGAGCCACCGCCGGGTTCGGCGCCGTCCTCGCCAACGAAGTTCTCGATGCCCTTCCGGTCCGCCTCATCCGGTTTGTGGAGGGTGCGTGGATCGAGCGCCGGGTCGGACTGCAGGATGAATCCCTGATCTGGGTCGACGCCCCGATCGTGGATCCCCTCCTCGCCAGGCAGGTCGCCGCCCTCGGGACGAACTTTCCCGACGGTTATCAAACTGAGCTCTGCTCCGTTCTCGAACCGTTTTTCGAAAGCCTCATGCCCCTGGTCGACCGCGGCCACTTCCTCTTCATCGACTACGGGTTCGCGCACGACGACTACTATCATCCCGACCGCACCGGCGGAACGCTCCAGACCTACGCCCATCACGAGGCGCGCCAAGATCCTCTCGACTCCCCGGGGATCCGGGACATCACGGCCCACGTCGACTTCACCGCCGTGGCCACGGCCGCGGGACGCGCCGGTCTCATTCCTCACGGCTTCGCCCGCCAGGAATCCTACCTCACCAACCTCGCCGCCCCGCTCCTGCGTGAGCTCACCGACGATCCGCCGCCCGATTCCTTCATCCGGCAGTTTCGCACCCTCACCCACCCCGGTTTCTTCGGCTCCCGGTTCCACGTCCTTGAGCTGAGGAAGGGAACTCTCCCATCCGGGGCATCTTTCCCCTGCCGCTCCGCCGGTCTCGAGTCACTCGGCCTGCCTCCCGCCAGCCCCTGATCGGCACCTGGTCCTGGGGGGCACCCTCGATAATCTCGGGGCTCCCTTTCGGTGGCCTTTCGGAGGGATCCGGTCTATTCGGGGGCGACACAGCACCGTTGTGAAGTGTTGTTGCCCGTCCGGTGATCATCTGCTTGAAGCGGACGACGATTCCAGCACTATCGGAACCATGAAAATCTCCATTATCGGCACCGGCTACGTCGGGCTCACAACCGGCACCTGCTTTGCGGAAGTCGGTCACGAAGTTACCTGCGTCGATAACGACGAGGAGAAAATCGACACCCTTCTCGATGGGAAGATCCCGATATTCGAGCCGGGTCTCGCCGAACTCGTGGCCAAGAACGTCAGTGCGGATCGCCTGAACTTCACCACTTCCTCCGCGGAAGGCGTGCGGGAGGGCGAGGCGATCTTTATCGCGGTTCCCACCCCGCCGCAACCGGATGGTTCGGTGGATCTGCAGTTCATTGAAAAGGTCGCCCGGGAAATTGCGGAAGCCCTCACCCCGGAGCTGGGCTATCGCGTCATCGTCGACAAATCGACCGTCCCGGTGAAGACTGCCCGGAAAGTCGACGAAACGGTCCGTCGTTATGCGGTGCCGGGCGTGGAGTTCGGCGTGGTTTCAAACCCCGAGTTTCTCCGCGAGGGATGTGCCGTGAAGGACCTCCTGGAACCCGACCGCATTGTCTTTGGGGCCAACGACGACCGGGCCCTGAACGTCATGCAGAAGATCTACGAGCCCTTCATGGCGCCCGTCCTGGTGACGGACGTGGAGTCCGCCGAATTGATCAAGCATGCCGCCAACTCCTTCCTCGCTCTGAAGATTTCCTACATCAATGCGGTCGCCCGCATCTGCGAACGGTCCGGCGCCGACATCGAGAAAGTGTCGGAAGGAATAGGAATGGATGCCCGCATCGGGCGTTCCTTCCTCCACGCCGGCCTTGGTTATGGGGGCTCCTGTTTTCCGAAGGACATCAAGGCCTTCATCGCCATCTCTGAATCGCTGGGATACCGGTTCGACCTTCTCAAACAGGTCGAGGAGATCAACTCGAGCCAGCTGGCTCACTTCCTGAACAAGATCCGCGAAAAACTTTGGGTCCTACAGGACAAGAAGATCGCGGTGTGGGGCCTGGCGTTCAAACAGAACACCGACGACGTCCGGGAGTCCGTGGCCATCAAGCTGGTCAAGCAGATGCTCTCGGAAGGGGCGGAGATCACGGCCTGGGATCCTCAAGCGATGGAAACCGCCCGCCGGTTCGGATCCCTGGAGGGCAGCATCACCTACGCGGAGGATATGTACTCGTGCCTCGATGGAGCCGAAGCGTTGGTGATTGCCACCGAATGGTCCGAGTTCGCCCACGCTGATCTCGCGGAGATCCGGGAGCGCCTCCGGACCCCCCTCGTCTTCGACGGCCGCAATCTCCTCGATCCCACCACGGCCATGAACCAGGGCCTGGAGTATTACTCCGTCGGGCGCGCGGCCATGCTCCCCAAACCCACCCCGGTTTCCAACCCGGTCTCTCCTTAGACCGGAACACCCTGGAGGAGATGGTCGGTTCAGGGCCCAGGAAAATCCTCGATGGCCTCCGTTAAATTCCCGTTGTCATTTCCCAACCACTGCCTAGCCTCGCTAAATATCGCCGGGATGGCGGAATTGGTAGACGCGCCTGATTTAGGATCAGGTGAGCATTGCTCGTGCAGGTTCGAGTCCTGTTCCCGGTAGATACTTATAATCAGCTAGTTACGATTTACCGAAGAGCGTGCCAGCGCACCTTTGGTTACGCCTCAGATGCATGGAAATGCACGGAATTACGCGTTCTATTGCATGGTCCGTTGCACGGAAAAATTCTCCTGATTGCCTCCGAGGCCCTATTTCAGCCTCCAGGTAGCCCGCCTCGGCCTCGACGCTCCATGCGACGGTCCGTTGCACGGAAGGAGTGCTCCCGGGGCCGGATGCCCCGCTTTCCAGGTCAGGCCGTCAGCCACCCAACCCCCCCCCGCTCTCTTCGCCAGTCACCCCAACTCCGCCCGCCCATCGCCCCGCCTCACCGCAGGACCGGGGCAGGGGCTCCCGCCTCTTTCCCGAGCCTCCCGCACCCCGCCACGGGTGCCCCCCCGGG